>CAYPEH010000080.1:0-12745 GCA_964409585.1 uncultured Chromatiales bacterium | reverse complement strand
ATGCGCCCCGTTTCAGGCTTCAAGGAGCCTCTGATCAAGTCGCTACGCGCCCCGATCAGAGTCCCCTTGCAGGGAGTTGTCTATTGGGGGAAGGATGTAAATCAATGACTTACGATTAACATAAGGTGCACCCCTTCCCCCGGTACTTGTTCAGAGGTTCCTCAAGACAGGCGAAAAATGAAATACGACGATATCCTCCAGACCATCGGCAACACGCCGGTCATCCGCCTCAACCGTGTCGCCCACATCCAGGCGGCCGAGCTGTGGGTCAAGCTGGAAAGCTTCAACCCGGCCGGCTCGGTCAAGGACCGGCCGGCGCTGAACATGATCCTCGATGCCGAGCGGCGCGGCCTGCTGAAACCGGGGGATACCTTCATCGAACCCACGTCCGGCAATACGGGGATCGGCCTGGCCATGGTGGCGGCGGTACGTGGTTACCGCGCCGTTTTCACCATGGCGGAGGACATGAGCGAGGAACGCAAGAAGATCCTGCGGGCGTACGGCGGTGAATTGATCCTGACCCCGGCGGAAAAGGGAACGAAGGGGGCCATCGACGAGGCCAAACGGCTGGCGGAGGAAAAGGGCTGGTTCTTCGTCGGCCAGCATTTCAATCCCGCCAACCCGGGCGCCCACAAGAGCACGGCCGACGAGATCTGGGTGGACTTCGGTGAACAGCTGGATGCACTGGTCTGCACCACCGGTACCGGCGGCACCATTTCCGGCGTCGGCCGTTTCCTCAAGGAATACAATCCCCATCTGAGGATCATCGCCACGGAGCCGGCCGATTCTCCCATCCTCTCCCGGGGCGTGGCCTGCAAACACAAGATCATGGGCACGGCGCCGGGCTTCATCCCCGCCACCCTGGACACTTCCATCTACGAGGAAATCCTGCCCATCAGCACCGAAGAGGCCTACCAGGCCACGCACCACCTGGCACGGGAGGAAGGCATCTTCGCCGGCATCTCATCCGGGGCGGCGGTAGCGGGCATGATCCGCCTGGCGCGGAGGGACGACTATCGGGGCAAGGTGCTGCTGGCCATATTGCCGGATACCGGGGAACGGTATCTGAGCACGGACGTGTGGGATTGACGCGGGATCGCCAACCGGATCGAAGGATGAGGATCCGCAAAAGACGCGAATCACCGCGCCCGCCAAATAGACAGGCTGTCAGTCTCCCAGATTCGTCCCCACCCGCCGCGCGCTCTCGATCCAGGGATGATCCAGCGGCACCAGTTTCTTGCGCCCCGCCACCTCTTCCAGGGGCATGGCCTCGGTGCCATCTCCGCGGGCGGCCACCATGACACCACTGACACCCTGCTGGATCAGGTCGGCGCAGGCCGTGCCCAGGCGGGTGGCCAGCAGGCGATCGGCGGCGGACGGTGTACCGCCCCGCTGCAAATGGCCGAGGATGGTGGGCCGGCTCTCCAGGCCGGTACGCTCCTCCAACTGCCGGGCCAGTTGCAGGGTGTGGTCGCCGCGCCGCGCCTCCAGGGCACGGATCGCGGCCTTGGCCTGCTTGCGCGCCCGCTTGTCCTCGCTGTCGATGGCCTCCTGCAAACGCTGCCGGGCGGCCTGCATCTGCGCCGCCTCCTCCACCGACATGGCGCCTTCCGCGACGGCGACGATGCTGAAATTCTTGCCGCTCTTCATGCGCTGCAACACCGCCTCGGCCACGCTGTCGATGCTGTAGGGAATTTCCGGCAGCAGGATCACATCGGCGCCACCGGCAATACCCGCGCCCAGGGCCAGCCAACCGGCGCGGTGACCCATGATCTCCACCACGATGATGCGATGGTGGCTGTGAGCGGTACTGTGCAAACGGTCGATGGCATCGGTGGCAATGCCAAGGGCGGTATCGAAACCGAAGGTGGTGTCGGTGCCGAAGACGTCGTTGTCGATGGTCTTCGGCAGGGTGATTACGTTGAGCCCCTTGTGCATCAGTTGCAGGGCGTTTTTCTGCGTACCCCCACCACCGAGACAGACCAGGGCATCGAGGTGATTGGCCCGGTAGTTCTCGACGATGACATCGGTCATGTCCTGGACCCGGCCCCCCACCTTCATCTTGTGCGGCTTGTCGCGGCTGGTACCGAGAATGGTGCCGCCGATGGTGAGGATGCCCGACAGGGAGCCGCTTTCCAGGCGCACGGTGCGATTCTCCACCAGGCCACGGAAGCCGTCACGGAAACCGATCACCTGCATGCCGTATTCGCCCAGGGCCGCCTTGCCGACGCCACGAATGGCGGCATTGAGGCCGGGGCTGTCACCGCCGGCGGTAAGAATGCCGATGTGTTTGGTCATGTCCGGCCTCTGCGGAGTATCTGCCGATGGCGGCGTATTCTACTATCTATGCCGGGAGTCTGGACAACGGGCCCCAATGTTGTACCCGGGGGCGCGATGGTCGTGCCGGGCTGGTCGTCCTCAGGCGGATTTCCACCTGAATCCGTGGGTTCAGAGGGGATGCAGAGTGCAAGGGAACCTCTGAACAAGTACCGGGGGATGGGGGTTTGGGAGAAGGGGTGCATCCGCGTTCGCGTAAGCTATTGATTTCCATCCTTCCCCCAATAGGCAATCCCCCCGGGAGGTGACTCTGATCGGGGCACGTAGCGACCGGATCAGAGTTTCCCAAGACATTGATCAGGTTCTAGGCGGCTGATCACCTCCAGCAGATGATCCTTGCGCACCGGCTTGGATACATGCAGGTCACAACCCGCCTCCAGCGCCTTGTCGGTGTCCTCTTTCATTGCCGCGGCGGTGAGGGCGACGATGGGGGTCGGTTTCAATCCCTGTTCCTGCTCCCATTGGCGGCAACGCCGGACGGCCTCGTAACCGTCCATCACCGGCATGTGCATGTCCATCAGCACCACGTCATAGCCACCTTCCTTGAATTTCTCGTAACCGACGGCGCCATTGTCGGCAATGGTCACCCGGTGCCCCCCCTTGCCGAGAAAGGCCTTGATGACCAATTGATTGGTCGGCGAATCCTCCACCAGCAGGACATTGGCCGTGGTCTGATCCGTGCCCCCTTCCCGGCGTGCCTGCTGCTCATCACCCGTGACCTGCACGGCCACCTCCGGCAGGCGCGCGGTGAAGAAGAAGGTGCTGCCCTGTCCGCTCTCGCTTTCCACCCAGATCCGCCCGCCCATGGCATCCACCAGGCGGCGGCAGATGGTCAGGCCCAGCCCCGATCCACCGAAACGGCGGCTGGTGGAGGCCTCGGCCTGGACGAAGGGGTGGAAGATCTGCTCCAGCCGTTCCACCGGAATCCCAACCCCGGTGTCGGCTACCGAAAACAGGTACTCATCACTCCCCTGACGCCGGATCGAAAGCGAAATATGTCCTTTTTCAGTGAATTTGACGGCATTTCCAAGCAGATTGAGCAACACTTGCCGCAAACGCTGGGAATCACCCATGACCTGCCGAGGCACGTCGTCATGGATGTCGCAGATCATGGTGACGTTTTTCCGCTCCGCCTGCACGGCGAGGATATCCACCGTGTTGCTGGCCAGTTCATGCAGGTCGAAGGCGGCGTTCTCCAGTTCCAGCTGACCGGCCTCGATCTTGGACAGATCGAGGATATCGTTGATCAACGCCAGCAGACTCTCGCCGGCCTTGGTGATGAGATCGGTGTACTGCCGCTGCTCGGGGTCGAGATCCGTCTCGCTGAGCAGTTCACCCATGCCGAGAATGGCGTTCATGGGCGTGCGGATGTCATGGCTCATGGCGGCGAGGAAATCGCTCTTGGCACGGGTGGCCGCTTCCGCCTCCGAGGCCAGGCGGCGCAGTTCCAGATTGGTGTCCGCGAGTTTTTTCTGGCTCTCGCGCAGGGCCTGGAAGGCCTCGTCACGCTGCAGCATGTGCAGATACCAGCTGGAGTGGTAGCGGATACGGGCCAGCAGTTCCACGCTCTCCGGCCATTTGATCAGGTAATCATTGGCACCGGCGGCGAAGGCGCTGGCCTTCATCTCCGCGTCTTCCTTGGTGGACAGCACCACCACCGGTATGTCGCGGGTATTGGGGTTGGCGCGCATGTAGCGCAGCAGGGTGGTGCCGGTGATCCCGGGCATCACCAGATCCAGCAGGATCACCGTGGGATGGATCTCCTCCGCCGTGCGAATGGCATCGGCCGGCTCGGAGACATAATGGAAATCGATGTCGGGCAGGGGGTCGACGATGCTGCGCAGGGCCTCGGCAACGATCGACTGGTCGTCCACCAGCAACACCATGCAATGCAGGTCTTTCGGGGTTTCGAGCGTGACACCCACGCTATGGGTCTGTCCAGTCACTATCGCTTCCTCCAGGCGGATGGCTGGTCGACACCTTGGACCAAAGTGCTGATCATGCCGCCGATCTCTTCCGGGGTAAGTTGCTTGCGGGCTGCCCCCAGTTCCATTGCCGCCCTGGGCATACTGTAGACGGCAGAGCTGGCCTGATCTTGAATCATCGTGTAATGCCCCAACCGGTTCAGCTCCAGCAGTCCGCGCGCGCCGTCCCGTCCCATGCCGGTGAGCAATACGCCGATGATATCGCCCCTCCAATGCAGTGCCGCGCTGGCAAAGAAGACATCGATGGATGGCCGGTAGACCACATCCTGGGGGTGCTCGGTGTAGCGCAGGCGCTGCTCACGGTCGATCACCAGATGATCATTGGTGCAGGCCAGCCATACCGTTCCGGGGAGCGGCGGTTCACCCTCCTCGACCACCCGCACCGGCATGGCGCAGTCTTGATCCAGCCAGGACGCCATGCCGGCGGCAAACTGCTGATCGACGTGCTGCACGATCACCACGGCGGCGGGCAGATCCCCCGGCAAGCGGTTGAGGATGGTCTTGAGCACTGCAGGACCACCGGTAGAGGCACCCATGGCCACCAACATGCCATCCCCGCCGGCATCCTTTGCACGTCTGTGCACGGGGGACGGCGTACGCCGTTCCGAAACGATCAGTTTGCGTACGGTGCGAATCTTCCGGATCAGGGCATCGATGCTCGCCGGTTCGTTCTGCGCGGGCATGTCCACCGCATCCAGTGCCCCGGCGCCCAGGGCTTCGAATACCAGTGATGCGTTCTTCGCCACGCCGGCGGTGACCAGCAGGATGGCGCAAGGATTCTGCTTCATGATGATGCGGGTGGCATCGGCGCCGTTCATCACCGGCATGACCAGGTCCATGAGGATCAGATCGGGACGGTCCCGGCGGCACATCTCCACCGCCTCGGCGCCATTGCCGGCCTCCCAGGCAATCTCGCAGTCACCGATATCCTCGATGATCCGGCGCAGGAACACATTGCTCATGGCCAGATCATTGACCAGTGCCACTCTCATTCCGGTTCTCCTATCAGACTGGCCACGGCCTCCACCAGGGTCTCATCATGGAAGCTGCCCTTGGTGAGGTAATAATCGGCGCCCGCCTCCAGACCACGCATGCGGTCCTCGTCACGATCCTTGTAGGAGACGATCATCACCGGCAGTTCCTTGTAGCGGGCATCCCCACGGACGTGGTTGACCAGCTCGATGCCATCCATGCGCGGCATGTCCACATCGGTGATCAACAGATCGAAATTGCCCATGCGCAAGGCATTCCAGCCGTCCATGCCGTCCACGGCCACCTGCACGTCGTATCCCTGATTGATCAACAGATTCCGTTCCACCTCGCGCACGGTGATGGAATCGTCCACCACCAGCACACGCTTGCGCCGGACCGCCCTATCGTCCCCGCCGCCGGTATCGAGGTGGCGCAGCCCCTGACCGGTAACGATTTTCTCGATGCTGGTGATCAGATCGTCGACATCCAATATCAGCGCCAGGCCGCCATCTTCCAGCACCGCCGCGGCACTCACGTCCGGCACCTTGCCCAGGCGCGGGTCCAGGGGGGTTGCCACCAGGTCGGTCTCGGTCAGCAGTTCATCCACCACCAGGCCATGGATCTGACCATGGCCGGCAATGACTACCACATGCAATTCATCTCCCCGTTGTCCCTCGCCCCCCAGGTCCAGCACCTGCCGTGCATCCACCAGTCCCACCGCCTGCCCGGCCAGCTCGAAATAATCGCGGTTCTCCACGCGGTGGATGTCCTCGGTGGACAATTGCAGGATGCGCTCGATACGGGCAATGGGGAATGCGTAGGTTTCCTGGTCGATGTCCACCAGCAGTGAACGGACCACCGACAGAGTGATGGGCAGCTTGAGCTCCAGGCGGGTACCCTGGCCGGGGCGGGTGCTGATGTGAATGGTGCCACGCACCTCCTGCACCATGGTGTGGACGACATCCAGGCCGACACCGCGCCCCGAGATATGACTGACCTCATCCTTGAGCGAGAACTTGGGCAGGAACAGGAAATCCAGCAGTTCCCCCTCGCTCATGGCCTCCACCATCCCGCTGCTGGCCAGGCCGCGCTCGACGATGCTGGCCCGCAAGCCATCCAGGTCGATGCCACGCCCGTCGTCCTCCAGCACCAGCGACAGGCGCCCGGAACTGTGGCGCGCCGACAGGCGGATCAGGCCGGTCTCCGGCTTACCCGCCCTGCGCCGTTCCTCCGGTGGCTCGATACCGTGATCCAGGGCGTTCTGGATCAGGTGGGTCAGCGGCACGTTCAGCCGCTCGATGATCTCACGGTCCACCGGGGTCTTCTCACCACGGATGTGCAGTTCCGCCTTGCGCCCCAGAGTTTGACAGAGATCACGCACCAGACGCGGAAAACGCTGTACGCCCTCGCCGAAAGGCCGCATGCGATGGTGGACCACTTCGTTGTACATGCGCTGGGCGAGATTGCCGGTGCGATGCTCATAGCCTTCCACCGCCGCCATATCACTGGCGCAGCGCTCACCGAGCCCGATCACCTGCCGCTCCAGATCCAGCAACTGGCTGCGTACTTCATTGTCCAGCCGATAGCTGGCCAGACGCTCCTTGAGACTGTCCACCGAGCGGCGCAGGGCGCGCGCACGGCGATAGGTCTGCAGCATGTTCTGACGGATACCCTGTACCCGCCGTGTCTCCATGGTCAGCTCACCGGAAAGTCCCATGAGACGGTTCATGCTGTCGGCACTGACCCGGACAACCCCGTCTTTCTCACCCACAACCGGCGCGGCCTCCGCCGCGCCACCGGGGCCGATGGCCGTGGCTTGCTCCGCACCACCACGGGGCGGCAACTCGATCTGCGGTTCCTCACCGGCAAGAATGCCGCGCACGGTATCCACCAACCGGTCCACATCGTCATGGGGCTGCTCGTGGGCAATGGCGTTGAGGGTGTCGACACAGTGCAGCAACAGGTCCACGTGAACGCTGCCAAGGCTGATCTCATCCTTCTGCGCGGCAACGAACAGATCCTCCATGGCATGGGCCAGGCGCATGGCATCCTCCACGCCAGCGATGCGCGCTCCTCCCTTGGCCGAATGGGCGGCACGCATCAGCGCCTCCAGATGCCGCGGCGTGGCGTTGCCCCTCTCCACTTCGAGGAGATTGTCGGTCAGCACCTGCGCCTGGGTCTCCACCTCCATGCGCAAAAGATCGCGCATGGTGTCGCCACCCGCTTCCTCGCTGGCCGCTGGTGGAGGAGACTGCGCCTCCTCCACCTCCGTGGGCGGCATATCCTCCCCGGCGTCCCCCACACGTTCCAGCAGCGCACTGAGGGTGTCATCCGGAACTTCCGCGTCATCGGATTCCAGCAGGGCAGCCAGGCCATCCACCGCCTGAACCAGCTCTGCAATCTCATCCCCGTCAGGCTCGATGCCCTTGGCACGCAGCCCCAGGAACACGGATTGCAGCTTGCCGGCCAATTGCTCAACGGAGATGGCCGCGGCAAGGCGCGCCCCGCTCATGATCGAATGGGCGGCCTGCGCCAGGGCATCGAGATGGCCGGGGATCTCCTTGCCGGTGCGCAGTGCCGCAAGCCGCGAATGCAGGATCTTCAGCTGCGCCGCCCCCTCCTGCCGCAACAGGTCGCGCATGGACTGAATGCCGTTGTCTCCAGCGCCGCTCATGTCAGTGCCTGTGAAAACCCGTACACCAGCAGTTCTTCGTCCAGCAGCCCCACCGAATGGCCCGCCACCTCGGCCAGCGACTCGACGAAGCGGACACTGGCTTTTTCCAGGGTGCCGGGAACCGGCTGCAACTGGTCGACACGCACATCGTAGACTCCGAGCGCCTCATCGACACCGAAGGCATAACTGTGCTCCCCCCGGCGCATGACGATATGACGCGGCACCACCAGCCGGCCGCCGGTGGACTCCGTGCCATCGCCCGGGCCGATGCCAAGCAATTCGGCCAGGGACAGGGTCAGATACAGCTCCCCCCGGATGGTGGTCACACCCAGCAGCTTGCGATTGCTGCGATGGGGCAGACGATGCACCGGGCGGTGCTCGGTCACCTCCTGGACACTGTTGGTGCGCAGTGCCAGCCATTCCGAACCGATGCGGAACACCGTAATGGAGAACCTCTCCGCCTCACCGGCCTTGCCCTCCTGCGCGTACTGGCTGGTGCGCTCATCCACCAGCCCCGGGGGAATGGGACGATCGAGCAACCCACGCCCGGCATGGGTGAATACCTCGCAATTACGGCAATGGCCGGTCTCCTCCAGGCGCGGGCAAGTGCCGCCACCTATTGCCCAGACACCGATCTGGTTCCAACAGTCACCGCCGGTAGGGGTGTGGAAGACGCGCTCAACCATGGCCGGTCTCATTGCCGTGCCCGGCCACACGGGCAGCGCGTGCACGCAAACGCCTGGCGCCGTCACGATCACCGCGACGATCCGCCAGCAGGGCCAACTGAATCAGGGCATCCTGATGATCGGGCTGCAGATAGACGGCCTTGCGCAACACTTCGGCCGCTGCCGTCGTGTCACCCTCCGCCGCATGCAGCACACCCAGCAGATAGAAGGCATCTGCCGAACGCGGCTGTGCCCGCAGGTGTTGCAGGCAAAGCTCGCGTGCCTCACCGATGCGGCCCTGGTCCGCCAGATCCCGGGCCTGCTGAAGGTGGCCTGGTGGCGCAACGGGCGGTGCCGGTTGCGCCCCGGCCGTCCTCTCCGTCTGCGGTGGGTGGCGCAGTGGAGGCAGCCGGCGGACCGTTTTCCTTGCCGTCACGGTACGCGGCACCGTTTTCCCGCGCCTCGGCTTCTTCCGCTTCGTCCCGGTGGGCGATGCCTCGAAGGCAAAGGCCCGGGGATGATGGATCTTCTCGAATCCGGCGTTGAGCATCAGATTGGCCTCGGCATGCCCGCAGAACAGGATGCCATCCTCCTTCAACAGATGCCGGAAATGGCGGATGGCCCGCTGGCGGCTGTGTGCATCCAGATAGATCAGCAGGTTACGGCAGAACACCGCCTCGTAACGGTTTTCCAGCAGTTTCATGGGCGGGTGCAGGACATTGCCATGATGGAAATCGACCCATCGTCTCGCATCACGGCACAGACGGTAACGGTGATCGAGGCGTTCGAAATGACGGTCGCGATAATCCAGGTGACGGCCGCGGAATGAAGACGGGCCGTACACGGAACGGCGCGCGACGGCCAGATTGTTGCGGCTGAGGTCCATGGCATCGATGCGAAAGGAACCGGGGGGCATGCCGCCGTCGAGCAGGGCCATGGACATGCTGTAGGGCTCTTCCCCGGTGGAACAACCAATGGAGATAAAACGCAGCGGTTTCTCCCGGCTACGTGCCAACCAGTTTCCGGAGGTGGCCTTGAACCGTAACAGGGCGAATGCCTGCGGGTCGCGGAAGAACCAGGTTTCGGAGACGACGATGACTTCCAACAGGGCGCGCATCTCCTGAGGCGAACGGCGCAGGATTTCAACGTAGTCATCGATATCCTGACCCGCTTCGGAGCGTTCCCGCAGACGCTTCTCCACCGCCTGGCGTATGGCATTGAGGCCGATGGACGATGGGTCCAGCCCCATCACCTGGGTAAGCAGGCCGGCCACCGCGGTGGTGTTCACGATGCCGCCTCCGCCGTATCGGCGGCCCGCATTCCTGCCGGGGATCGCGTCCCTGGCGCAGGACCTGTGCGGCTGGACGCCGGACTGGAACCGGATCCATAGCCATGCCCATGGATCCGGCGAAGTCCAAGTCCAGGCGTACAGGGACCAGCCAGGGGCGTGATAGGCAGGCGGCACAAGCAACGTGTTTTCATGTCAACCACGTGGTTTGGATCAACTTTTCCCGTTCTGTTCATGGTTTGCCTTCAGCCGCATTCACGCCGAGGCGGCAGGCGGGCCAGCCAGCAATGCAAGCACCTCGGCGGTGAGCAGACCGGCGGCATTGACCAGTTGCACGGTCTGTTCGCCATCCAGGGCCACCTGTCCCAGATAAGGGGCGTCCTGCAACAGACGGCCGGCGTCCTGCAACCGCCCCCTGGGGATCTGCAAAGTGTCCGTGGCCTGCTCGGCCAACAGGCCCAGCATGGTTTGCTGATCATTCCCAAGGCGGGGCTGCACCAGAATCACGCGGGTGCTGAACTGTTCCCGGCAGGGTTCGAGATGGGCCAGCACATTCAGGTCGATGACCGGCACCATGCGGCCATGGTAATTGAGCAGGCCACGGACATAGTCCGGCACATGGGGCAGCCGTCGCAGGCGAAGCAGCGGCAAGACCTCGACGATCTCCTGTGCCGGCAGGGCATATTGCTCTTCACCGATATAGAGGGACAGGCAAAGCATTCAGGTATGACCGACGGAATGCCGATCCGACAGGCTCCTTCGTGTCGGCGGCGACCGGTTGCGACATCGGCGCTAGTCCTCGCCGATCTTGAAGTTCCCCACGGCCTCCTGGAGGCGGGTCGCCGCCTCATTGAGCTGGCTGACCACACGGCCGGATTCACGCAGGGAATCGGCCGTGCTGGACACCGTGTCACTGAGCTGCCCGATGGCCAGGTTGATCTGCTCGGCCCCCTGGGTCTGGGATTGCATGCCCTCATGCACGCTCTCGAAGTGAGGCGCCAGGGCCTGCACCTGTTCGACGATATTGCTCAGTTGATCACCGACACGCTTGGTCACTTCCACACCGCGGCGCACCTCCTCGGTGAATTTGTCCATGCCCATGACACCGGAGGAGACCGCGGCCTGGATCTCCTTCACCACCTGTTCGATGTCCCAGGTGGCCACCGCGGTCTGATCCGCCAGGCGGCGGATTTCCTTGGCAACCACACCGAATCCGACACCGTACTCACCGGCCTTTTCCGCCTCGATGGCAGCGTTGAGAGACAGCAGGTTGGTCTGGTCCGCCACCTTGTTGATGGTGGTCACCACCGAACTGATGGTGCCGGCTTTCTCGTTCAGCACCGCCAGCTTCTCGGAGATGTCCCGCGAGGCCTCACCCATCTGTTTCATAGTGTCCTCCATCTCGCTCAGGCCATGGGCACTCTGTTCGCTCAGGCTGGCGGCCTCGGAAGAACCCCGCGCCACTTCGTCCATGCTGTCGAGCAGGTCGGCGGCGGTGCTGGAGATCTCCCGGGTGGAAGCGACGATCTGGTTGGCCGTGGCGGCCTGTTCGGAGGCGGAGGCCTCCTGCTGTTTCATGGTCGCGGCAATCTCGGTGGCCGAACTGGCCACCTGGATACCTGCCATATGCACGTTCTTCACCAGCTCTTCCAGGTTCTCCGCCATCTGGTTGAAGGATTTGCCCAGCTGCGCCAGTTCATCGTTACCGCGCACCACCAGCCGGTATCCCAGATCACCGGTGGCGAAGTGACGGGTACCTTCGGCCAGAAGGCGGATGCTGCTGGAAAGCGCCTTGCTGAACAGGTAGGAAATGGCCATGGCGACCACCAGGGCGATCACCGTCAGCCAGAGGAAGGCCTGTTGGCCAGCCTCACCAGCCTCAATGGTTGCGGACTGGGTGTCGAAGATGTGCTTGCTGAGGATCTTGTTGACCTTGTCCAGATCCTGTTCCACCCCACGCCAGAGACGATAGGCGGTTTCCCGTTCCTCGTTCAGGGCCATCTCGTCGGCGCCCTGCTCCTCTGCACTGCCGTAGCTGTGAATGGCCGCACGGTACTGTCGTACCGCCTGGGTCAGATCACGCAGTTCAACGATAGCGGAGTCCACGCCGGTGGATCTTTCCATCTGCTCGAGCAATGCGATGGCATGGTCGACATGGCCGATGATCTCCGCCAGATCCATGCGCTCGCGCTTGGCGTAGCGATTCACCCCCTGGGCTGCCAGGGTGCGTAGACGCATGACGGCCTGAAGCCGCGAGGTGATGTTCTCCTGCCATGCCTGTTCATGGGCCGTGGCGGCAAGCGCACTGATCTCCGTTTCCAGATCGGCCAGGGCGGCAAGCGACTTGTTCAGCGACTCGATGGCCGCATCAGCGGCCGCATCCTGGGCCTCCTCACCGGCATAGTTGATGAATGCGGTTCGGGCGATGCCGGCCATGTGCATAGCCTTATTGATCCCCACGGTATCCAGCCCTTCCGCCTGCATCTGTTCCGAAAGGTCGCGCAACTGGGCCCGCAGCCGGTCCAAGGGTTCCACTGCCTCGTCCGGGGTGAGACGATCACGGCGCACATACAAGGCGAAGGCGTGGTCTGTGGTGGTCAGCAGCTGGTTGATCTGAGCCAGATTCTGCTGTGCCGGAATGTTCTCCTTGATGATCTTCTTCAAGGCATCCACGGAACTGTATGTCTGCTGAAAGGCAATGGCCACGATCACCAGCAGAATCAGCAACAGGGCGCCGATCCCCAGGTTCTTGATGGTGTTGAACGAGTAGTTCATGGTTGTTTACCGGAAGTTGAGAGTCTGTCGGACTTAGGCTGTCCCGCTT
>CAYPEH010000079.1:0-12793 GCA_964409585.1 uncultured Chromatiales bacterium | reverse complement strand
AAATGGGCGATTTTGCGCCGCAAGATGCCATGTCACGAATGAATCAGAGGTTCCCAACTTTCGGGTACTATCCCCTCCCATTGCTCCCTTTTGCCGGCCGAACACGAATCCCATGTCCCGGAAACTGCTCAAATCCACCGCCACCGTCAGTTCGCTGACCATGGTCTCGCGCATTCTCGGATTTATCCGCGACATGGTGTTTGCGCGCGTATTCGGCGCCGGAGTCGGGACCGATGCCTTCTTCGTCGCCTTCAAGATCCCCAATTTCCTCCGCCGCCTGTTTGCCGAGGGAGCCTTTTCCCTGGCCTTCGTGCCGGTGCTGTCGGAATACAAGGAGCAACGCGGGCACACGGAGGTGCATGAACTGATCAACCGGGTGGCAGGCACCCTCGGCGGCATTCTCTTCCTGGTGAGCCTGGCCGGCGTGCTGGCGGCACCGCTGCTGATCATGTTGTTCGCCCCCGGTTTCATCGGCGACGCCCAGGGGCGCTATGAACTGGCGGTGGAGATGCTGCGTTTCACCTTTCCCTACCTGCTGTTCATCTCCCTGACCGCCTTTGCCGGCGGCATCCTCAACAGCTATGGCCGTTTCGGCATCCCCGCCCTGACACCGGTTCTGCTCAATCTCTGCCTGATCGGCGCCGCCCTGTGGCTGGCCCCGCTGCTGAAACAACCCATCATCGCCCTGGCCTGGGCCGTTTTCGCCGCCGGCGCCCTTCAACTGGCCTTTCAACTGCCCTTCCTCTGGCGCCTGAAACTGCTGCCCAGGCCGCGCTGGGGCTGGGCCTACGAAGGGGTACAGCGCATTCTCAAGCTGATGCTGCCCGCGATCTTCGGCTCCTCGGTGGCGCAGATCAATCTGTTGCTGGACACCCTCATCGCCTCCTTTCTGGCGGCCGGTTCCGTCAGTTGGCTGTACTACTCGGACCGCCTGATGGAATTCCCCCTGGGTGTATTTGGCATTGCCCTGGCCACGGTGATTCTGCCCAGCCTGTCCCGCCGGCACGCAGCCGAATCCGGACGGGAGTTCTCACGCATCCTGGATTGGGGCCTGCGCTGGGTGCTGGTGGTCGGCGCTCCAGCCATGCTCGGCCTGATGCTGCTGTCCGGCCCCATCCTCGCCACCCTGTTCCAGTACGGCGAATTCGGCACGGATGATGTACTGATGGCGCGCCGCAGCCTCATGGCCTATTCCCTCGGCCTGCTGGGCTTCATGCTGATCAAGGTGCTGGCACCGGGTTTCTACGCCCGCCAGGACACCCGAACCCCGGTGCGTTTCGGGGTCATCGCCATGATCTGCAACATGGCGCTGAACCTGTTGCTGGTCTGGCCGCTGGCCCATGCCGGTCTGGCCCTGGCCACCTCGCTGGGCGCCTTTATCAATGCCGCCCTGCTGTTCCATCGTCTGCGCAGGGATGAAATCTACACCCCCGGCGGCGGCTGGCCGCTCCTGCTGCTGCGGGTATTGCTGGCCAGCACCGCCATGGGGCTGGTCCTCCATTTCGGCACCGCGTCCATCGATCAATGGCTGGACTGGAGCGCCTTGGACCGGGTGCTGCAACTGCTGCTGTGGATTGCCGTGGGGACCGCCGCCTATGCATCGGTCCTGCTGATCAGCGGATTACGCCCCCGGCACATGCAGGACCCGGCCTGACCTGAATTCGTGGCTTCGGAGGAAATACCGGGTCTTCCATCGTGATGGCCAGCCCGGAACCATGCGCGGCGAGGAGTAACCGGCGCCGAAATCATCCACGGCGAAACTCAGCGCGGTCCCGCTGTCTGCGATCATCGGCACCAGTACCCAGGTATTGGCCACCATGGCCTGCCCGGTCAGCTCCAGGATGCAGCGGATACCATGCTCCTTCAGCACCTGGGCGGTGTCGGCGATGACATCACCGGGCAGCCCCGATTGCAGTGACTATTGACCCGGTGCGGAAATGCGCCCCCGATGCTCCCCCCTGCCGGCGCGCTGCCGTATAATGTGTTGTTTTTGCAGGCGACACTCCGGAACACCCACGAACGGCATGGAACTCATCCGCGGCATCCACAATCTGCGTCCGGATCATCGTGGCTCGGTGGCCACCATCGGCAATTTCGATGGCGTGCACTTGGGCCACCAGGCCGTGCTCGGGCGTCTGGCGGAGAAGGCCTCCGAACTGGATGCCGCCACCACGGTCATCACCTTCGAGCCCACCCCCATGGAGTTCTTCCACCCGGACCTGGCCCCGCCACGCATCACCCGCTTCCGCGAAAAGTACAAGGCATTGCGCCGCTATGCCGTGGACCGGGTGTTGCTGCTGCATTTCGATCACCTGCTGGCCGCCATGCCGGCGGAGGAATTCATCCGGCGCGCCTTGGTGGATGGCCTGGGACTGCGTTACCTGGTGGTGGGCGACGACTTTCGCTTCGGCAAGGACCGCAAGGGTGACTTCGCCATGTTGCAGGCGAGCGGCCGGCGACACGGCTTCCAGGTGGTGAACATGCACACCTTCGCCATCGATGGTGAACGGGTCTCCAGCACCCGCATCCGCGCCGCCCTCGCTGAAGGGGATCTGCACACCGCGGAAAAGCTGCTCGGCCGCCCCTATCGCATCTGCGGCCGCGTCGCCCATGGCGACAAGCGTGGACGCACCATCGGTTTTCCCACCGCCAACATCTTCCTCCACCGGAGCAACCCGCCGGTGCGCGGTGTGTTCGCCGTGGAAGTGTTCGGACTCGACCGGGAGCCGGTGGCCGGGGTGGCCAACGTGGGCAAGCGTCCCACCATCAACGGCACCCGCAACCAATTGGAAGTGCACCTGTTCGATTTCGACGGCGACATCTACGGACGCCATATCCATGTGGATCTGCTGGAACGGCTGCGCGACGAAAAACGCTTCGAGTCCTTTGACGCCCTCAAGGAACAGATCGAGCGCGATGCCCAGCGGGCGCGCGCCTTCTTCGACGAGCACCACCGCTGACCCGGCCCATCCACCCTCCCGACCAACCACAGGCCCGTTCCAGACCCCCGAGCCCATGAGCAAGAACTACAAAGACACCCTCAACCTTCCCGAGACCGCCTTCCCCATGCGCGGCAATCTGGCCAGCCGCGAGCCCGAGCGGCTCAGGCAGTGGCAGGAGAACGATCTGTACGCCCGGATGCGCGAGGCGCGCCGGGGCGCGGATCAGTTCATCCTCCACGATGGCCCGCCCTACGCCAACGGCGAGATCCATATCGGCCACGCCGTCAACAAGGTGCTCAAGGACATCATCATCAAGTCCAAGGTACTGTCGGGCTTCGATGCCCCCTACGTACCCGGCTGGGACTGTCACGGCCTGCCCATCGAACTCAACGTGGAGAAAAAAAAGGGCAAGGCCGGAGTGAAGATCCCGGTGGCCGAGTTCCGCAAGGCCTGCCGCGCCTATGCCAACACCCAGGTGGACAAACAGCGCGAGGACTTCAAGCGCCTCGGCATCATCGGCGACTGGGACAGGCCCTACCTGACCATGGACTACCGTTTCGAGGCGGACATCCTGCGCGCCCTCGGCAAGATCATCGGCAACGGTCACCTGCAGCGTGGTTTCAAGCCGGTGCACTGGTGCACCGATTGCGGCTCCGCCCTGGCTGAAGCCGAGGTGGAATATGAGGACAAGACCTCGCCGGCCATCGACGTACGCTTCCCGGTGGTGGACGAGGCGGCCTGGCTTGATCGCTGCGAGATCGGGGCCGGCGGCCCCGGAGAAGGGCGCATCTCCGTGGTGATCTGGACCACCACCCCCTGGACCCTGCCCGCCAACCGCGCCGTCTCCCTGCACCCGGACCTGGACTATGCGCTGGTGCAATGCGACCTGGGCAACGGTCCCGAGCGCCTGCTCATCGCCGAGGCCATGCGGGAAGGCGTGATGGAGCGCTACGGGGCCGAGGATCACCGGGTGGTCGCCCGCTGCACCGGCTCCGCCCTGGAAGGCCAGATGCTGCAACATCCCTTCTATGACCGCCAGGTGCCGGTCATCGTCGGCGACCACGTCACCACCGAGGCAGGTACCGGCGCGGTTCACACCGCTCCCGGCCACGGCCAGGAGGACTATGTGGTCGGCTCCCGCTACAACCTCCCGGTGGACAATCCCGTGGGCCCCGACGGCAAATTCATCGAGGACACGGAGCTGTTCGCCGGCGAACACGTGTTCAACGCCAACGGCCACGTACTGGAGGTGTTGCAGGAACGCGGCGCCCTGGTGCACGCGGAGAAGCTGCGCCACAGCTACCCGCACTGCTGGCGGCACAAGACCCCGATCATCTTCCGCGCCACGGCTCAATGGTTCATCAACATGGACCAGGCCGGCCTGCGCAAACAGGCTCTGGACGAGATCAAGAAGGTGCGGTGGATGCCCGACTGGGGGCAGGCCCGTATCGAGGGCATGGTGGAGAGCCGCCCGGACTGGTGCATCTCGCGGCAGCGCAACTGGGGCGTACCCATCGCCCTGTTCGTGGACAAGGACAGCCAGGAGCCCCATCCGGATTCCCGGCGCCTGATCGAGGAAGTGGCGAAGAGGGTCGAACGCGAGGGCCTGCACGCCTGGTTCGACCTGGACCCGGCCGAACTGCTGGGCGAGGAGGCGGACCGCTATGTGAAGGTCACCGACACCCTCGACGTATGGTTCGATTCCGGCGTCACCCACCACTGCGTGCTGGAAAGCCGTGACGAGCTGCGCTTCCCCGCCGATCTCTACCTGGAAGGCTCCGACCAGCACCGGGGCTGGTTCCAGTCCTCCCTGCTGACCTCAGTGGCCATGCGTGGCGTGGCGCCCTACCGGCAGGTGCTTACCCACGGCTTCACCGTCGATGCCGAAGGCCGGAAGATGTCCAAATCCCGGGGCAACGTGGTGGCGCCGCAGAAGGTGGTCAATTCCCTCGGCGCCGACATTCTGCGCCTGTGGGTGGCCGCCACCGACTACCGCAACGAGATGAGCGTCTCCGACGAGATCCTCAAGCGCATGGGCGATTCCTACCGCCGCATGCGCAACACCGCGCGCTTCCTGCTGGCCAACCTGGCCGGTTTCGATCCGGCCCGGGACATCCTGCCGCCGGAGAAGATGCTGCCCCTGGACCGCTGGGCGGTGGACCGCGCCCGGCGCCTGCAACAACTGATCGTCGCCGCCTACGAGAGCTACGAGTTCCACCTCATCTACCAGAAGGTGCACAACTTCTGCTCGGTGGACATGGGCGCCTTCTACCTGGATGTGATCAAGGATCGGCAGTACACCACGCAGAAGGACAGCATCGCCCGCCGTTCCGCCCAGACCGCCATGTACCGCATCATCGAGGCGATGGTGCGCTGGCTAGCGCCGATCCTCAGCTTCACCGCCGACGAGATCTGGGAACACATCCCCGGCGAGCGCAGCGGTTCGGTGTTCACCGCCCACTGGTACGACGCCCTCTACGGCATGGCCGACGACGAGGACATGGGCCCCGCCTTCTGGGAACGGGTGATGAGGGTGCGTGCCGCGGTCAACCGCGAGCTGGAGAAACTGCGCAACGACAAGACCATCGGCTCCTCCCTGGACGCCGAGGTGGACCTGTACTGCGACGACGATACCGCCGCCCTGCTGGGCCGCCTGGGCGACGAGCTGCGCTTCGTCCTGATCACCTCCTATGCCCGCGTGCATCCGCTGGGCGGCAAACCGGACCACGCGGTGGACGGCGAACTGAGCGATGGGGAACTGTGGATCGCCGCCACCGCCTCGGAACACGCCAAGTGCCCCCGCTGCTGGCACCACCGCGAAGACATCGGCAGCAATGCCGAACACCCGGAACTGTGCGACCGCTGCGTGGAAAACGTGGCGGGTGGCGGCGAGCAGCGGCGTTATGCCTGAGCGCGGGAACAACGACCGGCCGCAGGCGGACACCGGCAACCGCCGGTGGTTCTGGCTGGCTATCGCCGTGGTGTTCCTGGACCAGATCACCAAATATCTGGCGGACAGCCACCTGGAACCCTACCGCCCCCTGGAACTGATCCCCTCGGCCAACCTGACGCTGATGTACAATACCGGCGCCGCCTTCAGCTTCCTCTCCGACGCCGGCGGCTGGCAACGCTGGTTCTTCGTGCTGCTGGCCGTGGTCGTGTGCATCGTCATCGTCCGCTGGCTGCTCAGCCTGCCCAGTCGCTACCGGGCATCCGCCGCCGGTCTGGCCCTGATCCTCGGCGGCGCGGTGGGCAACCTGGTGGACCGTGTCGCCACCGGCCTGGTGATCGACTTCATCGACCTCTATTACGGCGACTGGCACTGGCCGGCCTTCAACCTCGCCGACTCGGCCATCACCACCGGCGTGGTGCTGGTACTCGTCGGCGGCCTGCCGAAACGAACCGACGGGGAGCACCGGACATGACGGGCGAACGCATCCGCCACGGCGCCACAGTGGTCATGCATTACACGATCCTGCTGGAAGACGGCATGGTGGCCGATACCACCGAGGGCGAGGAACCGTTCCGCTTCACGGTCGGTGACGGCAGCCTGATCCAGGGTCTGGAGCTGGCCCTGTTCGGGCTCAAGGCCGGTGACCATCAACGGCTCAGGATCAGCCCCGAGAACGGCTTCGGCGCCCACGACCCCAACGGCATCCATGAGATGCCCCGCGCCGACTTCCCCCCCGGCATGGAACTGGAGGAAGGCCAGATCATCGGTTTCGACACACCGGCCGGAGAGGAATTGCCCGGCGCCATTCTGGAAGTGGACGAAGACACGGTGAAGGTGGACTTCAACCATCCCCTGGCCGGCCACGAGATCACCTTCGAGGTGGAAATCCTTTCCGTCGAGTCACCGTGAATACTGTCCGGCAGCCCGGCCCACGCCACATCCCAACCCCATGACCGAGAAGACCATGGAAATCATCCTTGCCAATCCCCGCGGCTTCTGTGCCGGCGTGGACCGCGCCATCGGCATCGTCGACCGCGCCCTGGAACTGTTCGGCGCTCCCGTCTACGTGCGCCACGAGGTGGTGCACAACCGTTTCGTCGTGGACGATCTGCGCGAACGCGGGGCCGTGTTCGTGGACGAACTGGATGACGTGCCGGACGGCGCCCTGGTGATCTTCTCCGCCCACGGGGTTCCCAAGGCGGTGCAGGCCGAGGCCCGGCGGCGGGGCCTGAAGGTGTTCGATGCCACCTGCCCGCTGGTGACCAAGGTTCACCTGGAGGTGGAGCGCAACGCCCGCGACGGCCGCGAGGTGGTGCTGATCGGCCACGCCGGCCACCCGGAGGTGGAAGGCACCCTGGGGCAATACGACGAATCAGCGGGAGGCGCCATCTATCTGATCGAAAAACCGGAGGACGTAGCCGAATTGCAGGTGAAAAATCCCGCGGAACTGGCCTATGTCACCCAGACGACCCTGTCCATGGACGATACCGGCGTCATCATCCAGGCCCTGCGGGAACGCTTCCCCGCCATACGCGGTCCGCGCAAGGACGATATCTGCTATGCCACCCAGAACCGCCAGGACGCGGTCAAGGAACTGGCCGCCCACTGCGACCTGGTGCTGGTGGTGGGCTCACCCAACAGTTCCAATTCCAACCGCCTGCGCGAACTGGCCGCCAAGCGCGGCGTCACCGCCCACCTGATCGACGGGCCGGAGGACATCCGCCAGGAATGG
The DNA here is from genome assembly GCA_964409585.1 of uncultured Chromatiales bacterium. Lineage (GTDB taxonomy): Bacteria > Pseudomonadota > Gammaproteobacteria > JACKNK01 > CAYPEH01 > CAYPEH01. The sequence goes on along the minus strand of CAYPEH010000079.1, from coordinate 5,166 downwards.
CTGCAAGGCTGTTCCCGCATCGGCGTGACCGCCGGTGCCTCGGCGCCGGAACTGCTGGTGGAACACGTCATCGATTGCCTGCGCGCCCAGGGCGCCGAGGTGGTGCGGGAAGGCTCGGGTATCGAGGAGGACGTGGTGTTTCCCCTGCCCCGGGAACTGCGTGCCTGACCGTATGGGTCACCGGATCACGCTCCAGGTCAGCCGCTCGCCCGGACCGCCGCCAAAGGTCTTTCTGAAGCGGGAACGCAGGATGGCCGTGGTCTCCGCGCGCCCGCCGAATCCCATGGCGGTGGCCTGGTAGATGGCGGTTCCCGAGGAATAGGAATATTCCTCCACCGTGTACAGCGGTTGCGCCGCCACGCCGGAGATCGTGCCCGAATAGGCACGCGCATTGGATTGCCAGGTGGCGTCTCCCGGCGTCGCCACGGCGGCGTCGCCCAGGGGCCACCAGTCGTCGCTTGCGTCGGCGCTTGCGTCCGTATGGGAGGCCTGCGAATCGATCCAGGCCTCCGCGTCGGCCAGCGCCGCCTCGGCCGCCAACAGGGCGGCGCCACGATCCCTGGCGGCGCCGGCCAGTTTCTCCCCCATCATGGACGACTGCATGGCCACCACGGCCAACAGGCTCAGCAAGGCGAGCGCAATCAGGGCCACGGGGAGCGCCGCTCCCCGCCGCCGTGGCGCGCCGCCGCATGCGCGCTTCCGGTTCATGGTTTCCACCCCCCGATACAATACGCGGGAAAAGCGCCCGGCCCGGGGCGCGCGGCGACAGGATCAGGGTTTTCCTACCAACAATCGGAGTTGGTGGCCCCCTGTGTGCCCGTGTGTGTCAACGTGAAGCTGGCGCAGTGGCTGTCGCCCGCCTGGTCACCGGTGGCCGAGGCCGTGATCGTATAACTGCTGGTCGTGCTGGACAGGGAAAGGTTGTAATAACCCTGGGGGGACGTGGTTCCATAGACCGTGGCGAGGGAGACCGAATAGGTGTTGTTGAGGCTGTAGTACCGCTCCAGTGCCTGCGCGGCCTCGGTGAGCGCCACCTTGGCATCACTGCGCCGGGCATCCATGACCTGCTGCAGATAGGCGGGTATGGCATAGGCCGCGACGATGGAAAGGATGAGCACCGCGATGAGCAGTTCGATGAGAGTAAAACCTCTGTCACGCATGGTTCTTTCCAGGTTTCTCCAGGGAAGTTCTGAATGAATCTGTTCGATACGGGGATCTGGAACGGTACGATTCAAAGCAGGAAACACCATCACAACAGCCACTCCCTCGAATGGCTTCTCCCCTTGTGGGAAGCCCCCTGGATGCACTCCCACATTGAACGGAGCCACCGGAAACCCCCGTGACGGCCTCCGGTGGCTCAAAGGTGATTACTGGAGCCGGCGCCAGGTCAGCCGCTCGCCCGGACCGCCGCCAAAGGTCTTTCTGAAGCGGGAACGCAGGATGGCCGTGGTCTCCGCGCGCCCGCCGAATCCCATGGCGGTGGCCTGGTAGATGGCGGTTCCCGAGGAATAGGAATATTCCTCCACCGTGTACAGCGGTTGCGCCGCCACGCCGGAGATCGTGCCCGAATAGGCACGCGCATTGGATTGCCAGGTGGCGTCTCCCGGTGTCGCCACGGCGGCATCGCCCAGGGGCCACCAGTCGTCGCTTGCGTCGGCGCTTGCGTCCGTATAGGAGGTCTGGGAATCGATCCAGGCCTCCGCGTCGGCCAGCGCCGCCTCGGCCGCCATCAGGGCGGTATCGTCATCGCCCTGATTGCCGGCTATCTTCTCCTCCATCATGGCCGTCTGCATGGCGACGACTCCCAGCAAGGTCAACGAAGCAACGATGACCAGGCCAACCATGAGCACGGCCCCCTGTTGCCGTGCCAATGCACCGAATGAAATTTTCCCACTCATGGCAGACGGTTCCTTAAAACGATGGTTGTAACAAAAGCCTTGTACTGATAACGGTCGTTCACGCTGACCGTCGCGCCCGGCAGATCGAAACTGGCGGAATTGTTTTCCGTCAGCACGGTCTCCGCGCCGCGGACCAGTATACCCACACGCACGCTGATCACGTTATCCCAATCCGTGACATTGCCCGCATTCCGGTAGGCATTGGGAACACCGTCGGCATCGGTGTCTTCCCCGTACAACAGTTGCAGATTGCTGACACCGTCGACAATGGGCTGGGCTCCGGTTGGACTGCCACTGGCGACCTGCGTCTCGCAGTCCAGGTCGATATCGCTGGTGTCGACCGAGAACGTGTAACGGACCAGATCACCGGCGGTGATCGTGGAATTACCATTGCAACTGCGAATGGTGCCGTCGGATTGCATGCGGATGGTCAGGGTGTCCGGATTGCTGCCGCCGCCCTCGGTCCCGATGATGGCCTCGGTGCCGCTGACATAGATGGTGGATGGGTCGGTGCCGGGATTATCGACATATTGCGCCATGGAAATGGTCTGCCGCAACTTCTCCATGGCGAAGCGGGCATTTTCCTGGATACGCTCCAGCCCCCGTTCCATGAGATTGGCCTGACGGGTGGAGACGAAGATCTGCATCACCCCCATGAGGAGGATGAGGCCCAACACCGAGGCCACCATCACTTCCACCAGGGTCATGCCCCTCTGTTCCCTTTGCAAGCTCATAGACGCAGACTCACGGATATGCTGCGGGTACCCTCGATGGGCTCGTTCCAGGACACCGTGATGACATGGGTGACGGTGGAGCTGCAAGTACCGCTGCAACTCACCGTCGCCGCGCCGCTGGGCAGGTTGGTGACCTGGGTATACCAGTTGTAGCGGTCGAAGGCCGCCAGCTGGGCGGGAGTGCAGGTGGTGGCCTCACAGTCGGTGGCGGGCGCGGTGGTGACCGGCAAGGAAATGACGTAGCCGCCGGCGGCCGCCTGACCGGGATTCTGGCGCATGCGATCGGCGAAACCCTGGGCCAGTATCGACGCCTGGCTCATGAACAGCGCGCCCTGGACATAACGCATGGCATTGAGTTGCAGCGCCGCGACCCCCAGCAAGCCGATGGACAGGACCACCATGGCCACCAGTACCTCGAGCAAGGTGAAACCGCGCGATGACCGTATTCTCAAAGGTTGCAAGATGCCGTACTCCCGCTCTGCACCCGTCCGGTATTGGCAACGACGATCCCTCTCATCCCACTGCTGTCCCCCGGTGCCCGTTTGTCGCAAAGGGCCAGAGTGCCATTGTTGCCGGTCGAGCCGCGACTGTTGAAGGTCACCCGGTTGGTGACATTGTTGTTGCCACGCAGTGTATTGGGTTCGTCATAGGGCTCCAGGGGTCCGTGGGTACGCAAAAGGGTTTCCGTGCTGCCCACGCTGGTATCACGGGAGCCGTTGCCGTCACTGTCGACGAAAATGATCCAACCGTCTTCCCAGTTCACACTGTTGTCACAGGTATTATTGTCGTTGCTCTTGCAGACCGTGACCGAAACACCACGATCGATGGCCTCGGCACGAGCATAGTTCAGGCTCGCAACCACGGCGTTGGTCTGCGCCGTGATACGTGAATCCTGGATGAAGGTGAGAATGGCTGGCCCGGCGATACCGTAACCGATAGCCAATATTGCCAACACCACCAGCATTTCCAGCAGGGTAAAGCCGGCCATGGCCGCCACGCGCCCCGAGGGAAGGGAATCATGCCGTTCCATTGCCTGCCGTGTGGATTCTGTCCGGATCATTGTTGGATATACGTATAATGGTGCGGGCGCTATGGACGGACTCTGGACTCTAGTGGCAACAGCCTGCCACCGTTCGATTATAAACGTCGTTACGACCACAAAAACAACACCGACATCCGTTCCGCCCTGGCCGTTCAATGCGGTGGCCAAACCAATGCTTCTCCAGCCATTTCAGTAGTCTACTTCACACAGGATACTGTCGTATGCCCCATTGTGTCATCATCGGCGCCGGCATCATCGGCATGCTCACGGCCCGTGAATTGAGTGCCGCGGGCCACAGGGTCACCCTGTTGGACCGTGGCCGGGCCGGGCAGGAATCCTCCTGGGCCGGTGGCGGCATCATCTCACCCCTGCATCCCTGGCGCTATGCCGATCCGGTCAGCGCGCTGGCCCGCTGGAGCCAGCAGCATTACCCCGAAGTCTGCCGGGCCCTGACCGAATCCACGGGAATCGATCCCCAATGGAACCGCAACGGTCTGTTGGTGCTCGGCGTTGACGAACAGGAACAGGCCGAAATCTGGGCCCGGCGCTGGGACATGGACCTGCGTCTGCTGCGGGGAGACGAGTTGACCGCTTGCGAACCCGCCCTGGGCAAGCCGGAAACCGGTGCCCTCTGGCTCCCGGATATCGCCCAAGTGCGCAATCCACGCCTGGTCAAATCACTGAAGGCCGATCTGCTGGCCAGGGGTGTGAAAATCCACGAGAACCGTGAAGTCACCGGCATCGACACCCAGGCCGGCCGGGTGGCGGGCGTGTACACGGCCGGAGACCGGATACCGGCACGGCAGGTCCTGCTGGCGGCGGGAGCCTGGAGCGGCGCACTGATGGAATCGGTGGGCCTGAACGGCCCCATTCAACCCGTGCGTGGGCAGATGATCCTGTTCCGGGCAACCACGGAACTGGTGAAGAGGATCGTTCTGCACGGCAACCGCTACCTGATTCCCCGCCGCGATGGCCGCATCCTCATGGGCAGCACCCTCGAATACGCCGGCTTTGACAAGTCCACCAGCGAAGAGGCACGGGAGGAGCTGCGGGAATCCGCGCTGAAACTGGTGCCCAGGCTGGGCGACTACCCCATCGAGCATCATTGGGCCGGACTGCGGCCGGGCAAGGAAGACGCGATCCCGATCATCGGCGAGCATCCGGGCATCGGCGGCCTGTACATCAACAGCGGTCATTTCCGCAATGGCGTGGTCCTCGGCCTGGCATCGGCCCGTCTGGTGGCCAACCTCATGCTGGGCCGCGAACCGGCACTGGACCCCACCCCCTACACTCCCCGTTTACGCACCAGGAACCTGTCGGACTCAGGATGAATCGGCTGCAAAAGCGGAGCAGCCTTCTAATTCTCCCGGATTCCTCGTCAAAATAGTGGTCACTATGTTCCTCGAAATTATGCAATGGCGGCCGCGACACGGTGTGCGCATGCCGGGTTCGGGAGCGGACGCCGCGCCCCGGTTCCAGAGCCTTTTCCTAC
>CAYPEH010000078.1:0-12955 GCA_964409585.1 uncultured Chromatiales bacterium | reverse complement strand
CCACGGGGGCGCTCGTGGTGGCTGAGGGTGACATAGATTGGTGCCGGGTTAATAACCCGGCGAGATACATTGTCGCCGGGTTAATAATCATGAGGTTGCAGGATTTTTCGGTGGCCGGGCGCAATATTGTGGCCGGGAGCCTGTCGGACTTGGGGGGATCGAAGTGAAAAAGTGGGACAGCGGCCCGCTTTTGCAGCCGATTCATCCTGAGTCCGGCAGGCTCCTAGCTGAAGCTCGCCGAGTTGATCCACATGTGGGAGAGGATACTGGCCCCATAGCCCAGCGCGATGACCGGGGCCCATTTGAGGTGCCCGAAGAAAGTATAGTTGCCGCGGGCCTGGCCCATGAGGGCAACGCCGGCCGCAGAGCCGATGGAGAGCAGACTGCCACCGACACCGGCGGTCAGGGTCACCAGCAGCCACTGTCCCTGGGACATGTCCGGCAGCATGGTCAGCACGGCGAACATCACTGGGATGTTATCGACGATGGCTGAGAGTACACCGACCATGATGTTGGCCATGGTCGGTCCGATATCGGTGTACAAGAGTCTGGAGGTCAGTTCCAGATAGCCGATGAAACCGAGGCCGCCGACACAGAGCACCACGCCGAAGAAGAACAGCAGGGTGTCCCATTCCGCGCGGGCGATCTGGTTGAAGATGTCGAAGGGTACGATTTCACCGATGCCGCTGCCCTCCGCATCGGTGACCTGGTCGCCGGGGTGGTCCTTCTTGTGTGTCTTCTTCATGTAGAAGCCGAACAGTTGCAGGTAGGCCAGGCCGGTCATCATGCCCAGCATGGGTGGCAGGTGCAGGAAGTTGTGGAAGCTGACCGCAGTAACGATGGTGAGCAGGAACAGGATCATCACCCGCTTGGCGCCCCGTTTCATGGATACGCTCTCGTCGTTGGCCTCGGGCTGCACATCGGGAACGGCGAAGTGCATGATGGCGGCAGGTATCAGCCAGTTGACCACCGAGGGGACGAACAGCAGGAAGAAGGTTTCGAATTCGACGATGCCTTTCTGCCAGACCATCAGGGTGGTGATATCGCCGAAGGGGCTGAATGCGCCACCGGCGTTGGCGGCGACGACGATATTGATGCAGCCGAGGCTGATGAACCGGGGATTGCCCACGCCCACCGACATGAGCACGGCGCACATCAGCAGGGCGGTGGTGAGGTTGTCGGCGATGGGCGAGATGAAGAATGACAGCACGCCGGTGAGCCAGAACAGCTTGCGGAAGCCGAAGCCCTTGTTCACCAGCCAGGAGCGGAGGGCATCGAAAACCAGACGCTCGTCCATGGCGTTGATGTAGGTCATCGCCACCAGCAGGAACAGCATCAGCTCGGCGAATTCGAGGATATTGTGGCGTACGGCCTGGGCCGCCGTATGCGTATCACCGTGGCCTGCATAGACGAAGGCGACCATGGCCCAGATCAGGCCTGCCGCAAGGATGACCGGTTTGGACTTGCGCAGGTGGGTGAATTCCTCGGCCATCACCAGGGCATAGGCGAAGACGAAGATGAGGATGGCGATATAGCCCACGGCGTGGGAGGTGAGGTCGAGCCTGGCTCCGCTGGATGCCAATGTGGCTGTTGGCAGGAGCAGGGCCGGCAGCAGGCTCACGGCGATGGTTTTGTTTTTCAATGTTCCATACCCAATCATGCAAACTGTGCCGAATAGTAAAGGCCGGGCGGGGAAAGGTCGACGTGTACAGGCATGAGGCAAAGGCGGGAAACCGGGCCGATGTATGGAAGCATTGCCTGCTGCTGTCCGTGCTGGAGAGGATGCAGCCGGGGCGGGCCCGTTTCCACTACTGCGAGACGCATGCCGGCGAGGGAAGCTACCGGCTGAAGGCCGGTGGCGTCTGGGAAACGGGGATCGGACGGGTCATGCCGCCGCCCGTGCCGTTGTCCGGCCACGTCTACTTCGAGTTGCAGCAGGTGTGCCTCACCTCCGGGGGAGATTATCTGGGTTCATGGCGCCTGGTGGAAGCCTTTCTTTCACGGCAGGAACAGGACCATTCCCTGCTGTTGCACGAGACCGACGAGGGGATCTGCCGGCGACTGATGCCTCGCCTCGGGAGGCATGTGGAGCTCCGCTGCCGGGATGGCTTCGGTTTCGATCCGCGTTCCCAACCGCACCCGGACCTGGTGCTGATCGATCCCCCCTATCACCCCCATCCGGGGCCGGACCGCCATGCGGCGCTGGCACTGATGAAGCGCCTGTCGGCAAGCGGTATCCCCCATCTGCTCTGGTATCCCCTGCTGGGTGACGGCTGGGAAGGACAACTGACGCGTGGTAGCGGTCATACGGCGGTCGAGCTGGTCTGGCCGTATCGGGGGCAAGGCATGCGCGGTGCGGGCATGCTGTTGGCGGGGACGCCAGGCATCGATCCGCCCTGGTTCGGTCAACTGGCCCGTGCCTTGGGGGGGGAGCTGATCGTGCATTGATGCACGGGCATCCATTGCAAACTCCGGAATTGCGTACTCCGGAATCGCCCGGTACCTTCCCGGACATGGCCCAATACCTCTTTTCCCGGCTCCTCGGCGCCATCATCGTCGTATTCGGTGTGGTGTTGCTGGTGGCGCTGTTGATCCATCTGGTACCGGGTGACCCGGTGGAGGCCATGCTGGGCGAAGCGGCCCGTGCGGCCGACCGCGAGGCCCTGCGCTCGGCCCTGGGTCTGGACCGCCCGCTGCCGGTCCAGCTGTGGGATTATTTTTCCGGCCTGCTGCGGGGGGACCTGGGCATCTCGCTGCATTCCCGCCGCCCGGTATCGGCGGTGCTGGCCGAGCGTATCCCTGCCACCGCGGAACTGGCGGTGGCCTCACTGGCCATCGCCCTGTTGATCGCCCTGCCGCTGGGTGTGGTGGCGGCGGTGCGCCGTGGCACGGTGGTGGATCATGGCGCCATGGGATTCTCCCTGCTGGGGATTTCCATCCCCAACTTCTGGATGGGGCCGCTGTTGATCCTGTTGTTTTCCCTCTGGCTCGGCTGGTTGCCGGTCAGCGGGCGGGAGGGGCCGGCATCCCTGGTGTTGCCCGCCCTGACTCTGGGCACGGCCCTGGCGGCCGTGCTGTCACGCATGGTACGCAGTACCCTGTTGGAGGTGTTGGGGGAGGACTTCATCCGTACCGCCAGGGCCAAGGGGCTGCCGGAATTCCAGGTAGTGTTCGGACACGGGCTGCGTAACGCCCTGTTGCCCGTCATCACCCTGCTTGGGCTGCAACTGGGCGCGCTGCTGGGCGGGGCGGTCATTACCGAGACGGTGTTTTCCTGGCCCGGCGTGGGGCAGTTGCTGGTGGAGTCCATACAGCGCCGTGATTACCCCCTGGTACAGGGTTGTGTGCTGCTCATCAGCCTTACCTATGTACTGGTGAACGTGATCACCGATCTGGTCTATGCCGCCGTGGACCCGCGGGTGCGGCTGGCAGGGGGGGAACGGTGAAGGTCGCCTGGCCGACTGCCATCCTGTTGTCCTGGGCTGCCATGGCCCTGTTGGGACCGTGGCTGCCACTATCCCCCGATCACATCGAACTGCCACGCATCCTCCATGGGCCCGGCCCCGGTGGCTGGCTTGGCTATGACGACCTCGGCCGTTCCATCGCCGACCGTCTGGTGGTCGGCGCGCGTACCTCCTTCCTGGTGGCGGTGGTGGTGGTATCGGTCAGCGCGCTGGCCGGTTCCCTGCTGGGGGCCGCCGCCGCTTATCTGGGTGGCGTCTGGGATCTGATCCTGGTGCGCGTGATCGACATCTTCCTCGCCTTTCCCGGTATCCTGCTGGCCATTGCCCTTGCCGCGGTGCTGGGACCGGGTATCGACAATGTCATCTTCGCCCTGGCCGTGGTCGGCTGGGTGGGGTTCGCCCGCCTGGCGCGGGCCCAGGTGCTGTCGCTGAAACAGCGTGAACACGTACAGGCGGCGGAGGCCCTGGGGGTGGGGCGCATGCGTATCGTCCTGCGCCATTTGCTGCCCCTGGCGGCCGCGCCGCTGATCGTGGAGGCCACCTTCGCCGTTGCCGGCACCGTCATCGCCGAGGCCGGCCTGTCTTTCCTCGGCCTGGGCGTACAGGCACCGGAGGCATCCTGGGGCAGCATGATCCGTGATGGCAGCCGCTACATGCTGGTGGCGCCGCATATGGTGCTGGCGCCGGGGATCATGCTCATGCTGGTGGTGCTGTCCATCAACCTGCTGGGCGACCGCCTGCGTGACAGGCTCGATGTCCATAGAAGGGGAGGCGATTGATGTCACTGGGACCGGTCATGCTCGACCTGGCGGGGCTGGAAATGACTCCGGCCGAACGGGAAATGCTGCAACATCCGCAGGTGGGCGGTGTGATCCTGTTCAGCCGCAATTACGAGTCGCCGCAACAGATCGCCGCCCTGATCGAGGGGATTCATGCACTGCGCCAGCCGAAACTGCTGGTGGCGGTGGACCACGAGGGCGGGCGGGTACAGCGGTTCCGTGACGGCTTCACCCGCCTGCCGCCGGCTGCCGCCATCGGCGGGATCTACCGCCAGGATCGTGCCCGTGGCCGTCATGTCGCCCGTGAACTGGGTTGGCTGATGGCCGCCGAACTGCGCGCCGTGGGGGTCGATTTCAGCTTCGCGCCGGTACTGGATCTGGGCCGCGGCGTGAGCGGTGTGATCGGCGACCGTGCCTTTCACCGTCACCCCGATGCCGTCGCCGACATCGCCCACCACTACATGATGGGCATGCACGATGCCGGCATGCCCGCCACCGGCAAGCACTTCCCCGGTCACGGTTCGGTGAAGGAGGATTCACACCTGACCCTGCCGGTGGACGACCGCCGCCTGGAGGATATCCTCATCGAGGACGCCTTGCCCTTCGAGCGCATGAGCCACTATGGCCTGGCGGCCGTGATGATGGCGCATGTGGTCTACTCGCATGTGGACTCCAGCCCGGCCGGTTTTTCCGGCTTCTGGATCCGCCATGTGCTGCGCGAGCGCATCGGTTTCCAGGGGGTAGTGTTCAGTGACGATCTCAGCATGGCCGGCGCCGCCGTGGCCGGTGGCTATGACGACCGTGCCAGGGCCGCGCTGGAAGCGGGCAGTGATATGGTATTGATCTGCAACCACCCGGAAGGGGCGGCGGAGGCGCTACAGGGGCTGCAAGGATATGATGACCCGGTGGCCCACATGCGTCTGGCGCGCATGCACGGGCGCCACCCGGTCACTCCCGGGGAACTGTGCGCCAGCCGCCGCTGGCGCGAGGCCGTGGTCCTGGCCAACGGACTGGATGATTCCGTGGAAATGGATTTGAATCTGTAGCCCCAATATTGCCCCCGGAGGCGCGAGGGCGCGCCCAGCCAGGGCCGGTTTCATTTCGTTACCGGCCAATATACGATGAAATCCAAATAGAATCCGTTGCCTATCAGCTTATTTCGGCGACGGGGTGCAACATTGGGGATAGGAGCCTGTCGGACATAGGCTGAATCGGCTGCAAAAGCGGGACAGCGGCCTGATTTTCCCTGATTTTTCGTCACATAGTTCCCACTATGCTCCTCAAAATCATGAAAAATCATCCTCGCTGTCCCACTTTTTCGCTACGATCCCCCTAAGTCCGACAGCCTCATAGCGATCCGCCAGCGGAAACACAGACCCATGCCCAACAAGCTGCTCATCATCATGGTCAATACCGACCCGGCCAATCCCGCCGAGCTGGGAGCGCCGTTCTTCCAGGCGGCGGTGGCCGCCGCCATGGATTACGAAGTGGAAGTGGCACTGACCGGACGGGCCGGAGAACTGGCCATCCAGGGAGTGGCGGAGTCGATTCAGGTGAAGGAGGGAGACCCCAAGACGGTCTATGACTTCATACAGGACGCCCACCAGGCCGGTGTGCGGTTCAAGGTCTGCACACCCACCGTGGACCTGTGGGGCAGCAAACTGATCCCGGAAGTGGATGAAACCGTTGGCGGAGCCTATATCATCAGCCAGGCCATGAGTGGCGACACCGTCACATTCACCTATTGATAGCGGCCGGTATGCCCACCGGCTTTCACTTAACAGGCAGTTGAAATTCTACTCATGCGGAGCGATACGGCGTTAAAAACCGGCTTAAAATGCTCATTTATTGCCTATAAACTGCGCTTTTTCGCCGGTTTTTGCCTTGTCTCGCACTCACCTGAGCGAATTTCAACGGCCTGTTCGAAGTATTCCGAACGATGAACCGACAACAAATGGCGGAACACGCCTGGGAGGTCTACCAGGAGGCCGATTGCCTCTACGACGAGGCCCAGGTGGAAGAGGCCTTGGACCGCATGGCTGCGGAAATCACCTCACGGCTGGCTGGCACCAATCCGCTGATACTGACCGTGATGAACGGCGCCGTCGTTACCGCCGGCAAGCTGGCCACCCGCCTGAATTTCCCCCTGGAGATGGATTACATCCATGCCACCCGTTACCGTGGCGATACCAGGGGCGGCGGTATCCACTGGAAGCGTGAGCCCGGAACCGAACTGCGGGGGCGCACCGTGCTGGTGGTGGACGATATCCTCGACGAGGGGCATACCCTGGCGGCCATCCTGGACTACTGCCAGGAGCAGGGCGCGGCACGGGTCTACAGCGCGGTGCTGGTGGACAAACGCCATGACCGCAAGGCACGGACGGGCATGCGCGCCGATTTCACCGGCCTGGAGACGGAGGACCGCTACCTGTTCGGCTATGGCCTCGACTACAAGGAATACCTGCGCAACGCCCCCGGCATTTACGCCGTCAAGGGCATGTGATCCGCCCCCCGATCCCTTTCACCCCGACGCACCACGAAACCCATGTCCCGACTCGCCATCATCGGAGGCACCGGCCTCACCGAACTCGACAACCTGGAAATCACCCACCGCAAGCAGATCGCCACCCCCTGGGGGGAAACCTCCGGGCCACTGGCCCATGGCGAGCTGGAGGGCAGGGAAGTGGTGTTCCTGCCGCGCCACGGCCAGGGGCACACCATCCCGCCCCACAAGGTGAACTACCGGGCCAACATCTGGGCCCTGCATCATCTCGGCGTGGACCAGGTGATCGCCGTCAATGCCGTGGGCGGCATCCGCCGGGACATGCCCCCGGCGCGGCTGATCGTGCCCGATCAGATCATCGATTACACCTGGGGCCGGGGGCACACCTTCTTCGAGGACGACCTCGACCATGTGACCCATGTGGACTTCACCCGGCCCTACTGCGACGACCTGCGGGAACGGATACTGGCCGCCGCTGCCGCCGCGGGGGTGCGCGTGGTGCCCGACGGCACCTATGGTGCCACCCAGGGGCCGAGGCTGGAATCGGCGGCCGAGGTGGACCGCCTGGAGCGGGACGGCTGCGACCTGGTGGGCATGACCGGCATGCCCGAAGCGGCCCTGGCCCGTGAACTGGGCCTCTGCTACGCCTGCATCGCCGTCAGCGCCAACTGGGCGGCCGGGCGCGGCGAGGGCGAAATCACCATGGAACAGATCGAGGCGTCCCTGGTGTCGGGGATGGAGCAGGTGCGGGCGGTGTTGGCGCGGCTCGTGCCGGTGGTCTGAACCATTTATTCATGGATTCCCCCCAACCTTTCCAGCGAAGCGGGGGCGACCCACGGGAACCCCTGATTGAAGCGACAGCATGAGCTACATGCTTTTCATCGATGAGAGCGGTCAGGATCTCAGGGAGTCACCCTACGAGGTACTGGCCGGAATCGCGGTTGAAGACCGTGACCTGTGGAATCTGATCTGCCGGGTGCAGGATGCGGAACGGGAATATTTCGGCTGCCGGGTGTCCGATGGTTTGCTGGAGTTGAAGGGCAGGAAACTTCTTAAACGCAAGACCTTCCGGCAGGCTGCCCAGATGGAGCCGATCCCGGAAGATGAACGGCGCGATCTGGCGCGGGCATTACTGGAAGATGGCGCATCCGGTACGCGAAAGCAGATTACCGCGCTCGCCCAGGCAAAGCTGGCCTTTGTTTCGCATCTTTTGACATTGTGCGGACAATTCCGGGTCAAAGCGTTTGCCAGCGTGGTGGACAGGGACGCACCCCGGCCCGAAGGTGATTTTCTTCGCAAGGATTACGCTTATCTGTTCGAGCGTTACTTCTACTACCTCGAAGATCGCCCCGGTGAGCAACTGGGGTTGGTGGTGTTCGACGAACTGGAACGGTCGCAATGCCATATCCTGATCGATCAGATGTCGCGCTATTTCCGGGAAACCGTCATAGGTCAGGCACGTGCGTCCTTGGTGATTCCCGAGCTTTTCTTCGTACACAGCCATTTGACAACGGCGGTGCAGATTGCGGATATCGTGGCGTATTTGACGGCCTGGGGGGTGCGTGTCGGGACCATGTCGCGGCCTGCGCGAAAAGAGCTGGGCGATCTGGCCGATCAGGTATGCAGGATGCGGTATCAGGCGCGCCGCGAGGTGAATGGCAACCCGGATTTCGGTATCTGGAGCTTTGCCGTCATCGATGATCTTCGCCCGAGGGTGGAGCGTGAGGAACCGGGCGCGCAATAAAAAAGGCAATGCCAGCGTTCGCCAGCAAAGCCTCCATTCGGAATTATGTGGTATCCGCGATAAAAAACGCAACCGGGAATTGACACAGGCAGGGGTTACTCATTGTGGGAAGGCTGAAAATCAATGACTTATGGAAACATGGATACCGCCTTTCCCCCTATTCTCCCTTCTTCTGCAACCGGCCTGACAGGGACAGGTATCTACGGCCACCGCGCCTGGAAACGAACCGTCAGTTCCGGAATGTCCACCTCGGCCGATGACAGGCGGATCCCACTGCCCAGTTCCGGCTCTCCACTCAGGGAGATCCTGGCATCCAGCGCCAGTTGCGGGATCAGTACCGTCCCGCGGCGCGGGTTGTTCGGATTGCGTTCCACCAGCACGCCTTCGCCCTGCCAGCCCTTGTTGCGGCGCAGCCAGATCAGCTTCCAATGGGTGTTGGACAGCCGTTCGGTACGGCGCAGGATTCTGGCCATCTGATCGGCCTGGGCGATACGCTCGGCCAGCTGTTCCCTGCTCAACGGTTCCCCGCCATGCAACCAGGCCCGCAATTGCTGGTGGGCCAGCAGATCGGAATAGCGCCGCAACGGGCTGGTGCTCTGGGTGTAGACCTCCAGGCCCAGGCCGGCATGAGGGGCCGGCACGCTTTGTATCTGACTGGGTTTGAACTGGCGGCGCAGGGCGTAGTGCTCCGCCAGTCCCTGGGGCTGCTGGTTGCTGTCCGGTGGCGGTTGGGTGGAGAAGGGCAGGGGCAGGCCATGCTCCAGGCCGTGGCGGGCCACCGCCTCGCCGGCCATGAGCATGCATTCGGTGACCAGGGAGCGGCTGTCGAGTCTCGGCAGGGGGGAGATCAGCACCTCGCCCTGTTCCACCCGGATGCGCACTTCGGGCAGGTCCAGCCGGGCCGCGCCCGCCGCCTGGCGGCGCCGGTGAAAGCGTTCGGTCAGTTGGCGGATCTCGCGCAGTGGCGATTCATCCAGCCGGTGCTCGGCCTCGTCGTAACTCAGGCGCGTGACTTTCACCCAACTGGGGGTGATTTCCAGGCTGCCGATGGCGCCGTCCTCATCCAGGGAGATGCCGAAGGAAAGGGCGGGGGAGATACCGTTGAGTCCCAGTCCCAGTTGCCCGGTAGCCGCCTCCGGCAGCATGGGGATGGTAGTTTCCGGCAGGTAGAGGTTGGCGCCCCGGGCGCGGGCCTCGATGTCCGCCGGGCTGTCCGGCGGCACCAGGGCGGCCACGTCGGCCACGTGTACCCAGATGCGTCCGTCCTCGTAGGCGATGGCGTCGTCCGGGTCTTGGTTGCCCGCATCGTCGATGGCGAAACTGTGCAGGTGGGTCAGGTCGCGGCGGTCTTCGTCGGGAAGCGCGGGCAGTTCGTGCCGGGGCGGATCCATGGGTACCTGGAGACGCAACGGATGGGGGTTGAATTCCTCCCGCCACAGGCCCAGGCGCAGCAGCAGGGCATGGGCCTTTTCCCGGCTCTGTTCGATCCCCAGGGCTTCCAGAATACGGCTGTTGCCACGCCGCTCCAGGGCCAGGTCGATCACCTCTTCCAGGCGGGGGTGGTCTTCCTCCCCGATGCGTCCGGACCGGACCCGTTCGAGAAAGTCCTCCCAATCCTGTTTCGCCCTGGCCCTGGCCTCGCGCTGCGCCCGTTCCTGTTCCACTTCAGTGCGGGGACGCACCTCGATGGCGTCGGGCCGGCCACGGAATTCCAGGCCCTCGGCCACCAGCCGCCAGGTGGCCCAGGCGGTGGCCGGAGTGTGTTCACCGTAGATCAGTTCGGCCAGCTCCGGCAGGCGGGTCTGTTCGCCTTCCAGCAGTTCCCAGGCTTCCTCCACATCGCCTTCGCAGGGGGTGAGTTCGTCCAGGCTGCGCAGGGGGCCGGGGTGCAGCAGTTCCACGTCCTTGGGCCGCACGCGCTTGCGATTGCCCCCCTCCAGTTGGATCTCGATCTTATCGGCGACGCCGATGACGCGGGCGGGGCGTTGCTTGTACAGGACCAGGCTGTCTGGGCGGGGCGTGTCGGGCATGGGTGGAGGCCGGTGGGTCAAGGGCGGCGGATTCTACCACCCAATTCCCTCCCGCGCCGTATCCCCGGGAGCCTGTCCGGGAAAGGCCGGCCGGCGGGGTCACGGTTTAACCTGAACCCACGGATTCAGGTTCAACAGATCCGGGGCAGCGGATCGTCCTCCAGCTCCTCCAACAGGCGTTCACCGCCCAGTTCCGTCTCCAGGATCAGGGGGTGGGCGCCCGTTTCCACGCGGCCGATGATGCGTGCGTCGGCCCCCTGGGGCAGTTCCCGCCAGGCGGCCAGCAGCCGGTCGGCCTGGGCGGCGGCCACCACGGCCACCACGCGGCCTTCGCAGGCCAGATAGTAGGGGTCGTAACCGAGCATCTCGCAGACCGAGCGCACCGGCTCGCGCACCGGGATGTCGGTCTCCCGCAGACGTACTTGCAAGCCGGTGGCGCGGCCGATCTCGTGGCAGACCGAGGCCAGACCGCCACGGGTGGGGTCGCGCATGAAGCGTAGCTCCGAAAATTCACGGGCAATGCGGGTCAGAGGCAGCACGGAGGCGGAGTCGGAGCGCAGATCGCCGCGCAGGCCGAACTGTTCGCGGGCGAGCAGGACGCAGGTGCCGTGATCGCCCACCGGGCCGCTCACCAGGACGGCGTCGCCGGCTTCGATCCGTTCCATGCCCAGCTCGACCCCCGGTGGACGCAGGCCCACACCGGTGGTGGCGAAATAGACGCCGCTGCCTTCGCCGCGGCGCAATACCTTGGTGTCTCCGGCGACGATCCGCACCCCGGCTTCCTCGGCCGCCGCCGCCATGGAGGCCACCAGGCGGTCCAGCCGTTCCATCTCCAGGCCCTCCTCGATGAAGGCGTTGAGGCTGAGGTAGCGGGGCGTGGCGCCGGAGACGGCCAGATCGTTGACCGTACCGTGCACCGCCAGGGAGCCGATGTCGCCACCGGGGAATTCCAGGGGCTGCACGGTGAACCCATCCGTGGTGAGCATCACCTCGCCACCGTCGAGCGGGATGGTGACGGCATCGGCATCCACGTTCAGCAGCGGGTTGTTCAGATGGCGGGTGAAGATTTCCCCGATCAGTTCGCGCATGAGGCGGCCGCCATTGCCGTGGGCGAGGGAGATGTGGGTGTCTTGCATGGAAGTGCTATGGTGGTTGTGCCGTCGATGCACGGAGGATACCCCATGCCTTCCACCTATCAGCTACACATTCACCTCCGGGAAGCGGTGCGTATCACCGTGGGCCGGCTGGGCGCTTTCGACTTTCCCGCCGGACGGTATGTCTATACGGGCAGTGCCCGGCGCGGCATCGAGGCCAGGGTGCGCCGTCATCTGGCGAAGGAAAAGAAACTGCGCTGGCATATCGATTACCTGCTCGCGCATCCCGCGGCCCGCGTGGAAAGGGTCGAACTGTCCGAGCGGGGGGAGTGTGAGCTGAACTGGACGGTGGCGGGGCGGATCGTGGTGGCCCGTTTCGGCGCCAGTGACTGCCGCTCGGGTTGCGGCTCGCACCTGAAGTGGCTGGGGGAGCGGGAGGGAGAATAAGGGGAAGAGCAGGTTCCGGCGGACCTCGTCCCTGAGGCCCGCCTTTCATGGAGCCAGATGGTGGGAACCATGTGACGACAAATCCGCCGGGAGCGGATTTGGACCGCGCAGCGACCCCGAAGGGGTGCGCCCCAGGGATGGGGCGCATCAAAAATCAGGGAAAATCAGACCGCTGTCCCGTTTTTGCAGCCGATCCAGCCTGAGTCCGACAGGCTCTTAGGGCAGGGAGGTGGCACGCCCGGACAGGAGTACCGCAAACGCGATGGCCACAACGGTGAGGGACCCGAATCTCATGTGGATGCTCCCCATGGCGGAATATCAGTGATGGATCTTGATGTGGGAGATCTTGCCGTCGAGCCCGTTGTGCTTGTGGAACTTCACCGAGATGCCGTCGCTGGAATGGCTCTTTTCGAAGCTCTTGATGCAGCGGGAAGGCGCACCGTGGAAATCGGGCTTGCCGATGCTGACCTTGGTCCAGTCGTCCTTGGTCTCGGCTTCCGGGTGGTCATACACGATGACATCGGTATGCGGCCTCACGAAAGAATAGATGCGCATGGAACGGATCTCGTCGTTGTCGCAGGCCTTGCTCTTCTTGCAGTTGATCGAGTGTTTGCCGGGGCGGTGGTTGTGCAGGGCCGCCTTGATGCCCTGTTTGCAGGAGTTTCCCTCGTAGAACACCAGATCCGGGGCGAAGGCCTCGGCCCATTTCTTGTGCTCGTAGTTCTTGGCCTTGGGTCCCGGCGACGAGGTGATCCGGGAGACCTTGCCGTCCAGACCATTGTGATGATGATGGACCACCTGCACATAGCCTCCCTTGTGATTGCCATACCTCGCGTTAATCAGTGCCCAGATTTCCCAAGTTTTACATCATGTCGACAAAATAAGGAAGAACCT
>CAYPEH010000077.1:4647-13272 GCA_964409585.1 uncultured Chromatiales bacterium | reverse complement strand
AAACGTTTTATCGATCAAAATATTTCCGAAGATGACGCTGATGAGATGTTGCGGGTTTACGGGAGTGAAATTGACTATTTGGTATCGCAGCCTGTACTTGATATGCGTGGTAATGGTAGGGATACGGCTACAAATATACAATCGTTCATGGAGGCTTCTGATTCATTAAGTAAAATTAAAGAGTTGTTTATGATTGTTTATCAGGTGCGTTGTAACCTTGAGCATGGCCAAAAGTCTCCCGGTAGGCAACGTGATATCAATCTTTGTCAGTGTTCATCGCCACTGGTGGCCCACGTTGTTCGTCAGAACACATGAACAAGTCGGTTGGAACTCGGGTCCATGCCTTGCGCAGAAGTCAGGGCTAGGTCTTGCAATCATGCATTCCCGGCTTTGTGTGAATATGGCAGGTGTGCGTCCTGTGCACATTCATCTGAACCGGTATTTATGGTGCTTGTGCAGGACCTGACGGCCATTTTTCGTGTCATGTACTCGATAGGGCACGAAGATTCAGGTGAAGGGAGAATGGCTTGAAGTCTTTGTCAGAGTGGAGCAGGATAAAGTCGTTCTCGATGCAGAAGGTTGCAATTATTACATCAATGGTTTTTCTCACGGTAATTCCTGCACGTCGCAACAATCGGAAATTGTCTGCGCTTTTGATTGCGATTGATTCATCGACAAAATTGAAAATATCGAGAGATGTCAGTAGCTCTTTGGCAATCTTGTAATCCTTGTCGTGGCGGAATCCTTGAAGCACTTCGGTCAAAATAAGGTCGCCGATTCCAATGGCTTCCTGTCCAAGCAAGGCGTCGAGCCTTTCTACCTCGGTCGTCCCAACACCATTGAAGAAGTCAATCCAGACACTCGAATCCACGATGATCATTTGTCTTTTCGCATCTCATCCAGATCACCTTCCCAATGCAGCTTGCCTCTGAATCGTCGGATATTCTCCTGTTTCTTTAATTTGATCAGTGTCTTGAGGCCCAGTTCCACTGCCTCCCGTTTGGTTTTTACGCCGGTCAGTTTCAGGGCATCGCTCATCAAGTTGTCGTCAATCACTATGTTTGTGCGCATGAATCGCCTCGTGTGTATGTGATGAATGAGATATACACATAGAAGTCAGCCCGGTCGGTTTTGTCAAGTGATGTCGCACATGACAATGCCGCCCGGGCCCCAAGAAGTTCCGCCGCGCTTCAGTTTTTGGGCCGGTTATGGCCGTAGGGAACCTGGCCAGACTTGTTCAGAGGTTCCTCGGCTCAACGCCGCCAGAACTCCGGCATCAGCAGCACCAGGATGGTGAATATCTCCAGGCGTCCCAGCAGCATGGCGAAGGCGGCGATCAGTTTTCCGCTGTCGCTCACCTGGGTGAAATTGCTGGCCACCCGCCCCAGTCCGGGGCCCAGGTTGTTCATGCTGGTGGCAATGGCGGAGAAGGCGGACACCTGGTCCATGCCGGTGTGCATCATCAGCAGCATCAGCACCACGAAGGAGATGACGTAGGCGGCGAAGAACCCCCACACACCTTCCAGGGTGCGTTCGCGCAGCACCCGCCCTCCCACGCGGATCGGCAGCAGGGCGCGGGGGTGAATCAGGCGCCGCACCTCGCGCAGGCCCATCTGGGTCAGGACGATGACGCGCATGACCTTCATCCCCCCCGCCGTGGATCCGCCGCAGCCGCCGACGAAGCTGATCAGGATGAGCAGTACCGGCAGGAAGTCGGGCCACTGGGAGAAATCGACCGTGCCGAAGCCGGTGCTGGTCACCACGGAGACCACCTCGAAGGTGGCGTTGCGCAGGCTGGGCGGCATGGTGTGGTATTCGCCGCTGCTGCGCAGGATGAGGCTGACCAGTATTACGATGGCGAGTACGAACAGCAGAAAGGTGCGCACCTCGACGTCTTGCAGGTAGCTCAGCAGGCTGCGCCGGTGCCAGGCGATGAAGTGGACACTGAAGTTGATCGCCCCCAGCAGCATGAAGACGATGGCGATGCCTTCGATCAGCGGACTGTGGAACCAGCCCAGGCTTTCGTCATGGGTGGAGAATCCTCCGGTGGAGACGGTGGAAAGGCTGTGGGCCACCGCGTCGAAGGGGGTCATGCCGGCCAGCCAGTAGGCCAGGGCGTTGGCCACGGTGATGGCCAGGTAGAACACCCACAGCGTGCGGGCCGTGTGGGCCAGCCGGGGGGTGAGCCGTTCGTCCTTCAGCGGCCCCGGCGCCTCCGCGCGGTATAGCTGCATGCCGCCGATGCCCACCAGCGGCAGCACCGCGACCGCCAGGACGATCATTCCCATCCCTCCGAACCATTGCAGTTGCTGGCGGTAGAAGAGCACCGACTTGGGCAGTTCGTCCAGGCCGACGATGACCGTCGCCCCCGTGGTGGTGAAGGCGGATATGGCCTCGAACAGGGCATCGATGAAGCTGAGGTGGGCCCCCAGTATGAATGGCAGGGCGGCGACCGTGCTGATGCCTCCCCAGAACAGGGCCACTACCAGGAAACCGTCCCGGGTGGCCAGATCCCGGCCGCCCCGCCGGCCCAGGAACCAGAACAGCAGTCCGGGGAGGAAGATCACCACCAGCGAGACGAGAAAGTGGCGTGCCTCGCCGTCATCGAACCAGAGCGACACGCCGATGGGGATCAGCATCGTCAGGCTGAATCCCATGGCGAAGAAGCCGATGATGCGCAGGATGGTGGTGACGTGCATGGCGGGGACGTTTCCCGGTGTGGATTGCGGCCGGCGCCCGGATTATAGCCGCATTCGCGGTGGCGGCCGTCACGGCATCCAGCCGGGGATCTGCCGCCAGGCGTGGCGCAGTTCCCGGCGCAGGCGCCGCCAGTCCGGTTCGAACGTCTCCACCAGGGCCCAGAAACGGGGTGAGTGATCCATGTGGACGCTGTGGCAGAGTTCGTGGATCAGCACGTAACGCATCTGTGCGGGGCTGCAAAACAGCAGTTTGGCGTTGAGGCTGAGGGTGGCGCGGCTGGAGTAGCTGCCCCAGCGGGTGCGCTGGGTGCGCACTTGCAGCCGCCGGTAGCGCAGGCCGGTAATTCCACAGAGTTCGCCCAGTTTTTCCTGGAAGCATTCGCGGGCATGTGCCGATACCCAGCGGCGCAGCAGGGCGATCCCGGCCTCGTCATCGCCCTCGCCGCATTGCAGGTGCAGCACGTTTCCGGGCAGGACACGCAGTCTGGCCGGCCTCCGCGTGATGCGTTCCACCCGCCACTCCTCATGGCAGGCGGGCAGTGCGATGTGCTGTGGCAATGCCCCGGTGACTTCCCTATGAAAAACGTACTCTTGCATCCGGCTGCGGGCCCTTTCCAGCCACCGCCGTTTGCCTTCCACCAGTTGCGGCAGCCGGCGCTGATCGAACCCCCTGGGGACCACGACCTCCAGTTCGCCACGGCTGTCCAGACGCAGGCTGACACGTTTGGCGCGGGGGCTCACGCGGATTCGGTAATGGCTCTCTTTGTGCATGAGTTATTTAGAAAATTGCTCGATGTGAAAACACGATTCCGTGGGTTGACGCCTGTCCGCGGCGGCACGGATGATAGCAGCCTGGGTCCGACAGGCTCCCCTCCGCCCTTCCACCAGACCAAAGGAAATCCCGCCCTATGGAGGCTTCCGTACTCGATCCCCTGCGCGAGCATTTGGACTCACGCGTCATCGGCCAGAAAGGGCTCATCGAGAGCATGCTCATCTGCCTGCTCAGCGAAGGGCACCTGCTGGTGGAGGGCATGCCCGGTCTGGCCAAGACTACGGCGGTCAAGACCCTGGCCGAGGGCATCGAAGGCGACTTCCACCGCGTGCAGTTCACTCCCGATCTGCTGCCCTCGGACCTGATCGGCACCGACATCTACCGGCAGGAACAGGGCGAGTTCGAATTCCGCCCCGGCCCGCTGTTCCACAACCTGCTGCTGGCGGACGAGGTCAACCGCGCGCCGGCCAAGGTGCAGTCGGCCCTGCTGGAGGCCATGGGCGAGAACCAGATCACGGTCGGCCAGCGCACCTATCAGTTGCCCAAGCTGTTCATGGTGCTGGCGACGCAGAATCCCATCGAGCAGGAAGGCACCTACCATCTGCCGGAGGCGCAGTTGGATCGTTTCCTCATGCATGTCTGGGTGGACTACCCGAGCCGGGACGAGGAACTGGCCATCCTGGAGCTGGACGTCTCCACTCGGCAGAAGGCCCCCAAGCCGCCGTCGCGGGTGGTCAGCCAGGAGGAGATCTTCCAGGCGCGCAGCACCATCGCCAAGGTATTCCTCGATCCCAAGCTGAGCGGCTATATCGTCGATCTGGTGCTGGCCAGCCGCGATCCGGCCCGCTATGACGCCGACCTGCAACGCTGGTGCCGCTACGGCGCCTCGCCCCGTGCCTCCATCGCCCTGGCCCGCTGCGCCCGTGCCGCCGCCTGGCTGGAAGGGGCCGATTACGTGGCGCCGCATCATATCCAGGCCGTCGCGCCGGACGTGCTGCGCCATCGCGTGCTGCTGACCTTCGAGGCCGAGGCGGACGGGATCACTACCGATGATTTCGTGCGTCATCTGTTGCAGGTGGTGGCGATTCCCTGAACGGTCATGTCTCCGGAACCCCGCCCGCAAATCGACGACCTGCTGGAACTCCGCCACCGCGCCAACACCATCGGTCTGGCCTCCCATCACCGCGTCAACTCCCTGTTGCAGGGGCTCTACCAGTCCGTATTCCGCGGACAGGGCATGGATTTCGAGGAGGTGCGCGAGTACCGCGAAGGGGACGAGATCCGCAACATGGACTGGCGGGTGACCGCGCGTACCGGCACGGCCCATCTCAAGGTGTTCCGCGAGGAGCGCGAACGCGCGGTGATGCTGGCCGTGGACGTGGGACCGCACATGAGTTTCGGCACCCGTGGCACCTTCAAGTCGGTCCAGGCCGCGCGCGCCACGGCCCTGCTGGGATGGGCCGCCGCCGGCAGCCAGGACCGGGTGGGCACCCTGCTATATGGAAATCCAGTCACCGGCCTGCGCTTCCATCGCCCCAGCCGTGGCCGCCGAGCCCTGTGGCGCACCCTGCGCGCGCTCACCGAGGAGGACAACCGGGAGCCGCATCCCGGTGATCCGCTGGTGGAGGCGCTGGAAAAACTCAATGTCAGCACCCCGACCGGGGCGCTGATCTTCATCATCGGCGATCTCAATCGCGACCCGCATCAGCTGGAGCTGTTCCTTGGCCGCCTGGGACAGAGGCACGAGGTGGTGCTGGTGCCGGTGGACGACCCCGCCGATTGGGACATACCGGCCATGGGCCGGGTGCTGTTCACCGGTCCCGGTGGCGAGCGCATGGAGGTGGATACCGACAGCACCGCCGGGCGTGATGCCTACCGCAGGCGCTGGGATCAGCGCCGCGCCGAGTTGGGCACCATCTGCCGCCGTCTCGGCATCACCCTCATTCCCATCGCCACCTATGACGAGATTCACCATGCCCTGATCGAGGGGCTGCGGTATCGCGCCCGGCGTCTGGTGGGACGTTGACGGGGGCAATGATGGAACTGCGCGACATCCATGGGCTCGATCCCCTGCCCTGGTGGCCGCTGGCCGATGGTTGGTGGGTCCTGCTGGGGATCGCCGTCTCGTTCCTGCTGCTCTACGCCCTGTTGCAGCTCTGGCTGTACCGGATACGCCGTGACTGGCGCCTCGATGCCCGCCGCCTGCTGAAGGATCTCAAGCGCCGTCTGCGGGGTGGCGATGCCCGCCAGGCGGCCATCGAACTGTCCGAACTGCTGCGCCGTATCGCCATGGCCCGGTTCGGGCGCCGTTCCTGCGCGGGCCTTACCGGTAACGACTGGCTGGAATGGTTGCGCAAACACGACCCCCATGGTTTCGACTGGACCACCGAGGGGCGCCTGTTGCTGGAACTGCCCTATGCGCCACCCGGCGCCAGGGTGCAGCCGATCCTGGTGCATGACCTGATCAATGCCGCCCTGGGCTGGGTGGAGGCGGAAGGCCGTCCCGGTCTGTTCGGGAGGAAGGGGCGTGTTTGAGTTCGCCTGGCCCTGGGCGGTCCTGCTGCTGCCGCTGCCCTGGCTGGTGCGGCGCCTGTGGCCGGCCTCGCCCAGGGCCCTGGAACGGGCAGGTGCGGGCCGTCCACCCCAGTTGCTGCACCCCGGCATCCAGCGCCTGGAAAGCGCCTATGCCGCCGCCACCCCGGCCCTCCCCCCCAGCCTGTGGTTGCAACGCCTGCTGCTGTGGCTGATCTGGGCTGCGCTGGTGGCGACCATGATGCGTCCCCAGTGGCTGGAGAAATATTCCGAGGTCATGAGCACCGGTCACGACCTGATGCTGGCGGTGGACGCATCCCGCTCCATGGAGGCATTGGACTTCACCGTGGACGGCCGGCGTGTCAACCGTATGGCGGTGGTGAAGGGCGTGGTGGGGCGCTTCATCGAACAGCGGCATGGCGACCGGATCGGCCTGATCCTGTTTGGCGATGGCGCCTATGTGCAGGCCCCGCTGACACTGGATGGCGGCGTGGTGCGGACCCTGCTCGACAACAGCGTGCCGCGCATGGCGGGGGATGCCACCGCCATCGGCGATGCCATTGGCCTGGCGGTGAAAAAACTGCGCGAACGGCCACCGGGGTCGCGTATCCTGATCCTGCTCACCGATGGCGAAAACACCGCCGGCAGCCTGCCACCGGAAGAGGCCGCGCAACTGGCCCGGCACTATGGTGTGCGCGTCTATACCATCGGCGTCGGCAGCAAGGGCGAGGTGCCGTTCCCGGAAGGCGGGCGTATCGTCATGACCGACATGCAGATCGACGAGGATCTGCTGCGCAAGGTGGCGGCCATCACCGGCGGGGCCTATTTCCGTGCCACCGACACCCAGGCCCTGGAAGGGATCTACCGCCGCATCGATGAAATGGAACAGACCGAGGCGGAGAGCCAGAGCGTCATGATTCCCACCCCCCTGTATCGCTGGCCGCTGGGCGTCGCCATGCTGGGCCTGTTGCTGATGGCGGGGATGTTCCTGTCGGGAGCGCGGAGGGGCCTGTGACGGAGACGGGTTTCCACTTCGCCGAACCCCTCTGGCTGTGGGCCATGCTGCTGCCGGTGTTTCTGTGGTCGATTCCCGGCATGCGACGCAGCGGGCGTCTGGAAAAACGCCTGTCCGAATATGCCGATCCCCATCTGTTGCCACACCTGATTGTCCAGGATCATGGCGAGGCACCCGGCAATCGCACACGGCTGACCCTGTGGACCCTGTTGTGGCTGTTGGCGGCCCTGGCCATGGCGGGCCCGCGCTGGGATTACACCGACATCGATCTGTTCCGTCCCAGTGCCAACGTGGTGATTCTGCTCGACCTGTCCCGCTCCATGGAGGTGGACGATGTGCGTCCGACGCGCCTGGCGAGGGCCAAGCAGGAGATCGGTGACCTGCTCGACCAGAACCCGGGCATGCGCGTGGGCCTGATCGCCTTCGCCTCCATCGCCCATGTGGTGACGCCGCTGACCGAGGATGCCAAGGCCTTGCACCACCTGTTGCCTTCCCTGAGCACCGGCCTGCTGCGTTTTCCCGGCAGCCGCCTGTCCGATGGCCTGGAACGCGCCCGGCGCCTGTTGTCGGGCCAGCCGGCGGAGACCGCCAAGGCGGTGGTATTGATCACGGACGGGGACCTGCCGGAGAAGGGACTGGAAGAGAAGGTGGCCGCGCTGCGCAAGGAGGGCATCCGCTTGCATGTGCTGGGTGTCGGCACCACCCGTGGCGGCCAGGTTCCACTTCCCCAGGGAGGGTGGATGCGTTCCACCAGGGGCGTGGTGGTCTCGCGTCTGGATGAGGGCCTGTTGCAGGCGCTGGCCTCTGCCGGAGGCGGCCTTTATCGGCGCGCGGATTATCTGGATGACGATACCGGCGCCCTCATCGACCGCATCCTCGGCGATGCCCGGCCGGCCGAAGTGGAGGAAGGCGCCCGGCGCATCTGGAACGAGCGTTACCCCTGGCTGGTCGGTCTGCTCATGGTGATGATGCTGGTCTGGTTCCGTCGTGGCAGCGGTGTGGGGAGGATGCGATGAACCGGCCGTTCCGCTGCCTCCTCGCCCTGGCTCTGACATTCGCCCTGGGGGGCGCGCAAGCCGCCTGGTTCAGCAACCGCTATCAGCAGGCCGCCAAGGCCCTGGAAAATGGTGATTACCAGGCGGCTCTGGACGGTTTCCAGGATGCCTACCGGCGGGGGGTAGTGCTCTACCGCGCCGGCCGCTATGCCGAGGCCGCCGAACAGTTCGAGGCCTCCGAGCGCCCCGAAGTCGAGCTGGATGCCCGCTACAATCTGGGCAACGCCAGGTTCCAGTTGGGGGACTACCAGGGGGCGGTGGATGCCTATGAGCAGGTGCTGGCCTCCGATCCCGGACATGAGGATGCCCGGCACAATCTCCAGGTGGCCCGTGCCCGCATGCAACTGGAGCAGAGACTGCCGGAGGAACAGCCGGCCGACGAGCAAGGCCAGGAAGAGGAGGCCGCGGGTGGTGAAAAGAAACAGCGGCAGCAGGAGCAGAGCGGCGCCCGGCAGGAACAGCAACAGGAACAGCAAGGCAGTCAGCAGGAATCGGAGCAGCAGCAACAGG
The DNA here is from genome assembly GCA_964409585.1 of uncultured Chromatiales bacterium. GTDB lineage: Bacteria > Pseudomonadota > Gammaproteobacteria > JACKNK01 > CAYPEH01 > CAYPEH01. The sequence goes on along the minus strand of CAYPEH010000077.1, from coordinate 4,689 downwards.
GCGGTCAACAGGAATCGGAACAGCAGCAACAGGGCGGTCAAC
>CAYPEH010000077.1:0-4547 GCA_964409585.1 uncultured Chromatiales bacterium | reverse complement strand
CAGCAGCAACAGGGCGGTCAACAGGAGTCGGAGCAGCAACAACAGGGCGGTCAGCAGGAATCGGAGCAGCAACAACAGGGCGGTCAGCAGGAATCGGAGCAGCAGCAACAGGGTGGTCAGCAGGAATCCGGGCAGGAGCAGGAAGGTGGCAGCGAATCGGACCGGCAGTCGTCCGGTGGGCAGCAATCCCGGGACCAGCAGGGTGGCAGCGACAGCGGGCAACAGGAATCCGGCGCTGGCGGGGGGGACGGCCAACAGCAGGAGGGCGCTTCCCAGGGAGGGGACCGGCAACAGCAGGGCGGCGCCAGGGGCGAGGAGCGGCACCAGCAGCAGGCGGAAGGCGGCAGCGAGGAAGGACGGCAGCAGGATGAGGGGGACGAACGGGACCGGCGGGAACAGGAAGGCGCGGGCGGCGAGCGGGAACAGGACCGGCAGCAGGCTGGCAGTGACCGGCAACGACAGGATGAGGATGGCACGGGTGGCGAGGAATCCCGTGAGCAGGAACAAGCCACCGGAGGTGAACAGGAGCAGGATATGGAAACCGATGGTGGCCAGGAATCCAGGGAGGAGCAACGGCGCGGCCAGGGGGACCGGCAGGATCCAGGTGCGGAACAGGAAGGCGGCGGCCGTGAACCCGATGAGAAAATGGAAGACAGGCCCGGAAGGCGGGGTGCGCCCTCGGAAGAACCGCTGGACAGCAAGTCCAGCCAGGCGGTCAGCGAATTCGATCAGATGGAAGAGGGCGGAGGCGCCGAACCGCGTGCGGATCGAGAACCGTCCAGCGGTGATGGCCCCGGTGGCGAGGGGGCCATGGGGCTGTCCGGTATGATGGTCGAGCAGTGGCTGGATCGGGTCGAGGGCGATCCGGGACGCCTGCTGCAAAGCCAGTTCATGCTCGAGGAGCGGCGTCAGTGGGAGCGTTCCGGCGGGCAATGGGTGGAGCCCAGGCCATGGTAGTGAGGAATCGTTGGAAAAACCTGTTCATGGCCGTATGGATGATGGCCGCCGGTTTTGTATGGCCGGACCCCGCCGCCGCCAGAATCTGGGCCGAGGCCGAGATCAGCGATATCCTGCCCTATGTACAGCAGAGCGTGATCTACACGGTGCGGGTGTTCAGCGAGAACAACCTGAGCACCGCCGATGTCTATCTGCCGCAGGTCCCCAGCGCCTCCTTCATCAAGCTGGACGGGCCCATTGCCAGCGCCCGCTACATTGGCCGTGACCGTTACATCGTCAATGAATACCGCTATGCCTTCATCTCCATGAGTCCGGGCAAGATGCACCTGCCTGCCACCCGGCTGGAGGTCAGGCAGGTCTCCGGCCAGCCGGGCCGGACCGGTACCTACAACCCCTGGTCCGCCGCCCCCGCGGCAGCGGCACCGAGGAAGCCGCTGACCAAGGTGTGGACCAAGGCCATCGAGATGGAGGTGATGCCCCCGCCGGAGGATGTCAGGTCATGGTTGCCGGTACGCCTGTTGCGCATTGATGGCAACCTGCAAAGTCCCGACCAGGTGCGAGTCGGCGACCCCATCACCCTGACTGTCACCCTGGCGGCCTGGGGTGCCACAGGGGATCAACTGCCCAGCGTGGAGGCGCAGCTTCGTGGGCACGATTTCAAGGTCTATCCCGAACGCCCACACACCGAGTGGCACTTCGATCACCGTGCGAGCAACATCAATGGCCGCCGTGTGGAGACCTTCACTCTGGTGCCGACCCGCGCCGGTGAGATCGAACTGCCACAGATCCAGGTGCCGTGGTGGGATGTGGCCAATGCACGGGAGAATACCGCCTGGCTGCCTTCGCGGGTGATCAAGGTCGAGGGTGCGGCGGCCGGCTCCCGGTCCCCGGTGGCGACAGCCTCTCCCCGGCGCGCTTCCGGTGGGCCCCATGCCGCCCCGGAGCGTGGGGGGGTATCCCTGCGGGTCTCCGAAAAGGATGTGACCGGGTTCTGGTTGCCGGTGTTTGGTGGCCTGCTGCTGGCCTTCGTCCTCGGCTTGTGGATCGGCAAGGGGCGTCCCGGCAGTGAACAGGCATCCCGTCTGGCCGTGGAGGGTGCCCGCCAGCTTGCGCCGGTGATGGGGCACGCCGGGCGTCACGCGGTACGGGGAATGGGCACCGCCGTGGGCCTGTTGCAGCGGGTATTGCCCAGGCGCTATTCCGTTCCCCTGGGTCGTTTGCGGGATGGGTTGGCGCAACGCCTCGGCCGCCTGATGCCGGTGCGCCTGCGCATGTGGGGCTGCATGCGCTGCGTGCGCAAGGCATCGGACCCCGAGGGCCTGTGCCTGCTGGTGCGCCGCTTCGCCTGTGATGCCCTCAATCTGCCGGCCAATGTCCCGTTACGCCGCATCGCCGATGCGCTTGCCCGGCGCGGGCCGCGGCGTGACGATGGCGCCATCCATGATCTGCTGAAGGAACTGGATGATGCGGTCTATGGTTCCGGTGACCTGGATGTGGCTGCCTGGAAGAGAAGGTTCCGCCGCCTGTTCCGGCGCCTGATCTTCAGCTCCCGGCAATGGGTGGACCGGGTGCGTGGCGAGGGGTTGCCGGAACTCAATCCGCGCTGATGCATGTGTACCCGCTTGTTGGAACAGCAGATTTTTCCGTTGCATCCATCCATGGCCTCCCTTAGCATTCGCCGCCCCTGATGCATTCAAAGTGTCCCCGATGAAATCACTGGAAAGGATCTTCGAAGGAGCGTTGTGGCAGAGCCGCTGGGTGGTCCTGGCCGCGGTCGTCGCCAGCCTGGCGGGTGCCCTGGCCCTGTTCTTCATGACCACGGTGGATGCCTGGATGATGATCAGCCACCTGGGCGGGTATGCCTCGCCCGCGCTGGAAGCGGCCGCGCGCTCGGAGTTGCGCTCCGAGACCATCAAACACGTGGTGGAGATCGTCGATGGCTACCTGCTGGGCACGGTGCTGCTGATTTTCGCCCTCGGTCTCTACGAGTTGTTCATCAGCAAGATCGATCAGGCCGAGGAGTCCGAGACGGCATCGCGGGTGCTGGTGATCCACAACCTGGACGACCTCAAGGCACGCCTGGGCAAGGTGGTGTTGATGATCCTCATCGTCAAGTTCTTCGAGCACGCCATCGGCATGCAGTTCGATACCCCTGTGGCCCTGCTCTATTTCGCCGGTGGCATCGCCCTGATCGGCCTGGCCCTGTATCTTTCCCACGCGGGCGAGCACCGGCGGGACTGAGCCGGCCGGGTGATCTGTTCGTCTTTCCCGTCTATCCTCCCCTACATGCCACGCAAGCTGTTCATCAAGACCTTCGGCTGCCAGATGAACGAGTACGATTCCGCCAAGATCGCGGACGTGCTCGCCGAGGCCGAGGGCATGGAACTGACCAGTCGGGCCGAGGAGGCCGATGTCCTGCTGCTCAACACCTGTTCGGTGCGTGAAAAGGCGCAGGAAAAGGTGTTTTCCCAATTGGGCGCCTGGCACGAGTGGAAACGGGCGCGTCCCGATCTGGTCATCGGTGTCGGCGGTTGTGTCGCCAGCCAGGAGGGTGAGCATCTGCAGCAGCGGGCACCGTTCGTCGATGTGGTGTTCGGCCCCCAGACCCTGCACCGCCTGCCTGATCTGCTGGAGAAGGCGCGTGCGGGTCGGCAGCCGGTAATGGATGTGTCCTTCCCCGAGATCGAGAAATTCGACTGCCTGCCCGAACCCCGTGCCGAGGGCCCCACCGCGTATGTATCGGTGATGGAGGGCTGCTCCAAGTACTGCACCTATTGCGTGGTGCCCTACACGCGGGGCGAGGAGGTCAGCCGTCCGTTCGATGACGTCATCGCCGAGTGCGCCAAGCTGGCCGGATTGGGGGTGAAGGAGATCACCCTGCTGGGACAGAACGTCAATGCTTACCGTGGCGAGATGCACGACGGTGGCGTGGCCGACCTGGCCCTGCTGATTCATTTCGTCGCTGCCATCGACGGCATCGAACGGGTTCGCTTCACCACCTCGCACCCGGTGGAGTTCTCCGATTCCCTCATCCAGGCCTTCGCCGAGGTGCCGGAACTGGTGAGCCACCTGCATCTGCCGGTCCAGAGCGGTTCCGACCGCATCCTCCGGGCCATGAAGCGTGGCCACGACGTGGCGGATTACAAGCTCAAGATCCGCCGTCTGCGCGAGGCGCAGCCGGACATCAGCATCTCCTCCGATTTCATCGTCGCCTTCCCCGGTGAGACCGATGAGGATTTCGAGGACACCATGAAACTGGTGGAAGAGGTCGGTTTCGATCAATCCTTCAGTTTCATCTACAGCGCCCGTCCCGGCACGCCCGCCGCGGAGCTGAAGGAGACGGTGCGCCCCGAGGTGGCCAAGCAACGCCTCCACCGCCTGCAACAGGCCATCACCGCCAATGCCCAGGCCATCAGCCGCGGCATGGTCGGCTCGGTGCAGCGCATCCTGGTGGACCGTCCCTCGCGCAAGGACCCCCGCGAGATGGCCGGCCGCACCGGCAACAACCGGGTGGTGAATTTCCGTGCCGGCCGCAACCTGGTGGGGCAGTTCGTCGAGGTGCGCATCACCGAGGCGTTGCCCAATTCGCT
>CAYPEH010000076.1:0-13333 GCA_964409585.1 uncultured Chromatiales bacterium | reverse complement strand
GGGGCCGTAGCTCAGCTGGGAGAGCGTCGCGTTCGCAATGCGAAGGTCGGGAGTTCGATCCTCCTCGGCTCCACCATTTGATCCTTTCAAGCCGTCTCACGACGGCTTTTTCGTTTCGGGATCACGTTCCGGCGCAGGACCTTCCATTTCCGCTCGAAGGAGGTCATGTCAGGCGCCGCCTGATCAAACCCCCGCACTCCAGCAAACCGGAAAGGCCGGAACTTTCACGGTTCCGGCCTTTTGCATTCCATCGCCCGCCGGTACAATCCACCACTCCCACGCCCCCGTAGCTCAGCCGGATAGAGCAACCGCCTCCTAAGCGGTAGGTCGGACGTTCGAATCGTCTCGGGGGCGCCATTTCCCCTTCCCGGCCGGGAGCCTGTCGGACTCAGGCCGAATCGGCTGCAAAAGCCAAGTGTTCCGCCACCAGCTCCAGCACCTCGGCGGCGGCCTGCTCCACGGCCCGTTGCCGCAGCGCCTGGCTCAGGCCGTGCGGATCGGCCTCCACCGCGACGATCTCCAGGCGGTCCGGGAGTTCGCCCAAGGCATCCGCCAGACGAATGGCCTCGGCCACCCCGAGGCCGTGGCTGGAGACGGGCGCGTGGATGGCGTCGATCTCTTCCCGGCCCAGGCGGCGGACGGTGCCCGGCCGGGCACCGCTGTGCATGGCGTCCACCAGGATCACCAGTTCCGCTCCCGCCATCCGTTCCACCAGTGCGGCGCCGGGGCGGTCGCATGGGCCGGCGGCCACCTCCCCGGCCGGGAAGGCCGCCAGCGCCCCGCTCTCGCACAGGTGCCGCGCCACCTCCCAACCGAGACGGTCATCCCCGAAGGGGGAGCCGATGCCCAGGATGCGGACGGCGCTCATGCCCTGTCCACTTTGATGTCGAGGAAGTGCACCGAACAGGAAATGCAGGGATCGTAGTTGCGGATCACCGTCTCGCCGCGCAGGCGCAGGGCCTCGTCGCTGCTGTCCAGGCCCAGCCGTTGCAGGGACAGGCGCAGGTCCTCCTCGATGCGTGCCTGGTTCTGGCTGGTGGGGGGGACGATGCGGGCGCTGATCACCCGGCCCTGCCCGTCCAGTTCGTAGCGATGCCAGAGGATTCCGCGCGGTGCCTCGGTGCAGCCGAAACCGGTCCCGGCCCTGGGCGCAACCTCCACGCGTGGCGTACCGGTCGGCCGGTAGGTGGACAGCAGGCGTTCCGCTTCCACCAGGGCGTAATGCAGTTCCACCGCCCGCGCCACCAGGCTGTGGAACATGTTGCGGCTGGGAAAGCGGATGCCGCTGTCCTCCATGATCTCCCGGCTGCGTTCCGGCAGACGATCGAGATTCAGATTCAGGCGGGCCAGCGGTCCCACCAGGTAGGGCCGGCCATGGAGGTGGGCATACAGCGCGGTGGAGTGAGGAACCTGGAATTCCTCGAAATGGTCCTCGTATTCACCGATGTCGATATCCAGTCCGGTATCCGACAGCAGGCGGCCCTCGTTGAAGGGGTATTCATCGCCGTGGCGCAGGGCCACGCAGACGAAGTCCTGTTCATCGTCGGGATAGTCCAGCCCCGCACTCCAGATCACCAGTGCCTCGGCATCGGCGATGGCCGCCCGCACCCGCTTCAGCAGACCCGCCACGGCGTCCGCATCGGGCTCCCGGAAAAAACCGCCCACCGTGGCACCCACCGGATGGACGGAACGGCCGCCCAGCCATGCCACCAGATCGTTGCCCAGTGCTTGCAGTCGCAGTCCGCGCCGGACTTCGTCGGGATACTCTGCCGCCATGGCGATGGCGTTGTCGAAACCCAGGAAATCGGGGGCCGCCAGCAGGTGGATGTGCAGTGCATGGCTCTGGATCCACTCACCGCAATAGAGCAGCCGGCGCATCTCCCGCACCCAGGGGCCGGGGTCGATGCCGAAGGCGCGTTCGATGGCGTGGCAGGCGCTCATCTGGTAGGCCACGGGACAGATGCCGCAGATGCGCGCGGTCATGTCCGGCACTTCATGGTATTCACGGCCTTCCAGGAACTTTTCGTACAGGCGGGGCGGCTCGAACACGCGCAGCCTGAGATCCCGGATCTCGCCGCCCCGGATGGACAGTTCCAGGGCGCCCTCGCCCTCCACCCGTGCCAGCACGGGAACCTGGATATCGACACTGCGCTCAGTCATTCCCGCGCCCCTTCCAGCGGCGCCCCTCGTGGTGGAAGGCCGGCGCCCCGCTGTGGATCATCCAGAAACGCCGGGCGATCTGATCCGGCACCAGCCCCAGGCCCTCCAGGCGGCGCCCCAGGGATTTGCTGTTGGCCGTCTCGGCGGGACCGAAACAGCCATAACAGTCCCGGCCGAAGGCCGGACACAGTGCCCCGCATCCGCCACGGGTCACCGCCCCCATGCAGGGCGCGCCACGGGTGACCATGGTGCAGACCGTCTGCCGGCGTTTGCACTCCATGCAGACCTTGTCCGGGGATGCCCTCGGCGCGACGCCAAAGAGCAGGTCGCGCACGGCCCCCAACACCTGTTCGCCATTGCAGGGGCAGCCCCAGATCTGGAAATCCACCGGGACATGATCGGTGATGGGCGTGGCCGTGGACAGGCTGTCGATGTACTCGGGACTGGCATACAGATCCGCCAGCCAGGCATCCCCGTCGGCCAGGTTTCGCAGCGCCTGCAAACCACCCGAGGTGGCACAGGCACCGATGGTGATGAGCAGCTTGCTCTGCTCGCGGATGCGCAGGATGTGTTCCCGTTCCCGCCGGGTGGAGACACTGCCCTCCACGAAGGCGATGTCCACCGGACCCTCGGCGATCTGCACCCCGGCTTCGGCGAACCAGCGGATGTCCACCAGTTCCGTCAGTGTCAACAGATCCTCGCCGGCATTGAGGAAGGCCAGCTGGCAGCCATCGCAGGAGCTGAACTTGTGGACGGCCACGGTGGGCCGTTTGCCGCTGTCGTTTCCCGTTCCGCTCACTGGCTCAATACCCCCGCACCCCGAAAAACTGCTTGATCTGAGGATACGCGAACACCGGCCCGTCCCGGCATACGAAGTTCGGCCCGATCTGGCAATGGCCACAACGGCCAACGCCACATTGCATGTTGCGCTCGGTACTGATGTAGATGAGATCTTCGGGCATGCCGAGATCCAGCAGACGCAATACACCCGCGCGCATCATGCCTTCGGGACCGCACATCATGGCGGTCGTGTGGGCGGTGTCCAGGCTGGCCTTGTCCAGCAGTTCCGTCACCATGCCCACGTGCCAGGGCCAGCCCGGCCCGGCCTCGTTGGCGGCCAGCAAAACCGTGGTGTCGGGTGATTGCGCCCAGCGGCGGTAGGAATCCCTCCAGATCAGGTCGTCCACGTGCCTGACCCCCTGGATGATGACCAGACGGCCATAGCGTTCACGGCGGCGCAGGATGTAGTTGATGGCCGACACCGAAGGCGCGCAACCGAGACCGCCGGTCAGCACCAGCACGTCACTGCCCTGGGCCTCGATCAAGGGCCAGCCCCGGCCGAAGGGCCCGCGCACCCCGAGACGGTCCCCCACCCCAAGGGCCGCCAGGCCACGGGTGACCCGCCCCACCGCGCGGATGGTGTGATCCAGCAGGTGATCGTCCTCCGGGTCCGAGACGATGGAAATGGGCACCTCGCCGACCCCATAGAGGTGGACCATGTTGAACTGCCCCGGATGGAAGGAGTAGGCGGCATGAACGGCCGGATCGGTAAAACGCAGGCGCAGGGTGAAGACACTGTCCGATTCCTGGATGCGTTCGATGACCTCCACCTCGCGGGGCACGGCTGGATTGGCCTTCATGCCTGCCCGCCCTCCTCCGCCGCGGAAGACGCCGACATGCGCCCAAGCACCGACACCACCTCGGCGGTGAGATCGATCCCCACCGGGCACCAGCTGATGCAGCGTCCGCAACCGACACAACCGGAGCGGCCGTATTGATCGTGCCAGGAGGCCAGCTTGTGGATCATCCACTGGCGATAGCGGGAACGCGCATCGGGGCGGATGGTGAAACCGTGCATGTAGCTGTGCCCGTCGCTGAAACAGGAATCCCACTGGCGAAAATGCGTGCTGCTGGAACCATCCAGCGGCACCCGCTCCTGTTCGCTGTGGCAGAAGCAGGTGGGACACACCGCCGTGCAGTTGCCGCAGGCCAGGCAGCGCTTGCCGATCTCGTCCCAGCGGGGGCTGTCCAGATGGGCATTGAGGCTGTACTTGAGGCTGCCCGCGGGCAGGTGGCGCGACTGGCTTTCGCGGGCGGCCCGCACCTCCCGGCGCACCGCATCCACCTGTTGTGGCGTCGCGCCCGCAAGCCCCAGCTCCGCCAGGATCCGGGAACCGGGGGCCGTGCCGGCCTCGATGACATACCCTTCGTCCAATTCCCCCATCAGCAGATCGTAGCCCCCGCTCACCCCGGGGCCATCCCCGGTGGAGGCGCAGAAACAGGTCGGCGAGGACCGGCCGCAGTTCAGCGCGACCAGGAACAGACCCTGGCGCCGCGCCTGGTAATGGGGATCGGTGAAACCGCTGCGGAGAAAATGCCGATCCTGAAGCTCCAGCGCGGCCAGGTCACAGGCGCGCACGCCGATCAGCGCCTGCCTGACCGGTTCCGGCCGGCATTCCTCGTACACCAGCCTCCCCCCTTCATCGGGCCGTGCCGTCCACAGCTCCTCCCGTGGCGCGAACACCCACGGCTTGATCGCCTGCGGGCCGGTGGTCCAGGAAAAACAGCGGGGAGATGAAGTATGGCGCAGACGGTAACTTCCCGCCGCCTGTTCATCCACGATCCCCACCGGCAACCGGGCAACCGACTCCAGCGGCCCGAATACGATGGCCCCGTCCCGGACCTGCGGCCCAAGGACACGGAATCCCCTGTCAGCCAGCACATCCGGCAACCGTTGCAGACAGTCACGGGGTAGAAAAAAGGGGGAGTTCACCCGCACAGCGTATACTTTCCTGGCATTGTCCACCCTTACTGTAGCAATCTTCCGCATCCTGATGGAGGAAACATGATCCGCAACCTGGTCCTGGCCCTGGCACTCCTGTCCTGCCTGCTTCCCTTGCCCTCCTCCGCCGGCTACGAGCAGGGGCTGGAGGCGTATGAGCGCGGAGACTACGCCACCGCCCTGGAGCAGTGGCGGCCGCTGGCCGAGGCCGGCCATGCCCGTGCCCAGCACCGGCTGGCCGGACTGTACGAACAGGGCAAGGGGGTCGCACGGGATTACCGCATCGCCATCGGCTGGCTGCGCAAGGCCGCCAAACAGGGGCTGGCCGATGCGCAACTCGACCTGTACCGCTTCTACGACCAGGGCCTGGGCACGCCACAGCACCGCGAACGCGCGCTCTACTGGCTGCGCCGGGCCGCCGAACAGGGGGTGATCAGCGCCCAGTACAACCTCGCCCTGGCCTATCAGAACGGCGATGGCATCAAGCGCAGCCGGAAACGGGCCGCCTACTGGTACGAACGCGCCGCCAACCAGGGGGATGTGGATGCCCAGTTCAACCTCGGGCTCATGTATGCCAGCGGCAAGATCATCGGGCGGGATCTGGTCAAGGCCCATGTATGGTTCAACCTGGCCGCCGGCCAGGGCGACGAGGACGCCAGGGAGAACCGGGACATCGTGGCGGCGGCCATGAGTCCCGAGGAGATCCGCATGGCCCAGGATCTGGCCCTGCAATGGAAACCGGTGAAGGAACAGGGCGACCGCCTCCACGCCTCCGCATCCAGGGAACGGATCACCACCGCCCAGGAACATCTCAAGGCCCTGGGCTATCTGGACGGCCCCGCCGACGGACTGCTGAATGCCGATACCCTGCGGGCGGTCAGGCGCTTTCAGAAGGACATGAACGTGGAAGCCACCGGGAAAATCGATGCGGAGCTGATCGCCCTGCTGGAGCTGGCCCGTGCGCTGAGGAACCTCTGATCAAGTCGCCGCGCGCCTCGATCGGAGTTCCCTGCCGGGGGTTGTTCAGAGGCTCCCTGGAACCGTGATACCGGTGTCCGCCGGACGGCCGCTCAGCCCACCCAGGCCCGCGCGTTCCGGAACATGCGCATCCACGGCCCGTCCTCGCCCCACTCGTCCGGGTGCCAGGAATGCTGCACGGCGCGGAATACCCGCTCCGGGTGCGGCATCATGATGGTGACCCGGCCGTCGCGGCTGGTCAGGCCGGTGATGCCGTCGGGGGAACCATTGGGATTGAACGGATAGGTCGTGGCCGGCCGGCCGTAGTGGTCCACGAAACGCAGCGCGACCAGGCCGTCCCCGGCGGCCCTGGCGGCGCCATCGGCATCGGCGAATTCCGCCCGGCCCTCGCCATGGGCCACGGCGATGGGCATGCGTGAGCCGGCCATGCCGGTGAAGAACACCGACGGGCTCTCACCCACTTCCACCAGCGAGAAGCGCGCCTCGAACTGTTCCGAGGTGTTGCGCACGAAACGGGGCCAACCCTCGCTGCCGGGGATCAGCTCGTGCAGGTTGGAGAGCATCTGGCAACCGTTGCACACGCCCAGGGCAAAGCTGTCCTGGCGCTGGAAAAAGGCGCTGAACTGGTCACGGCCACGGGGATGGAAGAGGATCGACTTGGCCCAGCCCTCGCCGGCGCCGAGCACGTCGCCATAGGAGAAACCGCCGCAGGCCACCAGGCCCTTGAAGCGTTCCAGCCCGATGCGGCCCTCCAGGATGTCGCTCATGTGCACATCGACGGCGGCAAAACCGGCCCGGTCGAAGGCGGCGGCCATCTCCACCTGGCCGTTGACTCCCTGCTCACGCAACACGGCCACCTGGGGGCGTGCGCCGGTGGCGATATAGGGCGCCGCCACGTCCTCGTCCAGATCGAAGCTCAATTCCACATGGAGGCCCGGATCGGTCTGATCCAGCAGACCGTCGTATTCCTCGGTGGCACAGTCCGGATTGTCCCGCAGGGACTGCATCCGCCAGGTGGTTTCCATCCAGGCCCGTTGCAGGGAAACGCGGTCCTCGGCCAGCAGATCGTGTCCGGCACGGGTGAAGACGATGTGATCCTCGTCGTTGAGTGTGCCGATGACATGGCTGCAACCGGCCAGGCCGGCCTCGCGCAGGACCGACAATACCTCGTCGGTATCGCAGTGACGCACCTGTATCACCGCGCCCAGTTCCTCGTTGAACAGGGCCGCCACCGGGTCGTCGCCCAGCTCGTCCAGGCTGACGGTAACCCCGGTGTGGCCGGCAAAGGCCATCTCGCAGACGGTCACCAGCAGACCACCATCGGAGCGGTCATGGTAGGCAAGGATGCGGCCCTCGCGGTTGAGTTCCTGGATGGCGCCGAAGAAGCCGCGGAAGGCGGCGGGGTCGTCCAGGTCCGGGGTATGCCGGCCGATCTGCTTGTAGACCTGCGCCAGGGCGGAGCCGCCGAGACGGTTACGGCCCTTGCCCAGATCGATGAGGATCAGGTCGCTGTCACCCTTGTCGGTGCGCAGTTGCGGCGTCAGGGTGAGCCGCACGTCCGAGACCGGGGCAAAGGCGGAAATGATCAGCGATACCGGCGCGGTGACCGATTTCTGTTCCCCGCCCTCTTCCCAGACGGTCTTCATGGACATGGAGTCCTTGCCCACCGGGATGCTCACGCCCAGGGCCGGACACAGTTCCATGCCCACCGCCTCGACGGTCTCGAACAGGCGCGCATCCTCGCCGGGGTGGCCGGCCGGGGCCATCCAGTTGGCCGAAAGGCGGACCTGGTCGATGCGGTCCACCGCGGCGGCGGCCAGGTTGGTCAGGGCCTCGCCGACGGCCATGCGGCCGGAGGCCGGGGCGTCCAGCAGAGCCACCGGGGTACGTTCCCCCATGCTCATGGCCTCGCCGGTATAGACATCGAAACTGGAGGCGGTCACGGCCACATCGGCCACCGGCACCTGCCAGGGGCCGACCATCTGGTCGCGGGCCACCAGGCCGGTGACGGAACGGTCGCCGATGGTGATGAGGAAGGTCTTGTCCGCCACCGTGGGCAACCGCAGGACACGGTAGGCGGCATCCCTCAATTCCACCGCGGCGGTATCGAAATCGGTCTTCCGGAAGCTGTGGCTGCGCACGTCGCGCAGCATCTTCGGGGGCTTGCCCAGCAGCACATCCATGGGCACGTCCACCGGGTAATTGTCGAAATAGGCGTCCCCCAGCACCAGCCTCTGTTCCTCGGTGGCCTCGCCGATGACGGCGAAGGGGCAACGCTCCCGCTCGGCAATGGCACGGAAATCGTCCATCCGGTCGGCGGCGATGGCCAGCACGTAGCGCTCCTGGGATTCGTTGCACCAGATTTCCTTGGGCGACATGCCGGGCTCGTCGTTGTGCACCGCGCGCAGTTCGAAGACCCCGCCACGGCCGGCGTCGTTGACGATCTCCGGCACGGCATTGGACAGGCCGCCGGCACCCACATCGTGGATGGAATGAATGGGGTTGGCGTCCCCCTGCGCCCAGCAGCGGTCGATGACTTCCTGGCAGCGGCGCTCCATCTCCGGATTGGAGCGTTGCACGGAGGCGAAATCCAGGTCCTCGGCGGAAGCGCCCGAGGCCATGGACGAGGCGGCGCCGCCACCCAGCCCGATGAGCATGGCCGGGCCGCCCAGCACCACGATCTGCGCCCCCACCGGCACGTCGCCCTTGCGGACGTGGGCATCGCGGATGTTGCCCATGCCGCCGGCCAGCATGATCGGCTTGTGGTAGCCGCGCACCTCCTCGCCGGCGGGTCCGTTGACCTTCTCCTCGAAGGTGCGGAAATAGCCGGCGATATTGGGCCGGCCGAACTCATTGTTGAACGAGGCCGAGCCAATGGGGCCTTCCAGCATGATGTCCAGGGCGGAGACGATGCGGCCGGGTTTGCCGTAATCGGTCTCCCAGGGCTGTTCGAAACCGGGGATGCGCAGATTGGAGACGGAAAAACCGCAGAGCCCCGCCTTGGTGCGGGAACCACGGCCGGTGGCCGCCTCGTCACGGATCTCGCCACCGGAACCGGTGGCTGCCCCGGGGAAGGGCGAGATGGCGGTGGGGTGGTTGTGGGTCTCCACCTTCATGAGGATATGGATGTCCTCGTGGTGATACCGGTACTCGCCCGTGTCCGGATCGGGAAAGAAGCGCCCCGCCTTGAAGCCGCGCATGACCGCCGAGTTGTCGCTGTAGGCGGAGAGAATGTCCCGGGAATTGTGGTGATAGGTGTTGCGGATCATGGCGAACAGGGATTTGTCCTGCGCCTTGCCGTCGATGATCCAGTCGGCATTGAAGATCTTGTGCCGGCAGTGCTCCGAATTCACCTGGGCGAACATCATCAGTTCGACATCGGTGGGATTGCGTCCCAGGCGGGTGAAGCTGTCCACCAGATACTCGATCTCATCCGCGGACAGGGCCAGCCCCAGTTCCCGGTTGGCCCTGTCCAGGGCGGCACGGCCGCCACCGAGCACATCGACGGAGATCAGAGGGGCCGGTTGATGCTGATCGAACAGGGCCCCGGCCTCTTCCAGGGAATCCAGCACCACCTCGGTCATGCGGTCATGGATGTCCGCACGAATGGCCGCGATCTCCGCCTCGTCCAGCCCCGCGTTCCCCTTGCTGATGTAATAGGCGACACCGCGCTCCAGACGGCGCACCTTTTGCAGGCCGCAATTGTGGGCGATGTCAGTGGCCTTGGTGGACCAGGGCGAGATGGTGCCCGGGCGCGGGACCACCACCAACCGGGTGCCGGAGGGCTCTTCGCTGGCCAGTCTGGGGCCATAGGTGAGAATGCGTTCCAGCACGGATCGCTCGGCGTCCGCCAGGGGCTGCTCCAGGTCGGCGAAATGCACGAACTCGGCATACACATGGGTGATGGCGGCGACATGGGCCTGAAGATTCCGTAACAGCTTGTCGAGGCGGAAGGGGGAAAGGGCGGCGGAACCGCGCAATTGCAGCATATTCGAGGTCTCTTGGGAGGGTCCCTGGAAAGGCGTGTATGGTAAGGCAAAGAGGTGAAAGGGCCAAAGCCTCACCCCAACTCCCGCCACCCCAGTCCACTGTCCTGCCGGGCCACGCCGATCCAACCCGGTTCACAACCCAGCGCCCCGCTGAGCGCCGCCACCGCCAGCTCCGGCGTATTGTTCTTTTCCGACAGGTGCATGGCGACCAGATGTTGCAGGCGGGAGGTGTCGAGCGCCTTCAGCAGACGCGCCGACTGGGCATTGCTCATGTGCCCCCAGTCCCCCCCCACCCGGGCCTTCAGACTGGGAGGATAGGGCCCCGTGGCCAGCATGTGGTCGTCGTGGTTGGCCTCCAGCAACAGGGCATCGCAGGCGCCCATGGCCTGCATCAGATGCTGGGTGGCATGACCCAGGTCGGTGAGCAACCCCAGGCGGTGCCGGCCATCCTCGAACACGAACTGACAGGGTTCACGGGCATCATGGGGTACCGGGAAGGGGGATATGGCGAAATCCCCGATGGAGAATGCCTGATGGGCGCAACCCTCCATCACCGAGGGCAGATCGGTCAGACCGCCGGCGGCAAGACTGCCGTGGGTCGCCCAGACCGGCAAGGCGTGGCGCCTGGCCAGGACGCGCACCCCCTTGACGTGATCGCCATGCTCGTGGGTGACGAGTATGGCCGACAGGTCATCCGGGCTCTTGCCCAGGCGGGCCAGGCGCCGCGTGGTCTCGGCGGCGGAAAAACCGCAATCCACCAGCAGGCAGGTGGAGCCGGCCTCGATCAGGGTGGCGTTGCCACGGCTGCCGCTGCCGAGGGAGGCGAAACGCATGCGGCGAACGAACCTGAATCCGCGGGTTCATCGGGGCGCATAGCACAAGCTCTTGATCCGCCTGGCTATATGAAAAATCTCACCAGACCGTGGGGTATGGCTGCGATTTTTCATTACGCCATTCGAATCAATATCTTGCACTCTGCATCCCCTCTGAACCCACGGATTCAGGTAAAAAACCATCCCGCCTTGTCCACGGCCGATGGCGGGGCTACTGCAACTGCTCGTGGATCAGGGTGAGTATGCGCGTCGCCGTGCCGGAGCTTTCCCGCTTTCCGTCCTTGTCCAGCACCACCACCCGGGTATGGTCGCCCTCCCCCTTGAGGGCGACCTGATACTCGATGGAGTTCTTTTTCTCCTTGTCGTCCTTTTTCCAGAACGCCAGCCGCGACAGGAAGCCCTTTTTCTGACCTTCATCGTCCTTCAGCAGATCGTGGTAACGCACATAATAGATGCCCTTGCTGCGGTCACGGTCTTCCACGGTGAAACCGACCCGGTCGAGGGCCAGACCGGTCAGGCGCCAGGCACGGGCGAAGTTTTCCTTGATGTCGAGAGAGGCCAGGCCGTCACTGCCACGCATCAACTGGGATCGCTGCCGGCGCTCGGTCGCCTTGGCCAGACGGGTACGCGCACGCTCATCCTCGACGCCCAGGAAGACCATCAGGCGGCGCAACATCTCCGCCTCCAGTTCGGGGTCGGAGGGGCGCGGTTCCCATACGAAGGTGTCGCCGTTGGCCACTTCCTTGACACCGCGGTGGGTCAGGAAGACCTCGGTGGTACCCGGATCCGCGCCCCATTCCAGGCGCACACGGAATTTGTCACGCGTGGCCGCGGAATAGGCCCCCTCCATGATCTTGCCCAGGAGGCGGCGGATGGGGCCGTCGGGGATATCGGCACGGTTCTCCGCCCAGTCCGTCTCCATGATGCCGATGCTGGGATCCTCCATCACCAGCAGGAAACCATTGGAAATCCAGAAATCCCGCACCCGCGGCCATATCGCGGAGGGCTCGCCGACGATGACCAGCCAACGCTTGTCACCCCGGCGCTCCACGCGCATGTCATTCGGCGCAGGGAGAACGGCCTGCACCGCACGGGCACTGGCCAGCTTGCGCTCGCCGGTGTATTCAGAATAGGTGGCCGAGCCACCGCGGTTGATTTCCGGCACCACCATGCTGCCGTTGGAATCGATGGAAGACAGATCCGGTGGGACCTCCAGAGGTTCCGCCTCCCGGCTCTGTTTGTAGTCCGCCGTGCGGTCCTTGATCACACCACCGATACCCGAGTCACCACAACCGGCCAGCCAGATAGCCGCCACGGCCAACAGGGCCGCCTTCCCGACAGACATCACTCGCTTCATCATCACAGCACCCCGGACTGCTTCAAGGCGTTCCTGACCACATCCTGATTGGCTGCGGAAAGCACCGTGAGCGGGAGGCGGATCCCCGGGCCGATCAGGCCCATCTCGCTCAGGGCCCATTTGACGGGGATCGGATTGGATTCGACGAACATGGCCGAATGCAATTCATCGAGGCGGCCGTTGATGGCCTCGGCGGCGGCGCGGTCGCCCTTCAGGGCGGCCTCGCACATCTGATGCATCTGCCGCGGGGCCACGTTGGCCGTCACCGAGATCACACCCTTGCCACCGGCCAGGATGTGTTCCATGGCGGTGCAGTCGTCGCCGCTGAACACATCCAGCCGGTTGCCACAGCGGTTGATGATGTCGCGGCTGCGGCCGATATCGCCGGTGGCTTCCTTGATACCGACGATATTGGAGATGGAAGACAGGCGTTCCACGGTCTCAGCCTCCATGTCACAGGCAGTACGACCGGGCACGTTGTAGAGGATCTGGGGGATCGGCACCGCCTCGGCCACCGCCTTGTGATGCAGGTACAGGCCCTCCTGAGTGGGCTTGTTGTAATAAGGCGTCACCAACAGGCAGGCATCCACCCCCGCCTCCATGGCGCAGCGGGTCAGATCGATGGCCTCGGTCGTGGCATTGGCGCCGGTGCCCGCGATCACGGGAATGCGGCCCCGGACCAGGTCCACCACGGAACGGATCACGGCGCAGTGTTCGGCGGCATCCAGGGTCGCCGACTCGCCGGTGGTGCCCACCGCCACGATGGCATCGGTGCCGTTCTCGATATGAAATTCGACCAGGCGCTCAAGGGCCTCCTGATCAACCGTCCCGTCCGCCTGCATGGGCGTTACCAGGGCGACCATACTGCCATGGAACATCAAGGGTCTCCGCATCCGGATGCAAGGAAGCACGACATGGTAAATGGCGGCCCAGGGGAAGACAAGCCAGCCTGACCCCGGCCAGATCAACGTTGCGGATCGACCGAACGGGACACTATTAACCCGGGGGCGCGATGATCGTGCCGGGATGGGTGTCCTCAGGCGGATTTCCGGCCGACTCAACAACCTAAACCATTGGCGATGAAGGAAATACCGGCCGAGGGCGGCCAGATCGGTGCGAGAATGCGCCCAACCCGCATCGGTTACATTTCGTTACCTGCTCATATGCACAGACATTCCCGGTTATTCACTCGAATCACACGATTTTTCCGGTGACCGGATGCAACATTGGGGCT
>CAYPEH010000075.1:0-13505 GCA_964409585.1 uncultured Chromatiales bacterium | reverse complement strand
TTGCCCGCGAAGCGCGCCGCGTTCTGACTTCTGTCTGACGTCCTGAGGGTGGCATAGATTGGTGCCGGGTTAATAGTACACTCGCCGGTTTTCCATGATCGGAACCGTGGGATACGGGCGATGGCCATTGAAATCGAACGCAAGTTTCTCGTCACCGGCGAATCCTGGAGGGAGGCCGTCACCCGGTCGGTGCGTTTCCGCCAGGGCTATGTGCCCACCACGGACAGGGCCTCGGTGCGGGTGCGCCTGGAGGGGGACCGCGCCCGCTTGAACATCAAGAGCGCCACCCTGGATGTGACCCGCCTGGAGTTCGAGTATGAGATTCCGGTGGAGGAGGCCGAGGAGATGCTGGAACGGCTCTGTGACAAGCCCCTGATCGAAAAGACCCGCCATTACGTGCCCCACGAGGGGCATGTCTGGGAGGTGGATGTGTTCGAGGGGGACAACGAGGGGCTGGTGGTGGCCGAGATCGAGCTGTCCGCCGTGGACGAGAAATTTGCGCGTCCCGCCTGGCTGGGGGAAGAGGTCTCCGACGACGAGCGCTACTACAATGTCTGCCTGGTCCGGCATCCGTTCAAGGAATGGTAGGCGTTTCGCGGGCCCCTTCCGATGGTGGCCGCGGCGGATGCCATCCGCCATCGTGTTCAGGCTGCTGCTGGCGCTGGCCCTGCCACTGGGCCTGGGCGCCTGTTCGGAGCCGCCCCGCGACAGCCTCCGTTTCGCCATCTCCAGCGTCCCCGACAGCCTGGACCCCCGTTTCGCCGTGGATGCGGCCTCCGAGCGCATCAATCGCCTGCTCTACCAGCGCCTGGTGGATTTCGACCAGGCCCTGCGCCCGGTTCCTGCGCTGGCGGAGTGGGAACGCCTGGCGCCGCGCCACTACCGTTTCCGCCTGCGCGGCGGGGCGCGTTTTCACGACGGCAGCCCCCTGACCGCCGCGGACGTGCGCGCGACCCTGGAATTCATCCTCGACCCCGCCAACGCCTCGCCGCACCGTTCCGCCCTGGAAGGGATCGAACGCATAGCCCCCGTCGATGAACGCACCCTGGATTTTTACCTGCGCCGCGCCGACCCGCTGTTCCCCGGTCACCTGTCGCTGGGCATCGTCCCCCGCAAGGCCATCGCCTCGGGGCATCCCCTGAACCGCCACCCCATCGGCAGCGGGCCCTTCGTCTTCGTCGACTGGCCCGAGGAAGGGCGGTTGCGCCTGCGGCGGCGATCCGACGGCCGGATCGTGGAATTCGTCCACGTGGCCGATCCCACCGTGCGGGTGCTGAAACTGCTGAGCGGTGAGGTCGATATGTTGCAGAACGATCTGCCGCCGGAAATGGTGGCTTACCTGGAGGGCCGCGACGAGGTGGTGGTCCAGCGCGGCCGTGGCACCAATTTCACCTATCTGGGGTTCAATCTGGAAGACCCGGTCACCGGCCTGCATGCCGTGCGCCAGGCCATCGCCCATGCCGTGGACCGCCGGGCCATCATCGAATACGTTCTGGGGGGCGCCGCCCGCCCGGCGCAGGCCCTGCTGCCCCCCGGCCACTGGGCGGGAAACGCCGGCCTGACAGGCTATGCACACGACCCGCAGCGGGCCAGGGCCCTGTTGAGGGAGGCCGGTTTCGGGCCGGACAACCCGGCCCGGATCACCTACAAGACCTCCAGCGACCCCTTCCGCATCCGCCTGGCCACCATCATCCGCCAGCAACTGGCCGAGGTGGGCATTCAGGTGGACCTGCGCAGCTATGACTGGGGCACCTTCTTCGGCGACGTGAAGGCGGGCCGTTTCCAGATGTATTCCCTCAGTTGGGTGGGCATCAAGACCCCGGACATCTTCCGTCACGTCTTCCACAGCGAATCCATCCCCCCGGCCGGCGCCAACCGGGGCCGTTTCCGGGACCAGCGCACCGACGCCCTGATCGAACAGGCCGAACAGGCTGCGGACACCGCCGCCCAGGCCGCCGCCTACGCGCGGCTGCAGGCCCACCTGCTGCGGGAACTGCCCTATGTGCCCCTCTGGTATGAAGACCATGTGTTCGTCGCGCGCAAGGGCATCGAAGGCTACACAATCGCCCTGGACGGCAATTACGATGGCCTCATCGACGTCCACGCGGCACACTGAGGCGGGCAGCTCTCCAGACCGGTCATGGAAATCCGTATCCACATCCCCGAACAGCGGCTGCGCCTCATCGACGGCGGCCGCGTGCTCATGGACGTGGCGGTGTCCACGGCGAAGAACGGCCCCGGTGAACGGGCGGGCAGCGGCGGGACGCCGCGCGGTCGGCATATCGTGCGCGCCCGGATCGGGGAGGGGGCGCCGCTGAACGCGGTCTTCGTCGGCCGCCGTCCCACGGGGGAGATCTACCGCCCGGAACTGGGGCGGGAACAGCCGGGGCGGGACTGGATTCTGACCCGGATCCTGTGGCTGTCCGGGATGGAGAGGGGCTTCAACCGCCTCGGCACGGTGGATACCATGCGCCGCTACATCTACATCCATGGCTGCCCGGACGAATACCCCATGGGCGTGCCCCTGTCCCACGGCTGCATCCGCATGCGCAACCGCGAGGTGATCGAGTTGTTCGACCGCGTTCCCGTTGGCACCCCGGTGCTCATCAGCGCATGAGTTCCCTGACCCTGATCGTCCCCGGCCTGAGCCTGGCGGTTTCCCGTGACGAGGTGGCGTTGCCGTCCCTGCCTGCATTGGAGCGGCTGTTGTCCCGCGGGAGCCTCCGCAATACCGCCCAGGGCTCGGTGGAGGAGACCCTGTGCGGGCGGTTCGCGGTGGAGCCGCAACAGGACGGGCCGCCGGTGGCGCCGCTCACCCTGCTGGCCGATGGCGGCGAACCGGGCGATGGCTGGTGGCTGCGCGCCGATCCGGTGCACCTGATGGCCGACCGCGACCGGCTGCTGCTGTTCGAGAGCCATGCGTTTTCCCTGCCGGCGGAGGAAGCCGAACGCCTGGTGGCCGGTTTCAACCGGGATTTCTCCGGCCATGGCTGGCGTCTGCACGCGCCGCGCCCGGAGCGCTGGTATCTGTGCCTGGACCGGGCCCCGGACATCCGCACCCACCCCATCACCGGCGTGGCGGGCCGGGACCTGTTGCAGTTCCTGCCGCGGGGGGAGGAGGCCTCCGCCTGGCACCGCTTCCTCAACGAGGCGCAGATGCACCTGCACATGAGCACCGTCAATCTGGAGCGCGAGGGACGGGGTGAATTCCCCGTCAACAGCATCTGGCCCTGGGGCGGGGGGCGGCTGCCGGAGACCGGCCGGGCCCCTTGGGACCGCGTGCGGGCGGACGACCCGCTGGCGCGCGGCTTGGCGAAACGGGCCGGCCTCGCCGTGGGACCGCAGCCTGGCCGGGCCGGGCCGGTGGACGGCGACGAACTGTGGGTCCTGGAGAACGCGCGCGGCGCCGGGCTGTACGGCGATCCGGGGGCATGGGTGCAGGCCCTGGAAGAACTGGAGCGTGACTTCTTCGCCCCCCTGCTGGCCGCCCTGCGCGCGGGCGCCCTGCGGCGCCTGGACATCGACGACGGCGAGGGGCGCTGCTGGTCCCTGACCCCGTTATTGCTGCGCCGCTTCTGGCGTAAAGTGGGCCCGCTCCACTGTCTGCTGCGGGACTGAACCCGGAACGGGACGGTCGATTGTCGCGCCGAGCGGACGCATCCCGTCGGCATGATTCTCAAGGACACCGGCACCGGGAAGCTGTATTACGCGGTCACCAACATCGATTACAGGAAATCGAATGGCGCATGGAAGATGACAGCGGTGTACGACACGACCCCGGTGGCGTGGGGCCGAGGCCGATAACCTCGCCGGAGGAATACGAGTCGTTGCGGGAATTGCTCGGGCCGGATGCGGCTCTTGGCGTCCGACGAGGGGGATGACGTTCTTCGGGTGGACTGGAGACGAACCTGTGAATTTCGTGATACCGCACCGGCTGTGAGCAGGGCTCCAATCTCCCTTTCAGACGAGGGGCTTGTTCATTTCCCCCGGCTCCTGCCGGAAACCACTTCGCGGATCTCCTCGATCAAGGCGGCCAGTTCGCCCCGTGGCGGTTTTTCCTCTCCCAGGATCCAGGCGTGGATGTCCGGGTCGGCGTGTTCCAGCAATTGCAGGAACCGCCGCTTGCCTTCCTCCGGCAGGGATTCGTAGCGCGCGTCCACGAAGGTCTGGAGGATGTGGTCCAGTTCCAGCATCCCGCGCCGGCATTGCCAGCGCAGGCGGTCGATGCCGGGCAGGGGGGTGGTCATATGGATTCCTTCAGCATCAGTCCCTTGATGTGCCCGATGGCCTTGGTGGGGTTGAGCCCCTTGGGGCAGACCTCCACGCAGTTCATGATGGTGTGGCAGCGGTAGAGTTTGTAGGGGCCTTCCAGGGCATCCAGGCGGTGCTGGGTGTTCTGGTCCCGGCTGTCGGCCAGGAAGCGCCAGGCGGTGAGCAGGGCCTGGGGCCCGTAGAACTTGTCCGGGTTCCACCAGAAGGAGGGGCAGGCGGTGGAGCAGCAGGCGCAGAGGATGCACTCATACAGGCCGTCCAGCCGGTCCCGCTCTTCCGGTGTTTGCAGGATTTCCGTTTCGGGCAGCGGTTCCTTGCGTGTCAGCCAGGGTTCCACGGCCTTGTATTGCTGGTAGAACCGGGTCAGGTCCACCACCAGGTCGCGGATGATGGGGCGGCCGGGCAGGGGACGCACCTCCACCGGCTCTTTCAGCCCGGCGACCGGGGTGATGCAGGCCAGCCGGTTGCGGCCGTTGACGTTGACGCCGTCGGAGCCGCAGACGCCCTCGCCGCAGGAATGGCGGAAGTGGAAGGATTCGTCCTGTTTCTGCACTTCCAGCAGGGCGTCGCGCAGCATCATGCCGCGGACGGTTTCGACCTGGAATTCCTGCATGTAGGGGCGCGGGTCCGTTTCCGGGTTGTAGCGGTGGATGAGGAATTTCATCAATACACCCTTGGCTTCGGCGGGAAGCTCTCCACCGTCAGTGGCTTGGTGTGTACCGGCTTGTAATCCATGCATTCGCAATCCAGCGTGTACAGGCTGTGTTTCATCCAGTTCTCGTCATCGCGTTCCGGGTAGTCGGGCCGCGAATGGGCGCCGCGGCTTTCCTTGCGGTGCAGGGCCGATACGGCGATGGCCATGCCGACGTCGATCATGTTTTCCAGTTCCAGGGCCTGGATGCGCGTGGTGTTGAACACCCGGCTCCGGTCCCGCAGGCGCACCTCGTCCAGCCTGGCGCGTATCCCGCGCAGTTTTTCCACCCCTTCGGCCATGACCTCCTCGGTGCGGAACACGCCGGCATGATCTTCCATCACCCGGCGGAACTCCTCGCGCAGTTCGCCCACGGGGATGCCTTCGCCCGGCCTTTCCCAACGGCTCAGGCGGGCCATGGCCCGTTCGATGCTCGCCTCGTTCATGGGACGGTGGTGGGGGTTCCGGGCCAGGTATTCGATGATGTCCTTGCCGGCGGCGCGGCCGAACACCAGGATGTCCAGCAGTGAATTGCCGCCCAGGCGGTTGGCGCCGTGCACCGATACGCAGGCGCATTCCCCGGCCGCGTAGAGACCCGGCACCACCTCCTCGGGGGAATGGCCCAGCGGCGCCACCACGCGGCCGAAACGGTCGGTGGGGATGCCGCCCATGATGTAGTGGGCGGTGGGGAAGACCGGGATGGGTTCATGGACGGGATCGACCCCGGCGAAGATGCGGCTGCTGGCGCGGATCTGCGGCAGCCGCTTGGCGATGATCTCCTCGCCCAGGTGGTCCAGCTTCAGCAGCACGTGGTCGCCGTCCGGGCCGCAGCCGCGGCCCTCCTTGATCTCGGTGACGATGGCGCGGGACACCACGTCCCGGCTGGCGAGATCCCTGGCCTTGGGGGCGTAGCGTTCCATGAAGCGCTCGCCGTCCCGGTTGATCAGATAGCCGCCCTCGCCACGCACCCCCTCGGTGATGAGCATGCCCTTGCCGGCGATGCCGGTGGGGTGGAACTGGAAGAATTCCATGTCCTGCAGGGGGATGCCCGCGCGCAGGGCCATGGCCATGCCGTCGCCGGTGTTGATGTGCGCGTTGCTGGTGGTGCGGAACACCTGCCCGCAACCGCCGGTGGCGATGAAGGTGGTGCGGGCCTCGATCAGCAGCGGCTCGCCGCTTTCGATCTCCAGCACCAGGGCGCCGAGGATGGCGCCTTCGTCGTCGCGCAACAGGTCGACGGCGAAGTATTCGTCGAAGAAATGGGTCAGGGCGCGCACGTTTTGCTGATAGAGGGTGTGCAGGATGGCGTGGCCGGTGCGGTCGGCGGCGGCGCAGGTCCGCGCCGCCTGGTCGCCGCCGAAGTTCTGGCTCTGGCCGCCGAAGGCGCGCTGGTAGATGCGGCCGTCGTCCAGGCGGGAGAAGGGCACGCCGTTGTGTTCCAGTTCATAGACGGTGGGGATGGCCTCGCGGCACATGAACTCGATGGCGTCCTGGTCGCCCAGGTAGTCCGAGCCCTTGACGGTGTCGAACATGTGCCAGTGCCAGTTGTCCGGCCGGACGTTGGCCAGCGCCGCATTGACGCCTCCCTGGGCCGCGACGGTGTGCGAGCGGGTGGGAAACACCTTGGAGACCACCGCCACGTTGAGATCGGCGTCGGCCAGTTGCAGCGCGGCGTTGAGGCCGGCGCCGCCGGCGCCGAGGATGAGGGTGTCGAAACGGCGTCGTGCTAGGGGCATGGTTCGATCCTGCCGGAATGCTGGTCGGTCTTCATCACACTCTCGCCAGGAAGATCACCTGCATCGCCCACAATCCGCAGGCCAGCAGGCCGAAACCGATCAGGGTGAGCGCGGTGAGCCGCAGGGCGGGCGGGTGCAGGTAGTCCATGAGGATGTCGCGCATCCCCACCCAGGCGTGCAGCAGCAGGCTGACGAAGAACAGCAGCGCGCCGATGCTGATCACCGGCGAGGCGACGAAGCCCCGCCACTCCTCGTAGCCGGACGGTGGGGCGAGGAGGAAATAGCCGATCAGGCAGGGAAAGAACAGGGCCAGGTAACTGGCGCTGAGCCGCTGCACGACCCAGGCGCGCAGGCCGGTGGCCTGGCGGCTCATGGCATCACCCCCATCAGCAGCAGCGCCCCCACTGGCGCCGCCAGCAGCACGGCCCAGGCGGTCTGGCGGTAGCGGGGACTGTCCACGCCGATGTCGAGATCCATGAGCAGGTAACGGAAGCCGGCGAACAGATGATGCAACAGGGCCCAGAGCAGAACGAACAGCGCGGCCCGCATCGGCGGGCTGCCGAGCAGCGCCCCGGCCTCGCCGAAACCCTCGGGTCCGGACAGGGAAAGATCCAACAGCCAGATCAGAACGGGGATGCACAGGACCAGCAGGGCGCCGGTCGCCCGGTGGACGATGGACATGAACCCGGCGACAGGCAGCCTGATCCGCCAAAGGTCGAGAAATACCGGCCGTTTGCCGCTTGCAAGCTTCTGGGTCATTGGAGTGATGCCACCCGGCCTGTTGGATGGCCGGTAACGTAAGCATAGACCGTTTGTAGCATAGACCGTCCGTCAGGTACGCATGGTCAGCGCGCGCACGGCGGCCACGGCGGTCATGTTCAACAGTCCACGCACGGTGATACTGGATGTCACCACATGGGCCGAGCGGGCCGCGCCCAGCAGGATCGGCCCGATGGCGATGCCTCCGCCCAGTTGCTTGAGCAGGTTGAAACTGATGTTGGCCGCGTCCTGGTTGGGCATGATCAGCAGGTTCGCGGCCCCCTTCAGCCGCGAGCCGGGGAAACGTTGCATCCGCAGGGCCTCCGACAGAGCCAGGTCGGCGTGCATTTCCCCCTCCACCTCCAGCTCCGGCAGGCGCTGGCGGATCATCTCCAGCGCGCGGCGCACCTTGCGGGCCGAGTCGTTGTCGTGGCTGCCGAAATTGGAATGAGAGAGCAGGGCTACCTTGGGATCCACGCCGAACCAGCGCACCTCTTCCGCGCACAGTTGGGTGATCTCGACCAGGTCTTCGGCGCTGGGCTCTTCCTGCAAGTAGGTATCGGCCATGAACAGGGTGTCGCAGGGCAGTACCAGGGCGTTCAGGGCGGTCAGCCGGTTCACCCCTTCGGCGATGCCGATGATTTCCTCGATGTGGGCCACGTGCCGGGAGTAACGCCCGACGGTGCCGCAGAGCATGGCGTCGGCGTCGCCGGCCGCCACCATGGTTGCCGCCAGCACGGTGGGGCGGTTGCGCATGTATTCGGCCGCTTCGGTGGGTGAATAGCCGCGGCGCTGGGCACGCTGGTAGAATAGCCCGCAGTATTCGTTATAGCGTGGGTGGTGGTGCGGGTCCACCAGCTCGAAGTCCACGCCGGGTCGGATGTTCAGGGCCAGTTCCGCGATGCGTTTCTCGATGACCTCGCGGCGGCCGATCAACACGGGCTGGGCGATGCCGTGCTGGACCACCTGCTGGGCCACATGGAGGATCTTTTCTTCCTCACCTTCGGCGTAGACCACCCGGCAGGGGCTCTCCTGGGCCTTGTCGAAGAGGGGTTTCATGGCCATGCCGGTGCGGAAGATGCGGTTTTCCAGTCCCTGCCGGTAGGCCTTCAGGTCTTTCAGGGGGCGGGTGGCGACGCCGGATTCCATGGCCGCCCTGGCCACGGCCGGCGGGATGATCTCCATCAGCCGGGGATCGAAGGGCTTGGGCAGGATGTAGTCGGCGCCGAATTGCATCTTCATGCCGCCGTAGGCCTGGCGCACCGTGTCCGAGGGTTCCGCGCGGGCCAGTTCGGCGATGGCGTGCACGGCGGCCATCTTCATCTCGCGGTTGATTTCCGTGGCGCCCACGTCCAGCGCCCCCCGGAAGAGGAAGGGGAAGCAGAGGACGTTGTTCACCTGGTTCGGGTAATCGGAGCGTCCGGTGGCGATGATCGCATCCGGACGGACCGCCTTGGCCTCGTCGGGCATGATCTCCGGGACCGGATTGGCCAGGGCCAGGATCAGGGGCCGCTCGGCCATGGCGGGAAGCCATTCCGCCTTGAGCAGACCGCCGGCGGACAGGCCGAGGAACAGATCGGCGCCGACCAGGGCCTCTTGCAGGGTGCGTGCCCCGGTGTCGGCGGCGAAACGGGCCTTGTAAGGGTCCATGTCCTCGATGCGTCCGGTATGGATCACGCCGGCACGGTCGACGACGAGGATGTTTTCCTTCTTCAGACCCAGGTCGATGAGCAGGTCCATGCAGGCCTGGGCGGCGGCACCG
Organism: uncultured Chromatiales bacterium; assembly: GCA_964409585.1. Classification (GTDB taxonomy): domain Bacteria; phylum Pseudomonadota; class Gammaproteobacteria; order JACKNK01; family CAYPEH01; genus CAYPEH01. Next base: position 4,285 of record CAYPEH010000075.1, on the reverse strand, counting down.
GCACCGGATACCACCATCTTCACATCACCGATCTCCTTGCCCACCACGCGCAGGCCGTTGACGATGGCGGCCGATGCCACCACGGCGGTGCCATGCTGGTCGTCGTGGAAAACCGGAATCTTCATGCGTTCCTTGAGGCCCTTTTCGATGATGAAACACTCGGGCGCCTTGATGTCCTCCAGGTTGATGCCGCCGAAGGTGGGTTCCAGCCGGGCGACGGTATCGATGAATTTCCGCGGGTCGCGTTCCTCCACCTCGATGTCGAATACGTCGATGCCGGCGAACTGCTTGAACAGCACCGCCTTGCCCTCCATCACCGGCTTGCCCGCCAGGGCGCCGATGGCGCCCAGGCCGAGTACGGCAGTGCCATTGGAGACGACCGCCACCAGATTGCCGCGCGTGGTGTATTCGGCGGCCGCCAGCGGGTCCTTCTCGATGGCCTTGCAGGGGGCGGCCACGCCGGGAGAGTAGGCCAGCGACAGGTCGTGTTGGTTGGCCAGCGGCTTGGTGGGCGTGATTTCCAGCTTGCCGGGCTTGCCGCTGCGGTGGTAGCGGAGGGCTTCTTCGTACAGGTTGTCGGACATGATGTGTACCTTGGCATTCCGTGACGGGGGTGGGCAATACCCACCACCTTACACAATACTGGCCCGGATCATTCCCTCGTTTGCTGTAGGCGATCGATGGTACCTTGGGAGCATCTGAACAAGTACCGGGGGAAGGGGGGGTTGGGGGAAGGGATGCACCCCTGTTCATCGTAAGCCATTGATTTGCATCCTTCCCCCAATAGACAACCCCCTGTAAGGGAACTCTGATCGAGGCGCGTAGCGACTTGATCAGAGTTCCCTTAGTGATTATTCCGGGAGGGAGAGGGCATGAACATCGTCATCATGGGGGGCACCGGACTCATCGGCCGTGCGCTCAGTGCCTGCCTGGCCGGGGCGGGGCATGGGGTGGTGGTGCTGAGCCGCAATCCCGCCCGGTATGCGGGGCACATGCCCGACGCGGTTTCCCTGCTGGCCTGGGATGGCCGTGGGACGAAGGGTTGGGCGGAGGTGGCGGAATGCGCCGATGTCATCGTCAATCTCGCCGGGGCGAGCCTGGCCGGGGAGGGCCTGATTCCCCGGCGCTGGACACCGGCCCGCAAGCGGCTCATCCGCGACAGCCGCCTGGAAGCGGCGCGTGCCGTGACCGGGGCATTGCGCATGGGGGGACGGCCGCGGGTGCTGATCCAGGCATCGGCCATCGGTTATTACGGTTTCGGCGATGACCGGGAAGTGGACGAGGATTCCCCGCCTGGGAAGGGCTTTCTGGCCGAACTGGCCACCGAGTGGGAGGCTGCCACCGATGCCGTCGAGGAGTGGGGGGTGCGCCGGGTGCTGATCCGCACGGGGGTGGTCCTGAGCCGCCAGGGCGGGGCACTGCCCGCCATGGCACTGCCGTTCCGCCTGTTTGCCGGTGGTCCGATGGGGCACGGGCGGCAGGTGCTGTCCTGGATACACGTGGATGACGAAGTGGCGGCCATTCGTCATCTCATCGAGCGGGACGATCTGCGTGGCCCTGTCAACCTGACGGCGCCCAACCCGGTCAGCAACAACGGTTTCGCCTCTGAATTGGGCCGTGCCATGGGGCGGCCGGCCTTTCTGCGTGCTCCGGCGCCGGTTTTGCGGCTGGCTCTGGGTGAGGCGGCGGACCTGGTGCTGAGGGGGCGGCGGGTAGTGCCCAGGCGGTTGCTGGAGAGTGGCTTCGAGTTTTCCTATTCGTGCCTGGAGGGGGCCTTGAAGAATCTCTACCGGGACGGCTGATCGTCCGGCGCACCGCCGCGGAGCAGGCGGTGCGCCGGGAAGCGGCAGAAGAAACGGCTGCCAATGCCCACCTCGCTGTGGATGGTCAGTTCCCCTTCGTGGCGCTCCACGATGCGCCGGACGATGGACAGGCCCAGGCCGGTGCCCCCGGATTCCCGGGAGCGGCCCGTATCGACCCGGTAGAAACGCTCGGTGATCCGGGACAGGTGGCGGGCCGGGATCCCTTCACCGTCGTCCTCGACTTCCAGCAGGCCGCCGCCGTCGGCCTCGCCCCAGCGGACCCACACCCGGCAGCGGGGCGGAGTGTGGCGGATGGCGTTGATCACCAGGTTGGAGGCGGCGCTGTGCAGGTTGTCGCTGTCCCCGTCCAGCCACAGGTCGGGGTCTGCCTGCAGCCGGATTTCATGGCCGCTGTCGGCGGCGATCACCCGCGCCTCGTCCACCACCTGCTCCAGCACTCGGGCCATGTCGACTGCCTCCCCGGTGGTGGCGATGCCGGCCATTTCCAGCCGGGACAGGGCCATCAGATCGTCGATGATGCCCTGCATGCGGCCGGCCTGCCTGGCCATGCTTTGCAGTGCCATGGCTTCCGGCCCGGTATGCCCGGCACTGTTTTCGAGGGTTTCCAGGTAGCCACGGATCACCGTCAGCGGTGTCCGCAGTTCATGGGAGGCGTTGGCGATGAAGTCCCGCTGGCTGCGGTCCAGATTGTAGATATCGGTGATGTCACGGGCCAGCAACAGGTATTGCTGTTTCTTCTTGCGAAAGCGCACTACGTGGACGGACAGCATCACGGAAGGATTGGAGGGAGACTCGATTTCCAGGGGGCGGGTGAATTCGCCGCGTTCGAGATATTCCTCCAGCAGCGGGTGGCGCACCTCTTCGATGATGCGCTTGCCTGCCACCGACGGCCATTCCAGCCCCAGCAGGTGCCTGGCGTTCCGGTTGCACCAGTCGATCTCCCCGTGCCGGCTCAATACCACCAGGGCGTCGGGCAGGGCGGAGACCGCCTGGCGGAAGCGGGTGAAAAAGCGGCCCCGCCGCTTGCGGCGCTTGCGGTCGCTGCGTTGCAGGCGACGCAGGTGGCCGAATGCGGACTGCCACAGGCCCAATGGCAATCGGGGGGCCGGATCGCTGCCCGTATCGGCGAACCGGTTGAAGCGCCAGAGTTGGAACAGGTGCCAGGCCAGATAGAGGACGGCGGCCAGGGCCACCCCGGCCATGGCGGAGGCGGCCGCCCATCCGGCCAGGACGGCCAGCGCCACCACGGCCAGCCCGATCCACAGTTCACCGGCCATCGGGGCTGCGCCGGTTCCGTGAGAGCCGGTAGCCGGCACCGCGAACGGTCTGCACCAGGGTGGCGTGTCCACTGGGTTCCAGTGCCTTGCGCAGACGGCGGATGTGTACGTCCACGGTGCGTTCGTCCACGTACGTGTTGGGCGGCCATACGTGGTCGATCAGTTCACGCCGGCTGTACACCCGTTCCGGGTGGGACATGAAGAAATGCAACAGACCGAATTCGGTGGGGCCGAGTTCCACCTCGGCGCCCGCCGCCCGCACGCGGCGGCTGCCGGGGCTCAGCTCCAGATCGTCGATCACCAGGTCCGCCTCCACGGCGCCGGCGGACGATGCCCCCGTGCCCGTCCTGCGCAGGACGGCGCGGATGCGGGCGATCAGTTCCGAGGGAGAAAAGGGCTTGGTGACATAGTCGTCCGCCCCGGCGTCCAGTGCGCTCACCTTGTCCGTGTTCTCGCCACGGGCGCTGAGCATGATGATGGGCAGACCGCGGGAACGGGGATCACGGCGCAGGCTCTTCGTCAGCGCCAGGCCCGATTGTCCGGGCATCACCCAGTCGAGAAGGACCAGGTCGGGGATCTGCTCCTGGATGTGCATCCTGGCCTCGTCGGCGTTGGCCGCCTCGCGGCACTCGAAGCCCTCCACGGACAGGGCGAAGCGCACCATTTCGCGGATGGCGGCCTCATCGTCGACGATCAGAATGCTCGGCATGGGGGACTACAGGTCGTCTTGTACGGGGTGCGAACAGTTCCATTCTGGACCCTTCTAAAAACCATAACCTCCGCCGTTCTCCGCCAGCCACTGTTTTCGCGCCTGAAAATCGGGTAACACCCGTTCCACCAGACGCCAGAATCGTGGCGTGTGGTGCTTCTCAATGAGATGGGCCAGTTCATGGACGATGATGTAATCGGCAATGGGTGGCGGCAGAAGTACCGTATGCCAGTGGAAATTCAGCATGCCTTTTTCACCGCATGAGCCCCACCGATAACCCAGATCCCGCACTTCGATCCCCGATGGTTCGACCCCCAGGCGTTCCTGATACAGCGCCACGCGCCGCCGCAGCCAGGTCGAGCCCACAGTCCGGTACCAGGCGACAAAATGCGCACGTGCGTGATCCCTTTCGGTTGCCAGCAACAGAAAACGGCCATTGGCGAGCTTGAGGGGCTTGTTCCCGTGTTCCCGAACAT
>CAYPEH010000074.1:0-14083 GCA_964409585.1 uncultured Chromatiales bacterium | reverse complement strand
AACTGCGGGGGCTGGCCCAGGCGGCGGCGGAACTGTCCGGGGCCAGCTTCGGTTACCTGGCCTAAGGCGCCAATTCGGCCGGAGCCTGGATCGCCGGTGCAGTGCCCCACCGGGGAGCCGCCGGTGCCGCGGTCGGGCAGCCCGGCCGCAACGCCGGCGAGATGCTCGCCGGCGGTCAGGGGGGGCGCCTGCTGGTGGGTGTGGAACCACGCTATGACACGGTGGCGGGGGATGCCGCCGTGCAGGCATTGCAGCAGTGCTCCGGTGTGGTGGCCCTGACCGCCTATGCCAGCGAGGACCTGAAGGAATGCGCGCAGGTGATGTTGCCCATCACACCTTTCACCGAAACCTCGGGCACGTTCGTCAACGCGGCCGGCCAGTGGCAGTCCTTTGGCGGCGTGGTCAGGCCCCTGGGTGAGGCCCGCCCCGGCTGGAAAGTGCTGCGCGTTCTGGGCAATCTGCTTAATCTCGATGGTTTCGATTACATGTCTTCGGAAGAGGTGCGTGACGAGCTGCGCGCCGGGATGGAGGACATGCAGGTTTCCGCCCCGGCAGCGGAGGCGATGGATCTCAAACTGCCGGCAAGCCGCGGAGGCATCGAACGCGTGGCCGATGTTCCCATCCATGCCGTGGATGCACTGGTCCGCCGCTCCACGCCGTTGCAGGAAACTCCGGATGCTCCGGAGGCTGCGGTACGTCTGTCCATGGCGCAGGCGGAGGAGAGCGGACTGGCCGATGCACGCAGGGCCAGGGTGCGGCAGGGCGATGCGGAAGTGGTGTTGCCGGTGAAGATCGACGACCGCGTGCCCGCGGGCTGTGTCTGGATTTCCGCCGCGCTGGCGGGGACCACGGCGCTGGGCGGTGCCTGTGGTGACGTGGAATTGGAACGGGCCTGAGCGCCCGGTGCATCCTTGACGTAACGAAACTATAGAAGGTTCGACGTGGAATTCCTTCTCTCCATATGGGACTGGTTTTCTCCCGATTGGCAGGCCTTTCTGCTGATCCTGGGCAAGATCATCCTGATCATGATACCGGTCATGTTGTCCGTGGCCTATGTGACATACGCCGAACGCAAGATCATCGGTTACATGCAGGTCCGTATCGGCCCCAACCGGGTGGGTCCCAAGGGTTGGCTGCAACCGATCGCCGATGCGCTCAAGCTGCTGATGAAGGAGATCATCCTTCCCCGGCAGGCCAACCGCTATCTGTTCCTGATCGCCCCCATGCTCAGTCTGGCGCCGGCCCTGGCTGCCTGGGCGGTGATCCCCTTCGATGCCGGCCTGGTGCTGGCGGACATCGACGCCAGCCTGCTCTACATCCTCGCACTGACCTCGGTGGGCGTATACGGCGTCATCATCGCCGGCTGGGCATCCAACTCGAAATACGCCTTCCTGGGCGCGCTGCGCTCCGCCGCACAGATCGTGTCCTATGAAATCGCCATGGGGTTTGCCCTGGTCGGCGTGCTGATGGCCGGTGGCAGCCTCAACCTGGGCGAGATCGTCATGGCCCAGCAGGGTGGCCTGTTCCACTGGTTCTGGCTGCCGTTGCTGCCACTGTTCCTGGTCTATTTCATCTCCGGTGTGGCCGAGACCAACCGTGCCCCCTTCGACGTGGCCGAAGGCGAATCGGAAATCGTCGCCGGTTTCCACGTGGAATATTCCGGTATGGCCTTCGCCGTGTTCTTCCTGGCCGAATACGCCAACATCATTCTGATCTCCGCGTTGACCTCGCTGATGTTCCTGGGCGGCTGGCTGTCCCCCTTCGAGGGCGTGCCGGTCATCGGCGTGCCGGGCCTGCACTGGCTGGTGATCAAGACCGCCTTCTTCATCTTCTGCTTCCTGTGGTTCCGCGCCACCTTCCCCCGCTACCGCTATGACCAGATCATGCGCCTGGGCTGGAAGGTGTTCATCCCCATCACCATCGTATGGCTGCTGGTGGAAGGCGCCGCCATCATGGCCGGTCTCGGCCCCTGGTTCGATTGAGGAAGGCAGCCATGAAGACCGTCTTCAACTACATCAAGAGCTTGTTCCTGCTGGAACTCATGCGTGGCCTGTCGGTGACCGGACGCCACCTGTTCGGCAAGAAATTCACCATCCAGTACCCGGAAGAGAAGACCCCGCTGTCACCTCGCTTCCGTGGCCTGCATGCCCAGCGCCGTTACGCCAACGGCGAGGAACGCTGCATCGCCTGCAAGTTGTGCGAGGCGACCTGTCCGGCACTGGCCATTACCATCGAATCCGAGCAGCGGGCCGACGGCAGCCGCCGCACCACCCGCTACGACATCGACCTCTTCAAGTGCATCTTCTGCGGATTCTGCGAGGAGGCATGCCCGGTGGACGCCATCGTCGAGACCCATGTCTTCGAATACCACTTCGAGAACCGCGGCGAGCAGATCATGACCAAGGACAAGCTGCTCGCCATCGGTGAAAAGTACGAAGAGCAGATCGCCGCCGCGCGTGCTGCCGATGCACCCTACCGGTAACCGCCCATGACTCTGGAAACGGCTGTTTTTTACTTCTTCACCACCATCCTGGCCTATGCGGCCATCCGCGTGGTGACCGCACGCAATTCCGTTCACGCGGTGCTGCATCTGGTGCTGGCCTTCTTCACCAGTGCCGCCCTGTGGATGCTGATGGAGGCGGAGTTCCTCGCCATCGCCCTGGTGCTGGTCTATGTCGGCGCGGTCATGGTGCTGTTCCTGTTCGTGGTGATGATGCTGGACATCAATACCGCTCCCCTGCGGGAAGGTTTTGCCAGGTATCTGCCAGTGGGTATCCTCATCGCCCTGCTGGTGATCGTGGAAATGGCCCTGGTGTTCTACAGCGGCAAGGGCCTGGAGCATGCCGATCAGGCTGTCCGCCATGCCGCCGATTACAGCAACACCGCCGAACTGGGCAACCTGCTCTACACCGTATATGTCTATCCGTTCGAACTGGCGGCTGTCATTCTGCTGGTCGCCATCGTCGCGGCCATTGCCCTGACGCACCGCCGCCGGCCTTACGAGACCAAATACCAGACCCCTTCCCAGCAGGTGCGGGTGCGCAAGCGCGACCGTCTGAAGGTGGTCAAGATGGAAGCGGAAACGAAGAAATGATCGGTCTGTCCCACTATCTGATTCTGGGTGGATTCCTGTTCGCCGTGAGCGTGGCGGGTATCTTCCTCAACCGCAAGAACGTCATCGTGCTGCTGATGTGCATCGAGTTGATGCTGCTCGCGGTCAACACCAACTTCATCGCCTTCTCCCATTTCCTCAATGATTCCGCCGGTCAGGTGTTCGTCTTCTTCATCCTGACCGTGGCGGCGGCGGAGGCGGCCATTGGCCTGGCGATCCTGGTGGTGCTGTTCCGTAACCGCGCCACCATCAACGTCAACGAACTGGATTCGATGCGGGGCTGACCAGATGGAAAATCTCTATCTCACCATCGTCCTCGCGCCCCTGTTCGGCGCCATCGTCGCCGGCCTGTTCGGCGGCCGCATCGGACGCCAGGGCGCGCACACCGTCACCATCGCCAGCGTGGGCGTGTCCCTTGCCGGGGCCATCTACACCCTGTGGGATCAACTGTTCAATGGCGGCGAGGTCTTCAACCAGGCGGTCTACACCTGGATGGTTTCCGGCGGTATCCATTTCGAGGTGGGCTTCCTGGTCGACCGTCTCACGGCCCTGATGATGGTGGTGGTCACCTTCGTCTCCTTCTGCGTGCACGTCTACACCATCGGTTACATGGCCCATGACGAGGAGAACTGGCCGGAGGATTCCAAGGCCGGTACCAACAGCTACCAGCGTTTCTTCAGCTACATCTCCCTGTTCACCTTCTCCATGCTCATGCTGGTGATGGCGAACAATTTCATGCAACTGTTCTTCGGCTGGGAGGCAGTGGGCCTGGTTTCCTACCTGCTGATCGGTTTCTGGTCGGTGCGCGAGACGGCCGTATTCGCCAACCTGAAAGCCTTCCTGGTCAACCGCGTCGGCGATTTCGGCTTCCTGCTCGGTATCGCGGCGGTGCTGATGTATTTCGGCACCATCGATTACGCCGAGGTGTTCTCCAAGGCCCCCGCGCTCAAGGACACCACCCTGGAGATCATTCCCGGCAACGAGTGGAGCCTGATGACGGTGATCGGCGTGCTGCTGTTCGTCGGTGCCATGGGCAAGTCGGCCCAGGCCCCGCTGCATGTCTGGCTGCCCGATTCCATGGAAGGCCCGACGCCCATCTCCGCCCTGATCCACGCCGCCACCATGGTGACTGCCGGTGTGTTCATGGTGGCGCGCATGTCGCCGCTGTATGAATTGTCGGAGACCGCCCTGTCGGTGGTACTGGTGATCGGCGCCATCACCGCCTTCTTCATGGGCCTGATCGGCATCGTGCAGAACGACATCAAGCGCGTGGTGGCCTATTCGACCCTGTCCCAGCTGGGTTACATGATGGTGGCGCTGGGCGCTTCGGCCTATGCCGCGGGCATCTTCCACCTGATGACCCACGCCTTCTTCAAGGCGCTGCTGTTCCTGGCCGCCGGTTCGGTCATCATCGGCATGCACCACGATCAGGACATCCGCAACATGGGCGGTATCAAGAAGTACATGCCCATCACCTACTGGACCTCCCTGATCGGTTCCCTGGCCCTGATCGGCTTCCCCGGTTTCTCCGGCTTCTTCTCCAAGGACGCCATCATCGAGGCCACCCATGCCTCCCAGATAGCGGGTTCCGATCTGGCCTACTGGCTGGTGCTGTCCGGTGTATTCGTCACCGCCCTGTACAGTTTCCGCATGTTCTTCCTCGTCTTCCATGGCGAGGGCCCGCGTGACGAACATGCCGCCCACCACCTGAAGGAAAGTCCCAAGGTGGTGACCTGGCCACTGATGGCCCTGGCCGTGCCCTCGGTCGTCATCGGTGCGCTCACCGTGGAGGCCATCCTGTTCGGCGATTACTTCGGCAGTGCCATTCACGTCGCCCCCGAGCATGACGTGCTGGCGGAGATGGGCGAGGGCTATCACGGGGTCGCCGGCTTCATCCTGCACGGCATGATGGCGCCTCCGTTCTGGCTGGCCATGGCGGGTCTCGGCACCGCCTGGTTCCTGTATATGAAGCGCCCGGACCTGCCGGAGAAGATCAAGGGCGGACTGATCGTGATCTACAACATCCTCGACCGGAAATACGGCTTCGACGAGATGTACATCAACGGTTTTGCCGCCTGGGGCCGTGCCCTGGGACGCGGCTTGTGGCGCAAGGGCGACGTCACCGTCATCGACGGCTGGATCGTCAACGGCATTCCCAATCTCATCGGCCGTCTGTCGGCGGTGGTGCGCCACATTCAGACCGGTTTCCTCTACCACTACGCTTTCGCCATGATCATTGGCCTGGTGGCTCTGCTGAGCTGGCTCGTCCTGCCCGGCGTGTTTTCATAAGGGATCGATTCCATGATTGCTGATTGGCCCATCCTGAGCCTGGTTGTCTGGACCCCGATCATCGGTGGCCTGCTGGTGCTGGCCGGCGGTGACCGATCGCCCGATGCCGCGCGCCGCCTTTCCCTGATCGTCTCCATCGCCACCTTCCTGCTCAGCATCCCGCTGTGGATCGGATTCGACAGCTCCACCGCCGCCATGCAGTTCGAGGAGAAGCTGCCCTGGATCTCCGCCTTCAACATCCATTACCACCTGGGTGTGGACGGCATTTCCATGCCGCTGATCCTGCTCACCACCTTCACCATGGTGCTGGTGGTGCTGGCCGCCTGGGAAGTGATCCAGTACAAGGTGCCGCAGTACCTGGGCGCGTTCCTGATCATGGAAGGTCTCATGATCGGCGTCTTTTCCGCCCTGGACGCCATTCTGTTCTACGTCTTCTGGGAAGGCATGCTGGTGCCGATGTTCCTCATCATCGGTATCTGGGGTGGGCCCCGCCGTGTCTACGCCACCATCAAGTTCTTCCTCTATACATTCCTCGGCTCGGTATTCATGCTGGTCGCGCTGATCTACATGTATTACCAGTCCGGCAGCTTCGCCATCCTCGATTTCCACGGCCTGAAGCTGGACCTGACCGAGCAGATCCTGATCTTCATTGCCTTCCTGCTGGCCTTTGCCGTCAAGGTGCCCATGTGGCCGGTGCATACCTGGTTGCCGGACGCCCACGTGGAAGCGCCCACCGGTGGCTCGGTGATCCTGGCGGCCATCATGCTCAAGATCGGCGGCTACGGCTTCCTGCGCTTCAGCCTGCCCATCACGCCGGACGCCAGCAGCGAGCTGGACTGGCTGATCATCACCATGTCCCTGGTCGCGGTGGTCTACATCGGCTTCGTCGCCCTGGTGCAGCAGGACATGAAGAAGCTGATCGCCTATTCGTCCATCGCCCACATGGGGTTCGTCACCCTGGGGTTCTTCATCGTCTTCCGCATTCTGGAGGCCGGCGGCAGCTCCCAGGGGGCCGCCCTGGGCATGGAAGGCGGCATGGTGCAGATGGTCTCCCACGGCTTCATCTCCGGCGCCCTGTTCCTCTGTGTCGGCGTCATGTATGACCGCCTGCATTCCCGCCAGATCGCCGATTACGGTGGCGTGGTCCACACCATGCCGGTGTTCGCCGGTTTCATGGTGCTGTTCGCCATGTCCAACGCGGGTCTGCCCGGCACCTCCGGCTTCGTCGGCGAATTCATGGTCATCCTCTCCAGCTTCCAGGCCAACTTCTGGTTCGCCTTCCTGGCGGCCACCACCCTCATCGTCGGTGCCGCCTACACCCTGTGGATGGTCAAGCGGGTGATCTTCGGCGCCGTCGTGCACGACAGCGTGCGCGGCATGAAGGACATCGGCGCGCGCGAGTCCGTTATCCTGGGGGTGCTGGCAATTGCCGTGCTGGGCCTGGGCGTCTGGCCCGATCCCCTGGTGGAGGTGATGCACGCCTCCATCGACAACCTGATCCAGCATGTGACGGTTTCCAAGCTGCCGGCCACCGAGGTTGCGGTGGTTGTGGGAGTGAATTGACGACCCAGTGCTCCTTCAAGGTGATAAGTTGGGATGCAGCCAGTCAGGAAGCGGTCAGATGCAAGGCGCGCGAGCGCAGGACTGGCCGTCGCCAATTCAAGCGAGCGCAACGCCGCAGATGGCCGCTTCCTGGCTGGCCCGGAGGGAGCGTCCCAGGCCGACCCAGGCGGTGTTGCCGTCCTTGACAAGGGCTGGGCCATTGCCTGCGGACGGCGCCTTGCCTGGATCGGCCTGGGACGCTCTGCGTCCTAACTTATCACCTTGAAGGAGCACTAGAACCATGACCTTCGAAATACCCAACTTCGCCCCGGCCGTTCCCGAGATGTTCGTTCTCGGCATGGCTTCCTTCATCCTGGTGCTGGACGCCTTCCTCAAGGACAGCCAGCGCACGGTGACCTATCTGCTCTCCCAGCTCACGCTGATCATCGCCGCCGTCCTCACCTGGGACCTGTCCGGCGGCGAGACCGTCTCCACCTTCAGCGGCACCTTCGTTCAGGACCCCATGGCCGATGTGCTGAAGCTGTTCCTCTACCTGGTCACCTTCGGCATCTTTCTCTATGCCCGCGACTATCTGAAGGAGCGGGATCTGTTCAAGGGCGAGTTCTACGTCCTCGGCCTCACCGCCACCCTGGGCATGATGGTGATGATCTCCGCCGCCAACATGCTCACGGTGTACCTGGGCCTGGAGCTGTTGTCCCTGTCCATGTACGCCCTGGTGGCCATCGACCGGGACAACCGGAACGCCTCCGAGGCGGCCATGAAGTATTTCGTTCTCGGCGCCCTGGCTTCCGGCATGCTGCTCTATGGCATGTCCCTGGTGTATGGCGTCACCGGCAGCCTGGATCTGGGCGAGGTGGCCGACTCGGTGAGACAGCATGGCGTCTCCAATCTGGTGCTGACCTTCGGCGTGGTGTTCATCGTTGCCGGCCTCGGCTTCAAGCTCGGCGCGGTTCCCTTCCACATGTGGGTGCCGGACGTCTACCACGGTTCACCCACCGCGGTGACCCTGTTCGTCGGTTCCGCCCCCAAGATCGCCGCCTTTGCCATGGTCATGCGCCTGCTGGCGGATGGTCTCGGTGGCGTGCATGGCAGTTGGCAGGACATGCTGGTGGTGTTGTCGGTGTTGTCCATGGCCATCGGCAACCTGGTGGCCATCGCCCAGACCAACATCAAGCGCATGCTGGCCTATTCGACCATCTCCCACATGGGATTCCTGCTGCTGGGCATCCTGTCCGGCACCCAGGCCGGCTATTCCGCCTCCATGTTCTACGCCATCACCTATGCACTGATGGCGGCCGGCGGCTTCGGCGTGATCCTGCTGTTGAGCCGCAAGGGCTTCGAGGCGGAGAACCTGGACGACTTCAAGGGCCTCAACGACCGCAGCCCCTGGATCGCCTTCGTCATGCTGCTGCTGATGTTCTCCATGGCCGGCGTGCCGCCCACCGTCGGTTTCTACGCCAAGCTGCAAGTGCTCTACGCCGTGGTTCAGGCCGATATGGTCTGGCTGGCCGGCGTGGCCGTGGCATTCGCCATCATCGGTGTCTTCTACTACCTGCGCGTGGTCAAGCTGATGTATTTCGACAAGCCGGAGGACGACGCAGCCCTGGAGGCCAGCATGGACACCCGCGTGGTATTGTCCGCCAATGGCCTCGCCATGCTGGCCCTGGGTGTCTATCCCACCGGCCTGATGGCCTTGTGCGTGGCGGCCATCGGCTGAACCGGCACAACACGGAATCCAGCGGGGGGCCTTGTGCCCCCCGTTTCGTTGGTGAGAAAGCAATTCACCGCAAAAGTACGCGAAGGGAAAACCGACATGCACCCCGAATTCTGGTTGGAACGCTGGCGCAACGGCACCACCGGCTGGCACCAGGACCGTTATAACGCCCATCTCGAATCCTTCTGGCAGCGAACCGGTGTCGAACCGGGCAGTCAGGTCTTCGTTCCGATGTGTGGCAAGACCCTGGACATGCTGTGGCTGGCGGGGCAGGGCCATCGTGTCCTCGGCGTGGAATTGAGCGAACTGGCGGTGGAGGCCTTCTTCAGTGAGAACAAACTGCCGGCAGAGCGCGATGATGAAGGCCGCTTCGTCCGCTGGCGCTCCGGTGAAATCGAGATCCTGCAGGGTGATTTCTTCGATCTCGACGTGCGTCACCTGGCCGAGGTGGGGGCGGTATTCGATCGTGCCTCCCTGGTGGCCATGCCGCCGGAGATGCGCGAGGTTTACGCAAAACATCTGATGGCCCGTCTGCCGGCATCGGTCCCGGTGCTGCTGGTGACCATGGAATATCCCCAGGGCGAGATGCAGGGCCCGCCATTCAGTGTCGAGGAGAGCGAGGTGCGTGCCCTGTATGAAGGCCATTACCGGGTGGAACCGCTGTTTTCGGCGGATATGCTGGAGGAGAACCCGGCGCTGAAGGAGAAGGGCCTGACGCGCATGCAGGAAAAGGTGTTCCTGTTGTCGTCGATGTAGGTCGGCAATCCCTTGCCGACCTGCGGTCAAACATCCATGGACATTTCACGTTCCAAACCCGGTTTTCCCTTTGCGTGCCCTGGCGTACCTTAGCGGTCAATCAGACTTGCCAACCACACACGACCTCCATGAGCGACACCCCCCGAACCATCTACCGCAAGGACTACACCCAGCCCAACCACTGGGTTGAAACCGTCGAACTGCGTTTCGAACTGGGCGAGGAATCCACCCGGGTCCATTCCCGTCTGACCCTGCGCCGCAACGAGGCCGTCCCGCCGGGGCCCCTGGTGCTGGACGGGCAGGACCTGGAGCTGGTTTCCCTCTCCGTGGACGGGACCCCCCTGGAACCGTCCGCCTACCGGGTGGATGCCGACCGTCTGACCGTGGACGGCCTGCCGGATGCCTTCACGCTGGAGCTCACCACGCGCATCCGCCCGCAGGACAACACCACCCTGGAGGGGTTGTACAAGTCCGGCGGCCTGTTCTGCACCCAGTGTGAGGCGGAGGGGTTCCGCAAGATCACCTACTATCCGGACCGGCCCGACGTCATGGCCCGTTTCACCACCACCGTGGTGGCGGAAAAGGCGCGCTATCCGGTGCTGCTGTCCAACGGCAACCTGATCGCCGAACGGGACCTCGGGGACGGTCTCCACGAGGCCACCTGGGAGGATCCCTTCCCCAAGCCCTGTTACCTGTTCGCCCTGGTGGCGGGAGACCTGACCTGTATCCGCGACCGCCATGTCACGCCGTCCGGCCGGGAGATCGATCTGCGCATCTACGTGGAGGCCCACAATGCCGACCGCTGCGGCCACGCCATGCGTTCGCTGAAGAACGCCATGGCCTGGGACGAGAAAGTGTTCGGCCTGGAATGCGACCTGGACACCTACATGATCGTCGCCGTGGACGATTTCAACATGGGCGCCATGGAGAACAAGGGGCTCAACATCTTCAACTCCAAGTACGTGCTGGCCCGGCCGGACACCGCCACGGACACGGACTTCCAGAACATCGAAGGGGTCATCGGCCACGAATATTTCCACAACTGGACCGGCAACCGCGTCACCTGCCGCGACTGGTTCCAATTGAGCCTGAAAGAGGGCCTGACGGTCTTCCGCGATCAGGAATTCTCCTCCGACATGGGCTCGCGGGCGGTCAAGCGCATCGCGGACGTGCGCGCCCTGCGCGCCTTGCAGTTCCCCGAGGACGCGGGCCCCATGGCCCATCCGGTGCGCCCCGACTCCTACATCGAGATCAACAACTTCTACACCATGACGGTGTACGAGAAGGGTGCCGAGGTGGTGCGCATGATCCACACCTTGCTGGGGGCCGAAGGCTTTCGCCGCGGCATGGACCTGTACTTCCAGCGTCACGACGGCCAGGCGGTCACCTGCGACGACTTCGTCGCCGCCATGGAGGACGCCAACGGCGCGGATCTGGGCCAGTTCCGGCTCTGGTACAGCCAGGCGGGCACCCCGCGCCTGGAGGCCCGCGGCCACTACGACGCGGACGAGCGCAGCTACACCCTCACCCTGAAGCAGACCATTCCGGACACGCCCGGCCAGACGGACAAGAAACCCCAGCACATCCCGGTGGCCGTGGGCCTGCTGGACCGGCAGGGCCGGGACCTGCCGCTGCATCTCGACGGTGAGGCGGTTCCCGGCACCACCGCCATCCTGCACCTGCGCGAGGCCGAACAGAGCTTCCGCTTCACCGGGATCGGGGAGGAACCGGTGCCGTCGATCCTGCGCGGATTCTCCGCGCCGGTGCGCCTGCGCGCCGACGGAGGGGACGAGCGTCTGCGTTTCCTCCTGGCCCACGATTCCGACCCGTTCAACCGCTGGGAGGCGGGCCAGAACCTGGCCGTGAGCACCCTGTTGCGCCTGGTGGACGACCACATGGCCGGGCGCGATCCGCGCCTGGAGGGCAGCTTCGTCGCCGCCTTCGCCGCCGTCATGGACGATGACGCCATCGACCAGGCGTTGCTGGCGGAGATCCTCACCCTGCCGTCCGAGGGATACCTGGGAGAGCAGATGGACGTGATCCGCGTGGATGAAATCCACACCGCCCGTGAATTCGTCCTGCGCACCCTGGCGGCTGAATTGCGCGACCGCTTCGAATCCCTCTACCAGCGGGGCCGCGGCGGTGAATACCGCATCGATGCCCAGTCCATCGCCCGGCGGCGCCTGACCAACCTCTGCCTGGACTACCTCGTCCGCCTCGACGACCCCTCGCTGCGGCAACTGGCCCTGGAGCAATACCTGCGCGCCGACAACATGACCGACGCCATGGCCGCCATGACGGCCCTGAGCCGCCTCGACTGCGACGAACGCGACCAGGTGCTTGCCGACTTCCAGCGGCGCTGGAAGGACGACCCCCTGGTGCTGGACAAATGGTTCAGCGTGCAGGCCACCTCCCCCGGCCCCGGCGCCCTGGACCGGGTGCGCGAACTGATGGACCATCCCTCCTTCGACCTCCGCAATCCGAACCGCTTCCGCGCCCTCATCGGCGCCTTCGCCCACGGCAACCCGGTCGCCTTCCACGCCGCCGACGGCTCCGGCTACCGCTTCATCGCCGACCAGGTGCTGGCGCTCGACCCCCTGAACCCCCAGGTGGCCGCGCGCCTGGCCGGCGCCTTCACCCGCTGGCGGCGCCATGACGAACACCGCCAGGCCCTGATGCGCGCGGAACTGGAACGCATGGCGGCCCGCCGCGACCTCTCCCGGGACGTCTACGAAATCGTCTCCAAGAGCCTCGCCTGAGTGCAGCGGGCCCCGCCCCGAACCCGCATCCATCCGTGCTTGGGGACTCTCCCCAGGAAAATCAACGTGATGGCACACCCCGCCGGACGAACCGGCGGGGCGCGGCCACCCCTGCCGGCACGGCTTGAACTCCCCGGTCCTTGCGGAGTAGGTTTAGGTCACGGCTGGGAAAATGCGGTGGAAGGTCGAATGGGGCCAGGATGTTCAGGGCAGTATTTGTCTGTGTATGGATTCCTGAATGCTGGATTGCAAGACTTGGCCCCGTTTCCTCGCGAGGTTTCGATCAATGAACATAGTGGAAGTGATCCCGAAGGAAAATCTCATGCTGTACGTTAAGGCGGAGGATGGACGCGCTGGATTATTCGACGTGAAACCCTATCTGGACTCGGAAGCATTCGCGCCGCTCAAGGATGAAGCGGAATTCAGGCGTATCCATAACGGGAAATACTTTGTTGAATGGGATTGTGGCGCGGATCTTTCCGCTGACACAATTTATGCACGGTGGTCGCCTTTGCCAGACGGCGTCCGACGGGCCGCCCCGGCCGACACTCGTGTCCCGCGTGGCTGAGCCAAAACCAGGACGGGTGATACATTGGCATAAGGACCCGACCTTGATCCTTTCCTCGTGGCAGACTGAATGGAGTTCGGATAGGACACTGTTAGGAAATAGGCAGTTGCAAGATGAGTAAGGCGAAATATATATACTGGCAAGACGAAGAGTGGTGGTTGGGGTATTTGGAGGAATATCCTGATTATATGACTCAAGGGGAGGCACTCGAAGAATTGAAGGAAAACCTGGAAGACCTGTATCAGGATCTTTCAGGAGGGAAAACACCATGTGCAAGGCGGATGGACGAACTTGAAGTAGCCTGATATGAAAAGAAGGGACTTATCAAAAAAATTGTGTATCCATCGGGTATGGTGGAATGCCTTGGTGTGAACATGGCGGGTGTGCGTCCGGAGTACATTTGTCTGAATTGATGTTCTAGGTGTTGGATTGCAAGACCTGACCCCGTCCCCCGCTATTGCGACGCGTGGAGAAAAGATGAGTTTGACGTACGGTTTAACCACAGCTAAAGAGCTTTTTGCCAAGTTAGAACGTGATTCTAAACTTCTTGATGAAGAAGTAACGAGTGATCGTATGTTCAATTTTGTAGTTACTGGATACTCCATGATTGACTGGATCAGAAAAGATCCAAGTGTGCCGCAATCGGCTAAGGGTGAAAGCCAAATACAAGCCCTATATAACAACCATTGGTTAAAAGTTTGTGGTGACCTTGCCACAGCTAGCAAGCATTTCAGGGTTACAAAGAGGAAGGTAATAACTTCGTCCTCAATAAGTTCACAAGGATACGGTGTTGGACGCTACGGAAAAGGAGGTTATGGTGTTGGTGAGGAATCTATAAAAATATTTCTAAACGATGGCGCAAGTTATGATGCTCTTGACTTGGTAAATGGAGTACTAAATGAATGGCGCCAATTTTTTCAAAAACATGAAATATGACGCTAACGAGGCGAATTTATTACAAGAATGATATTCTACTCCGGCTATTTGTTTTGTGTTGTGGCGAGGGGTGTATAAGAATGCATAAACTAGTGTATCTTGCAATTATAACTTCCTTATATGGTTGTGCTGGGCTTGGTCAAATTGAGCGTATAGATAGTTTGTCAACAGGTCAGCTTGCGCTTGTATATAACATTCATGAGATACATCCGAGTAGTTTGGTTAATCTCAAATATAAGACCTTAGGTAAGGTGAAAGGGTTATCATGTGTTGGTGATGGGAAGCTGGTGGCAAGTCGAGAAGAAGCCATAATACAGGTTCGTATAAAAACTGTGGTTCCTCTCGCGAATCGGTGCACGGAGGATTGGTTGAATAGTTGAAAGCAT
>CAYPEH010000073.1:0-14301 GCA_964409585.1 uncultured Chromatiales bacterium | reverse complement strand
GGCGCGTAGCGACTTGATCAGAGTTTCCCTTGGTTCGGAAAGTAGGGATTATGGTTGCAAAATTCAAGCCGGTTTTCCGGTTTTTATTGATAGATGGAGGTATTGCGCCGTATGAAGGTCTGGTAGGGCAGGTTGCGTACATGGTTGGCGACCAGCACATAGGCCACGGCAAAACCGAGAATGGCGGCCACCGCATAGCCCCAGCCATACCAGGCAGTGCCCATCCGCAATGACAGCCAGGTCAGTCCCGCGTTACCGGCCAGGAAGGTGGCGGTGACGAACAGCACCTGCCGGCGGACGTCGAAGTAATAGAGGCTGACGATCAGGAACAGGGTCAGCACATGGAACATGGCCCCCAGCACACCCAGGCGGAAGATGCCCAGCTGCATGGGGGAGACCTTCAGTTCTTCCAGTATCGCCGGGGCCAGCAGTATGGCCAGGGTGCAGATGGTCACCTGCAATACCAGCAGCCCACGGGCGCTGTCCATGATGGCATTCCACAGTTCGCGGTGGTTCCGCTCGATGCGCTCGTAACGGACGTGGCTCTGGATGTCCTGGTAGAAGCGCAGGTAGTGTTCGAAGAAACGGGTTTCCACGTGGAAGGTGAACAGGGCCATGGCCGGGACGATAGTCAGGTAGGCCAGGAACATGCCGGTGTCGTAATCGGGGTAGGAGATGAAACCCGCCGGCAGCCGCTCCCGCTCCGGTGCGAACCACATGATCCATTTGTCCACCCAGCCGGCCAGATTGTAGAGAAATCCGCTCATGGCGATCTTCCAGTAGCGGCCCATGTGACGCAGAAAGGCGAAGGGTTCGCGAGGGGTTTCCGGATATTCGGCGAACACCCGTGAGCTGAGGCCGAAGAAGATGATGGCCAGGCCCAGATTGAAGCCGTACAGCATGCCGCTGATCGAAAATACGGAGGCCAGGGCCGCGGCACTGAGCAGGGAGACGATCATGCCCACGGCAAAGCTGCGGGTCACGAAGCTGAATTCCTTCAGGGCGGTGATGAACACGCTGCTGAGCCATATGCCGGTGATGAGGAAGTAGTTGGCGATGGCGCCGACCCGCAACAGGGGCGGGATATCCGCGTAGATGAGATAGAACCAGAGCACCAGGGGGGCATGGATGGCGAACAGGGTGGTGAGTGCACCCAGGAACATGCCCGGCGCCTTTTCCGCCTCGCGGGCATAGATCAGGTCCGCCAGGTGGCGGGTGGCGATCATGAAGAACGGCGCCGACAGTACCAGCGAGAAGCCGAAATTGTAGATGATGATGATGCGGAAGGTGGCCAGTTCCTCCCGATAGAGGAACTGGTGGCCGATGACACTCAGCAGGCCCAGGGTGAGGATGGTGAACAGCCACGGTCCGCTGGAGACGATGGCGGAATAGAAATAGCCCTGGAACACACCCGCCAGATCGTCACGGCGGGCCAGTTTGCGCAGGACGAAACCGATACCGGCCATCAGGCGGCCTCCCCGGCCAGGATGGGGCCGGTCTCCTGGTTGCGGTACCGCTCGTAGAGGTCGCGGTAGGTGCGGTCCAGATCCTTCTTGTTGTAATACAGGCGCACCCGTTCCCTTGCCGCGTGACTGCATGCGGCCAGTTTCTGCGGGTTGTCCAGCAGGCGGATGATGGCGCGGGCGGTGGCGGAAGGATTGGACAGGGGCACCACCTCGCCGGCTGGGCCCAGCGGTGGTTCCTCGCGGCTGTCGCCCATGATCATCTCCTGGCAGGCTCCCACGTTGGTGGCGACACAGGGCACGCCGGCGGCGCCGGCCTCCAGGATCACCAGGGGCTGCCCCTCGGAGATGCTGGTCAACACGATCAGGTCGATGCGGCCCAGCCATTCATTCAGGGGGACCCGGCCGGCGAAGGTGAAGGTGTTTTCCAGGTGCTCGTGGGCCACCAGCCTGCGGCATTCCTCGTAGTAGCCCGGGTCTTCGTCATAGGGTCCGAGCAGATAGGCATCCACTTCCGGAATCACCTCCCGTACCTGGGCAATGGCGCGGATATAGGTCTTCACGTCCTTGATCGGCACGACCCTGCCGATCAGCGCCACCGTGGGGCGGCGGTTTTCCACCCGCTCGACCGCGGAGTAGCGCTCGAAGTCGATGCCGTTGGGGATGATGGCCATTTTGGCGGGATCGGCGCCGTCCTGAAGCTGGAAACTCTGGTTGCCTTCGAAGAGGGTGAGGATGGCATCGCTGGCGGCATAGCAGGCCCGGGAGTAGCTGGTGAACGAGTGCATCCACAAATCGCGCAGGTCACGTCTTTCCTGATCGATGGCCAGCCCTTGCAGGGTGTTGTCCTCGTGCAGCCAGTCGGCCATGGCAATCTCGATGCGGCGCTCGTTGGTGTAGATGCCGTGTTCGGTGAGTATCCCGGGGCGGCCTGTCTCCAGGTGGGCGCGCGCCAGGTAGAGACCGGCATAGCCGGTGGAGACCGAATGGTAGACCCTGGCGCGTGGCATGGGGCCCAGCAATACGGCATACAGACCGCCGAGCAGACCACGCAGGGTCCAGAAATAATCGAGAAAGGAACTGTCCGGGAAATCCTGCCGGTAGATACGCAGGAACTGCTCCCAGGCGTGTTTGGAATTGAGCAGCACCTCCTCGCCCAGCCGGTCCCGCATGGGAGAGATGATCCGCAAAAGTTCTTGCAGATCCTCCAGGCCGCCGTTGGAGGTGAGGCCGCGGATGGCCGGCTCGATCTGTTCCATCAACCGGGCCTGGTGCGGAACACGCCTGGCGCCACGGGTCACCTTCTGCAATACCACGTGGGTGACACCGGTGACATTCTCCGGCAGTTCATAACGTGGCGTGCGGTCCGAGTTGGGCGCCAGCAGCACCAGCAGGTGGAAGCTCAGGTGTTCCTGGGCGAGGATCAGGTCGTGGGTCCAATGGGATACGCCGCCGGCCACATAGGGATAGCTCCCTTCCAGGATCATGCAGACATCGGCCGGCGTTCGATGGTCGCGTGGTTTCAAGAAGGTGCCTCCAGTACCTTCCGTTTGCAGTCACCGGACCACAGCTCGATGCTATCCAGCAGGGCGGGGGGGAAGTCCACCGATCGGGGCACGTCATGGTAGTGCGCGCGCACCTCTTCACGAAGATCCTGATACCGGCCCAGGCTGAACAGGCACTCCCAGTACCACACCCTCCAGCGCGGATCGATGTGGCTGTCATTCACCGCCAGTGCCTGCTCGAAACGTTCCGCCGCCTCGCGGATGCGTCCGCAACGCACATACAGGCGCCCCAGTGCCCAGAGCGAGTCGACGTCGTCCGGCGCCCGCTGGACGATTTCCTCGTACAGGTGTTCCGCCTTGCGCCGGTGTTCGGCCAGGGTATCGGCATCGGCCAGGCCGGCGCTGGCGTGTTCGTCATAGTGCTGGGCCAGTTTGCGCAGGATCTCGATGTCGCCTTCGCCCATGGCCAGTTGTTTCTCCAGTTCCATGCCCCTGCGGTGATATTGATCCTCGATGCGGGTGATGGCCGAGGCGGTCTGTACCCGCACGGCGTTGTCCGGATCGTGCAGTGCCTGGCGGAAGGCGGGAGCGAAGGCCGGATTGAACTGACGGGCCATGAGCGCGATGGCCGCCTGCTTGTCTCTGCGGGAACCGGAGGTGAGCACCTCGTTGAAGGGGACCGGTTCCCGGTGCAGGGATTCGGTTTCCTGGCCCCAGGCGCGCAGACGTTCCATCAGCCGTTCCTGCGGTGTGGTGGTCTGGTCCGGCAGGATGGTTTCATACCACTCGTAGAAGGGCGTTGCGGTACGGCGCTGTATGACATAGGTGAGGCCGCTGTAGAGGGAGCCGAGGGCACCCACCGGCCCCAGGGCCAGGGTGGTCAGGGAGGCCAGGTACAGCAGGCGGCAGTCTTTTTCCCGGCGGCGGCAGAAAGGCACCATGGCGGCGGGCAGGGTGCATGCCAGCAGGTGCAGGGGCAGGGCCAGCCAGAGTGTCAACTGTCGTTGCAGGATCAGGTGGATGAGATATCCATCACTGCCCAGGGTGAACAGGGTGGCGAACAGAAACGGGAGGGTGCACAGGGGCGGCGCCCGGCGGGAATGATGTTCGGCACTGCGTGAATCGCCATGGAACCTCTGATCAAGTCGCTGCGCGCCCCGATCCGAGCTCCCTTGCGGGGCTTGCCCATTGGGGGAAGGATGAAAATCAATGGTTTGCGGGCGTATCGATGCACCCTTTCCCCAAACCCCCATCCCCAGGTACTTGTTCAGGGCTCCCCTATTCATGCAGGGTGGTGACCTGGACGCTGAAGGTCAGCCGGGAGGCATCCTCGCCCCAGTGTTCCTCCAGCGCCTCGTTCAGTGCAGTTTCGATTTCCAATGCGCGCTCCCGCTCGATACCCGGCAGGACGACGAAGAACTCGCCCACCTTGTTGTGGTGATGCAGGCCGACATCGTTGCCCTGCATCAGGTCCTGGATGACCTGGTTGAGGATTTTCCCGAAGCTCTCCTGCAACGGCGGGGGCAGTTGGGTGAACTGGGCCACCCGCAGGCGGATCATGACGAGGCGGAAGTTCAGGCGCCGGGCCAGGTCCACCAGGAAGCGTTTCTGCCGCTGGAACAGCTCGTCGTTGGTGATATGGGCGCCGTCGGTGAGCAGCATCTCCGCCGATTCGCCGGCATCGCTCATCACCCGCACCTCGTTGAGCACCACGGTGTCGAAGCTGAATTCCACTTCGGCCACCAGGTAGTCCAGATGACTGGCCAGGCCGTCGCGCAGGCGTTGCTCGACGATGTAGGAGTTGGCCACCGGCGTGCCCGGCAGGAGAATGGCGAATTCCCAGTTGGCGCTCTGTTGCTGGAAGGCCAGATCGGTATCGCGCAGCACTTCTTCCACCGTCTGCCCCAGGGCCACGGCGAACTGCATGCGGGTCTCGTTCGGCAGTTTTTCGTAGTTGTCCAGCTTGGCCGTGATCATGGTCAGATCGAACTTGAGGCGCCTGGCCAGATCGACCAGGAACTCCTTGTGGCGTTCGAAGAAGGCCTCGCTGTACAGGTTCTCCTCGCTGAGGAAGAACTGACGGGCCTTGGCCTGTTGATGCTGAACGGCGTTGCCGTAGATGGTGCCGATCCACTGGCAGATGAAACGGAAGTTTTCCACCGTGCTCACCGACAGGCGCGCAAAGCCCAGATCCTCGATCTTGAGCATGCCGATGAGTTCACCGTTTTTAGGATTGATCAGCGGTCCCGCCAGCATACCCTCTCCATTGAGAATGGCCTCGTCCACCGGATCGGCCACGCACAACACCTGGCGGTTGCCGACCACGGCCTGGAACAGGCGCTGTTGGGCGTCGAAGATGCGCTTGTAGCGGTCCTTGCGCTTCCAGCCCTTCTGGATGCTGGCCTGCAAACGGTTTTCGGCGAAGGTGTAGACGGAGAACTTGTTGGGTTCCATGAGGGTGCTGACCATCTCGGTCACGCCCAACAGTACCTGGGCCGGGTCCAGTTGTTCGATGGCCTGGGCCGCCTTCCAGGTCCGGCTCACGGTGCGCAACTGGCCGGCCACGCGCACTTCCAGCTTCTCCTTCAGGGAGTTGACCTGGTGAAAGGCGTCGGTGAGGGTCTTCTCGCGCAGGCGGGCCTCTTCCAGTTCGCGGCCCATGCGTTGTTTCTCGTCGATATGGCGGGAACTGAGTCCGCCGGTCACGGCGGCGGCGGCGGTCCACAGGAGCGGGTACTTGGCGATACCCAGCAACCACTCATGGATGTCCTGGTCGATGGTCTGTTCCGGCAGGTGCCCGGCCAGCAGGGCGATGCTGGAAAGGACGGCGGCGCCGATGCCCTCGTTGGCGCCGTACTGTACGGAGGTCAGCAGGACGATGATCCAGAACGGGTGCGGGTTGATGCCGGCGTAGCGGTTTCCATCCAGCAGCAGGTAGTCGATCAGCAGTGCGATGAGGAGAAAGGCGGTGATTTCCACCCAGGCGCTGGGGCGCATGTAGATAAAGCGCTTGTCCTCCTGCGGCGCCGGCTCGGCAATCTGTGCCTCCACCGGGGTCGGGTGTTCCGGCGCGGCGGCCGTTGGCAGGGTATTGGAGGTCTGCTCCGTCACCGCTCTTATCGTCCCAGGGCCGTGCGCAACTGGCCGATCATTTCCGCCACCACCCGTTGAGCGGTCTGGTTGACGCTTTCCCGCCGCAGATAGCCGCGGCCACGGCCGGAGTGGCTGGAGGCCCACAGCACATTGCCCGAGGCATCCACCAGGCGCGCATTGATACCCACCACCGGTTCCTCGTGCAATCCATGCTGGTAGCCGTATTCGGAAACGCTGCCCAGCAGCACGGCATCGACGCCCAGTTGCCTGGCCACCGCGGCGGCGTGGCTGTGCTCCGCCAGGCGGGCGATGTTCACCTTGCGGTCCTTGAGGGTGCGTCGCAACTGGCTTTCCTCGATCAGTTGGAACAGGCCCTGACTGTACAGTTCGGTGGCCGCGAGCTGGGCCACGATCAGGCCCGCGTTGGGCTGGTTGCTGAGGTTTTCGAACGGCAACAGCGCCACCCGCAGATCGCCGCGGATGGCCGTGGTGTCGACGTAGTCCCTTCCCGGCAGCGGCGGATCACCGGCGCAGCCGGCCAGGGTCAGTGCCAACAGGATGCTGATCCATTTCATGTTCGTGTTCCTCGTGGGTCGTCGTGGTTTCAGTGTAACCCCAAGTCCGGCAAGCTGTTAGGGAATCTCTGAACAAGTACCGGGGGATGGGGGTTTGGGGGAAGGGGTGCATGACCGTTCCCGTAAGCCATTGATTCATATCCTTCCCCCAATAGGCGATCTCCCAAAGGGGACTCTGATCAAGGCGCGCGCGCCTTGATTCAGAGTTTCCTCAGAACCTCCACTCCAGATAGCCGCCCCCCTGGATCAGTGACGCATCGGCGCCGCGTCCGGTGGTATTGCTGCCGTTGAGGTAGAGTCCCGATTCCAGTTCCGGGGCCGGCTCATAGATCAGGTCCAGGGACAGGAACGGTCCGTCACCGTTGATGCGATCGTAACCATAGCCGACACGGGTATCGAAGCGCAGGTAATCGGTCAGCCGGTCGCTCCAGGCCAGATCGATGCTGTGGATTTCATGGGAGAGCAGTTCGAGCGGCCGGTATTGCACCCCCAAAGGGTCACGCAGCTCGGCCCGGTGGGTGATGGTTTCGTGATCCACCGAGTAGCCCACCGAAAGTCCCGGAGCCTGGAAGGGCAGGTCGTAGCGCACGCCGAAATCGAAGCCGATGCTCTCGGCGGCCCTGGACAGATCGTAGAGTTCATAGCGGTTGAGATTGACACCACCGGTGAAATGCAGCCGTGAGCGATAGGTGTACTCGTGCCGCAGTTCGATGCGGTCGCGGCTGCCGTATCCGGCCACCGCTTCCAGGGTGCCCGTCCAGGGCCGCCGCCAATCCAGGGAGAGGAAGGTCCGTCCGGGATTGCCGGTGTACTGCCAGCCCACCCCCAGGCCCAGTTGCCTGCCGGTGGCGGTCAGGCTCAGCCGCAGCCGGGTCTGGTCGCCGGGGAACAGGCCGAAGTCCAGGATCATGTGCTGGCGGGTGCCATCGAAAGGCAGGCTCTGGCCATCGAGGCGGGTGACGTTCGAGTCATGGGTATCCATGCGCCTGTGTTCCAGCACCATGTCCAGATTGAGCCGGGCATGGGGTGTCAGCCGTGCGTCCACCCGGGTGATCCACTGGTCCTCGGCGCTGCTGACGTGCTGTATCGAGGTGTCCAGGCGCAGGCGTGGACCGTGCAGCTGCTGCAAACGGGTCTTGGCGGCGATGGTGTCACGGTTGTCCGGCGCCAGATCCAGGGCCTTCTGGTAGTGTTCGATGGCCGCCTGCCAGCGCCCCAGGCGTTGTTCCACATCGGCCAGGTCCAGATGGGCCTGCAACAGGTCCGGGTGTGCGCCGATGAGTTCCCGCAGCCGCCGGGCGGCGCCCAGCAAATCGCCGTTCTCCATCCTGTAGACCGCCCCCAGGCGTTCCAGGCGCAGCAACTGTCCCGGGTCTTCGGGCTCCGCTTCCGTTTCCACCCTGGCCGCCGGTCTGGTTGCCGCCTTGTCCAGGCGGATGCGCAGTTCCCGGCCGGTTTGTTCCACCTGCATGGCAACGCCTTCCCTGGGACGCAGCAGCAGGGCGTCATAACCGCCCCAGATGCTTTCCAGCCAGGGACCGAGCTGATTGGCGAGGGTCCCGGTGGGCAGGTCCAGGGGTTGATCGAAGGCGAATACCCGGTCGCGGCCCCGGTCACGGCGGGTATGTTGGGCCGGTTGCGGGAAGATCAGGGTCAGGTGTGCGACGTCGCCATCGATATGTACGCTGGAGCGTGCACCGCCCTGCGCCAGCAGGGGCAGCACCACCAGCAGCAGTGCCGCCCACAGGGGAAGTGCACGCAGGCCGGCCATTACAGCGGGGCCTCCTGGGGCCACCCGCCGCCCCGGCGGGGGACGCGGGCCAGCACGTGCCTGGCCTGTTCGAGGTGGCCGTTCTCGATCAGCATGGCGGCGTAATCGGCGCGCAGGGCGGTATCGTCGGGGTACTGCCGGTGCAGTTCCGCATAGGCCTGTTGCGCCGCGGCGGACTGGCGCAGGCGGTGCAGGATCTGTGCACGCACCACGCGCATGCGTTTGTTCAGTTGGTCGGCGCCGCGCAGTCCATCCAGTGACAGCATGTATTGATGGTTGGCGCGTTGGCCTTCCCCCAGTGCCGAATAGGTCTCGCCGAGCAGGTAGCGGGTCTCCCAGTCACCCTCGTAGAGTGCGTGGTAGCGTTCCAGCATTTCGCGGGTGTTCTGCCGGTCGCCGGTGCGATAGTAGGCGTCGGCCAGTTTGCGCAGGGCCAGGCGGTGATCCGGCTCCACGGCCAGCAGCCGTTTCCAGACGGCGGTCTCGGTGGCATCACGCCCTTCGCGGAAGGCCAGTTCCGCCAGCTTCTGCAATCGTGTGCCGTCGGTGGTCGCTTGGGCCTGGCGCAGCAGTTCGCGGTCGAAGGCCTTCATGTCCCGCAGTTCCACCAGCACGTCCAGCAGCAGGGCATCGGTTGCGGCACTGTGGCGCTCACGGGGCAGGGAGGCGAGCAGGGGCGGGATACGTTCGGCACCGCCGGCGGCGCGCAGGTGTTTCAGCCAGCCTGGGAGGTCCCGTTTCCCCGCGCCACGGGCGCGGCCTTCCAGCCAGGCCAGGGCCTCTTCGCCGGGAAACGGGCCCCAGAGATAGATCAGCTGTTGCACGTCGGGGTGATCGGGGCCGGCGTTCTGAGCCAGGCGCCGGAATTCGGACAGTGCCAGTTCCTTCTCCCCCAGATCGAGGATCTGAAAGGCCACCTGCCGGCGCATTTTGGGACTCAGGTTCATGTTCTGGAGGCGGTCGGTCCAGTACGCCAGCATTTCCTCCCGGCTGGCCAGGCCTGCTTTCCAGGCACCCAGCAGGGCCTGTTCCCAGAGGCCCTCCAGGCCCTCGGCCCGGTCACGGCGCAGTTGGCGCAGATACACCAGGGCATCGCCGGGACGGTTCGATTCCAGCAAGGCCGATACCAGCAGGCGTGTCTGTTCCGGGCCGCTGTTGCGGGCATGAATGCGCATGGCCACGACCAGGGCCAGATCCTTGTGGCCCCGTTCGGCGGCGGCGTAATAGAGGTCGTTCAGTTCGCGTGGACCGATCCTGAGGCCCTCCGGGCTTTGCAGCCATTCACGTACTTCCTGCTCCCTGCCCGCCGCGGCCGCCAGCAGCATCCAGGCCTCGGTCAGGACCGGCTCGCTACGTTGCGCGCGCAGGCGGCCAAACAGGTTCAGGCCCTGTTGGATACGCCCGCTGTTGAGGTAATAGGGGGCGAGGCCGGCCAGCAGTTCCGCATCCACCCCCGGGTTGTCGGAGAGTTCTTCCAGCAGGGCCATGGCCTTGCCGGTCTCGCCCATCTCCAGTTGCAGACGGGCGATATCCACCTTCTGGGCGAAGCTCAGGTCGCTGCGTTCCAGGGCGGCCGTCAGCCAGTATTCGCTGTCATCCCGGTCACCCAGGGCCAGTGCTATGCGGGCGGCCAGGACCGGATGGTCGCGCCGCCAGGCCTCGTCCAGTTTGGCAGTGAAGGTCTGCAGAAAGCCCTCGCCACCATCCTGCAGGGCATGACCGATCAGGGTGACCGTGGTCCAGTCGGGCAGCCACAGCGGGTCCAGTTCCGCGGCCAGTTGCAGGGCGCGGTCCACCTGTTTGTGGTCCAGCGCCAGTCCCACCAGGGTGGGCAACAGGTCCATCGGCAGATTGCCCTCTTCCTGCAACCGGGACAGGCGCTCATAGGCCTGCCGGCCACGGCCGGTGGTGATCTCCAGTTCGGTCAGTTCAGCCAGCAGTGCCGGGTCGGATTCGGCCTTGCCCAGCAGCTGCTGGAACAATCCCAGGGCCTGTTCCGGGTGGCCGTGACTGTGGAGGATGGCGGAGAAGGTCAATACGTCGTCCGGGTGCCGGGCCACCCAGCGCTCGGCCTGTGCCTGCGCCTGTTGCGGTTGGCCGGCGGAGAGGTACATGTAGACCAGCAGTTCGCTGAGTGACTGGTCGAAGTCTTCCGGTGCCTGTTTCTGTATGAGCCGCAGGCTGGCGATGGCCTCGTCATAGCGTTTGCGGGCGGCCAGCAGTTGGGCCAGGTCCAGGGACCGGCGGGTGTTGCCCGGGTACAGCCTGGTCAGCTGGCGCAGGGTGGCAATCTGTTGTTCGTAACGGCCATAGAAGTTGTAGATGTCCGCCAGTTCACCGAGACGCCGTTCACTGGGGTCCAGTTCGCTCAGGCGTTGCTGGATGGACAGGTAATCCAGCGGGCGCTGGGCGTACTGGTAGAGCTTGGCCAGTTTTTCCATCGCCGGCACGTTTTTGGGGTGGCGCTCGACGAAGGGTTCCAGCACTTCCACGGCGCGGTTGACCGAACCGAGGGAGAGGTAGATGTCCACCAGCGGGATCACCACCTGCACGCTTTGGTCCCCCTCGGCGAACAGGCGTTCGTAGATGGCCTGGGCCTGGGGGATCTGGCGGCTCTTCAGGTACATCAGGGCCATTTCCTGATCCGGTGGGATCAGGGCGAGGCTGGCGGCGATGCCCGCGGCGACCAGGGTGGCGAAGGTCAGGTAGTGGGCCTTCATGCCGCCTCCGGACCATGCACACGCACGGTCAGCGGTTGGATGGGCCCTTCCGGCAGCCGGATGGAAAGGGTTCCATCGGGGGCGGTTTCCACGCTCCAGGCCGGGTGCCGTCCGGTCTCGATGCGGTAGCGGCCCGGGTGGGGCATTTGCCAGAGCATTTCACCGGCACCGAAACCCTCCACCTCCACGGCAAAGCCGTCGTCCAGTTCCTGCCAGTTCCGTACCCGCCAGCGTGCCCGGATCAGGTAGGGGCGTTTTGAGGGCGGTTCCCTGTCCGCGTGCCGGATTTCCTTGAGGGCCACCAACGGGGCAGGGTGGCTGGCATCCAGGTGGACATAGAGGCTGCCGTGCAGGTGGCGTTGGCCGATGACCCCCTCGGAACGCTGGAAATCGACCCCACGGAAGGTGGCGCGGTCGAAACGCAGGGTTTGCAGGGCGCCACGGTCGTGGATCCGCCAGCGCTGTTCGCCCAGTGATTCGATGCGGGTGCTCATGAAACCGTCGGCGATGGCGGAAAAGTGGCTGGTGCTGACCGGGGCGATGGCCTGGGTACGGGCGAAGTTCAGGTTCTTGCGCAGGGCGTTGAGGCTGGCCAGCCGTTCGCCGGAATACATGTGGTAGTAGATATTGATGGGTTTCAGGCGGTAGGGCACCTCGGTGTTGTGGAGGGTCTGCACCAAGTGCTGGAAACCAAAGAAGCGGTCGGTCCACAGGTCGGTATAGGTGTTCTCGTTGCTGTTGGAGGCGTAGGGCTGGAACCATTCGCCCACCTGCCGCCCCAGTGGCGAGACCCAGGCCACCGAGTCGTAGTCGCGGTCGAAGCGGGTGTCGCCGCCGTTGATGTTGCGCAGGCCGGCCCTGGCGGTGGCGGCGAGGACCTCGGCGAAGGGCTGGGTGTTGCCGGACCATTGCAGGATCTCCACCCGCTTGCCCGGCGGCAGGAACCGCTGGATGACTTCGACCGCCCCCTGCACCTCCTGCTGCACGGAGAACGGTCCGGCGTAGAACACGCGCGGCGCTTCGTAGTGATCGCTGATCCGGTAGGCCGGTCCTTTCCCGCTGGCGCGCGCCGAATCCGGTGCGGCGGGCCGGTCCCCGCCTTCCCGCTTGAGCAGGTTTTCGATGAGCCGGCCGATGCGGCCCTTGGGGCGGGGGTATCTGGCGAGGAACGGCCTTTCCTTGTCGGGCGGCGCGTCCTTGAAGAACACCCATTCCAGGGGGTGGGTGTAGGTGTGGCTGCCGGCCTCCACGTGGGGCAGGAGGAAGATCTCGCGGGCGATGCGCATGGTGTCCTTGTCGCCGAACAGCTCCGGGTCCAGTTCGGCGGCGATGGGGCCCACCGTCACCGGCAGGTCGTCGTAGGGGATCAGGACCTCCTTCAGTACCACTTCGCTGGAATAGGCGCCACGTTCGTAATAGCCCTCGATGAGGCTCAGGTTGCGCCAGCCGTCACCGTCGATATGACTGTAGTAGATGCGTTCCCCGGAGACCGTGGTGGTGTCGGGCTTGGGCAGGTCGCCGGTGTCGAAGGCGGTACGGAAAAACAGGAAGGGGTTGATGTACCACAGACGCTGGGAAAGTGTGGGATTGCTGAAATAGGCGTAGCCTGGCGCCACGTAGCCGCCCCTGGGCGTGGTTGCCACCAGGTGGCTGCGGACCGGCTGCGGACCCGGGCGTTCGGCGATGAGATGGGAACGGGCGGCGGCATCACGCAGTTTCATTACGCCGTAGGCCGGCATGATCCCCTGCAGGTCGCGCTCATAGCCAAGCATGTCGTCGCCGTGGGTAATGAAGCGGGTGTCGTAGGTGGCGCTGACCCAGTCGTTTTCCTGCTGCAGACCCAACTCCCTCCAGAAGCGGTCCAGCACGGGGCGTGGGACCGGTTTGCCGGTTTCTTCCCTTTCGAAGGCGTGGTCGCCCAGGATCACGATCCGTTTGCCCGCGCGCAGGGCACGGATGCACCAGTTGAGAAAACCCGTTGCGTCCGGCAGGGAGTTCTGCTCGAACCACAGCAGGATGCCGCGTACCTCCGGCATCCGGTCCAGATCGGGAAGTGGCTGGCGTATGTCCAGGTAACGCAGGATCAGCCCCAGATGGTTGAGGGGCATCTCGGCGAACTGGTGGGCGTTGCTGAAGGCGATCTCCGGGTTCACCTGGCTGTCGTAGAAAGTCAGGACCGTGCGGGGCAGTGTGTCGCCGGCGTGGGCGGCCGGCAGCCAGAGGATCAGCAGCAGAATGGAGAACAGCCGCATCATTTCACCGGCGGCTCCTCGATGATCCTGTCCAGCTCCACTACCGAGACCTGGGGTATGAAGCCGTTGGCCCGTTGCACCCGGTAGATTTGCGCGATGCCCTCGCGGTCGTCAGGGTTCCAGTAGTCCAGGGTGTAGACCACCAGGCCGGGATGCGCCCGCCGGGCCTGTTGCAGCAGTTCCACCTGATGGCGGTATTCCTCCTCCGGGACCCGGCGGTAGGTCTTGGCGTCGAAGTCATAGTCGGCGAACACCGATTCCCCCAGTTCGTAATCGATGTGGCCGCCCACTTCCGGCAACAGTTCGTAGCCACGGTTCATCATCAGCCGGATGTTGGGATAGTGCAGCCGCAGGGCACGCACCAGCGCGGCAGCGGCAGCGGTCATGCCGCGGTATTTTTCCGGGTCGCTGCGTTCCAGGTGGGGCGGGTTGTCGAGGGTGTCGAGGAACAGGCCATGGAAGCCGTGGCGGAGGATGCGGGGGACCAGTTCCTCGATCACCCGCCGGGTCCAGCGGGGATCACGTACGTCGACGAAGTAGCTGCCGGGCCAGCTCTTGTTTTCCATCAGCAGCAGGCCTTCGGCTTTCACCTCGGCAAACCAGTCGCGGTGCTGTTCCACCTCGCCCAGGCTGATGTAGCCCAGCACCATTTTGCCACGATCCGCCAGGGCTCGGACCGACGGGTGGTGCTGGCTGTCGAGTACCACCAGTCGATAGGGGTCGAAGGCCCTGACGGGCAACTGGTTCGAGTAGTACACGACCCAGGGCTGGAGGGGTTCGGCTCCATGGATCGTGGCCGCCATTGCCAGCAACGACAACAGAACATACATGCGCAGGTGCATGGTTTTTTTCCGGTGGTTTGGCGGTTTCGCCAGGAAGGCTTGCCGCGTATGCCCACATGAAACTAAAGTTTGAACTTAAG
>CAYPEH010000072.1:0-14310 GCA_964409585.1 uncultured Chromatiales bacterium | reverse complement strand
AAAAGTTTGAATCCAAGCATTGACAGGTCAAAACATATCAGCCCCAATGTTGCACAAGGTTTGGCTTAGTAGGATTTCTTCAGGCTCAGCCGGCCTTTTTTGCGGGCGGTTTTTTTCACCGCCTTGCGGACCGGCCTGCCCCCCGGTTCGAACTTGCGAGGCCGGCCATCGCCGGTTCCATCCAGACGACTGATACGCAACTGCTTGCGCGCCACATAGACCCCGCGCAGGTGCCGGAAGATGTCCTTGGGCATGCCTTCGGGCAGATCCACGGTACTGTAGTCGTCGTAGATCTCGATACGGCCGATCAGCCTGCCGTCCAGTCCGGCCTCGTTGGCAATGGCGCCGACGATCTCCCTCGGGGTGACATGGTCGTTGCGGCCCACCTCGATGCGGTAGGTATCGCGCGGGATGTCGTCGTCGCGCCGCTCACGCACGCGGCGGGGCGGGCGCTCGCCACGGTCATCGCCGCGGTGGCGCTCCTCATGGTCCCGGGCGGGCCGTTCACGCCGCCGTGCCCGTTCCTCCCTGACCTCCAGCGGCCGCTCGCCCTGGGTGAGGAAGGTCAGTGCCGCGGCGATGTCCAGCGGACTCATTTCCTCCTCCTGTTCGATGCGTGACACCACCCGGTAGCAGAAATCCAGGTCCTCGCTGTCCAGGGTTTTGCGCAGGCGCTGCTTGAAGCGGTCGATGCGGTGCTCTGTCAGTTCCTCGGCGGAGGGGGGTTCCCAGTAACCGATACGCTGGCGGGTGGCCTTTTCGATGGCCTTGAGCAGATAGCGCTCACGGGGCTGCACCAGCAACAGGGCGCGGCCCTTGCGGCCGGCACGGCCGGTGCGGCCGATGCGGTGGACATAGGATTCCGGGTCCATGGGGATGTCGTAGTTGACCACATGGCTGATGCGTTCCACATCGAGGCCGCGGGCGGCCACGTCGGTGGCGACGACGATGTCGGTACGGCCGTCCTTGAGGCGGCCGATGGTACGCTCACGCTGTGCCTGATTCATGTCCCCGTTGAGGGCCTCGGCGCTGAAGCCATGGGCGTTGAGCTTTTCCGCCAGTTCCTCGGTCGCGGTCTTGGTGCGTACGAAGACGATCATGGCGTCGAACTCTTCCACCTCCAGCATGCGCGTGAGGGTATCGAGCTTGCGGTAACGGGTGACCACGCAGTGGAGCTGCTCGATGGTGGAGACGGTTTCGGTCTTGGCCTCCACCTTGATCTCCACCGCATCGTTGAGATGCTGCTGCGCCACCCGGCGGATGGCCTTGGGCATGGTGGCGGAGAACAGGGCCACCTGGCGCCCTTCCGGAGCCTGCTGGAAGATCCATTCGATATCTTCGGCGAACCCCATCTTGAGCATCTCGTCCGCCTCGTCCAGCACCAGGGTGGAGATGGCGTCCAGGCCGAGGGTACCCCGGCGCAGATGATCCATGACCCGGCCGGGGGTGCCGACGATGACATGCGGGCCACGCTTCAACTGGCGCAGTTGCAGGGACATGGACTGGCCACCGTAGACCGGCAGGACATGAAATCCCTCCAGGTGATGGGCGTAGCTCTGGAAGGCCTCGGCCACTTGCAGGGCCAGCTCACGGGTGGGGGCCAGCACCAGAACCTGTGGCTCATTGCGTTCCAGGTCCAGGCGGCTCAGCAGGGGCAGTGCAAAGGCGGCGGTCTTGCCGGTTCCGGTCTGGGCCTGCCCCAGCAGGTCGCGCCCTTCCAGCAGATGCGGGATGCACCGCGCCTGCACCGGGGTGGGGGTTTCATAGCCGAGCCCGGTCACCGCCTGCAACACGGAGGGGTGCAGACCGAGTTGAGCGAAGCTGAGTGCGTCGTCGGGTTTGGATTCCATGGGGTGGTCACCTGGAAGGGGGCGGTCCACCGAGGAAGCTCAATGGAAGGGCCGGGAAAAACGGGGAAGTATACCTGATTGGTCCGGCCACCCAATGTTTGCCCATTCAGCCCGCCTGAGCCCGCCTGCGGCAAGGCATCGAAACGCCGCCGCAGTCATTCTGCGGCCAGTTTCGATAACGCCGGCGCGGGCGGGCTCAGGCTGGCCGCTCATTCAGGATATACCGGTTCGGAGCTTCAGGCAGGCGCCAGCTCTTTGTTGCGGCGCTTGCCAAGGGAACGACCCTTGCCCGCGCGCCGCGCCTCGATCTGTCGCCTGCCTGAAGCTCTGAATGGGTAAACATTGGGTGGCCGGACCAATAGGAAGCCCTGAATAAATATCGGGGGATGGGAGTTTGGGGGAAGGGCCGCATAAAGGCTCACACAAACCATTGATATTCATCCTTCCCCCAATAGACAAACTCGGGCAGGAACTCTGATTGAGGCACATAGTGACTCAATCAGAGGCTCCTTTGCACCCACATCGCCGGCATGAACGTGACCTCGCCTTATTCGGCTCCTGGGACCGGGCTGCGGGTGGCCGCCTCACAGATCGTTGTGCGAACCATCGCAGAAGGGTTTGTCCTTGCTGTGACGGCAGGCGCAAAGATACACCTTGCCCGCCTCCTGGATGGTGAAATTCACCGGCTCGATGCCGGTCCCCTGGTGGGAGCCGTCGCAAAACGGCTGATTCCTCGAGCGACCGCAGGCACACCAGGTGTACTGGCCGGGTTCCAGCTCGACGGCATAGGGGAATTTCTGGGTGGTGACCGGTTCTGCCATAATCGTTTCTCCAAGGATCTCTTTGCCATGGACAAGTCTGCACCCTTCGTGTCCTCAAACCAATACTTGCCGATCCTGCGCCTGGACGGTCTGTGCACCACCCTGGCCGGTCCCTTCGACCTGGAACTGTCGCCGGGCGAATGCCTGACCCTGTCCGGGCCTTCGGGGGTGGGGAAATCGCTGCTGCTGCGCGCCATTGCCGACCTGGATCCCAACCGCGGCGAGGTCTGGCTGGAGGGCAAGGCCCGCAGCTCCATACCGGCACCGCAGTGGCGCCGCCGGGTCGGCCTGTTGCCGGCCGAGTGCCAGTGGTGGCGGGAACGGGTGGATGAACACTTCGACACCGATCCGGCCCCGTTGCTGGCCCGGCTGGGCCTGGACACATCCATCCTCAAAGCCATGACCCGACACCTTTCCAGTGGCGAGAGTCAGCGTCTCGGCCTGTTGCGCCTGATGGGCAACCGTCCACGGGTGCTGTTGCTGGACGAACCCACCGCCAGCCTGGACCCCGGCAATGTGCGCCGGCTGGAGCAATACCTCATGGACTACCTGGAGGAAACCGGTGGCGCGGCCATCTGGATCAGCCACGATCCCGGACAGATCGAACGGGTGGCGGACCGCCGCGCCTACCTCGATGCCCACGGCCTGCGGCTGGAGGCGGCATGATCCAGCTCGACACCCTGGATCTGTCCCTGGCCGCCGTGCTGGTGTTGCTGCTGGCCGGGCTTTCGCTGCGCCTGGATCTGAGACTGGAGCGCCCGCTGCTGATCGCCGCGGCGCGCACCACGGTGCAGCTGCTGCTGGTGGGCCTGGTGCTCAAGGCCCTGTTCGGCCACGCGGAACTGCATTGGGTGCTGCTGATGACCACGGTGATGCTGGCGGCCGCCGGGCGCGAGGTCATGGCCCGCCAGCATCACCGTCTGGCGGGCTGGTGGGGCTATGGTGTCGGCGCCCTGTCCATGTTCATCTCCTCGTTCACCGTCACCGTACTGGCGCTGGCGGTGGTGATCCAGCCCCAGCCGGTGTACGCGCCGCAATACGCCATCCCTCTGCTGGGCATGTTGCTGGGCAATACCATGAACGGCATCGCCCTGGCCATGGACCGCATCACCAGCGGCGCCAGGCAGCAACGGGAACTGATCGAGCAACGCCTGATGCTGGGGCACGATGTCTCAGAAGCCACCCGCGATCTGCGCCGGGAGGCCCTGCGCACCGGCACCATTCCCATGATCAATTCCATGGCCGCGGCCGGCATCGTCAGCCTGCCGGGCATGATGACCGGCCAGATCCTGGCCGGCACGCCACCGGTGGAGGCGGTCAAATACCAGATCCTGATCATGTTCCTGATCACCGCCGGCAGTGGCTTCGGCACGATGGCCGCGGTCTGGCTGGGCAGCCGGCGGCTGTTCGACGGCCGCCAGCGCCTGCGCCTGGACCGGCTGACCGATACAGGCAGACACCGTTATGATTAACCCGGCATCATTGGACCCATGAGGTAATCAGGAAATGCACATCATGTGGACCTTGCTCATGCTGCTCACACTCACCTTGCCCGGACTGACCAACGGCCAGGAGATCTACCGCTGGGTGGATGAACAGGGCCGTGTCCATTACGGCGCCAAGCCGGGAGGCGCCGACGCAAAAAGGCTGGACATCAAGACCGCCCCCCCAGAGGCCGCCAAACGGGAGAGCACCAACGAACAACAGCGGCGGGCCAAGCAGGAGCGGCTGCTGCGCATGTTCGAGGAAGAACGGGCGAAGAAGAAGGCCGCCAAGCAGAAGGAGGAAAGGGCCCGCAAGGAACGCCTGGAGAAATGCCAATACTACCGGGACCGGGTCCGGCTGTACGAGGAAGGCACCCGCCTGTACGACCTGGACAGCAAGGGCCGCCGCCGTTTCCTCACCGAAGAGGAACGCAAGCGCAACCTGGCCAGGGAACGGCGCAACGTGCGCAAATGGTGCCGGTAGCCGCTCCTACCCAGGGAAAGACCCAGCCAGTTCCTCACGAAAGAACTCCGGCATGGCCAATGCCCCGCGGTGAATGGCGCTGTTGTAATAACGTGTCTTGAACGGCCGGGCATCCACATCGGCCTGGCGGAATGAACTCAAATCCACGTTCTTCCCTCCCATGGTGGCCGACCACCAGCCACTGGGATAGACCGGCTGGGGGAAGAACAGGGTGCGCAATGGATCGAAACCGGCCGCACCCATGCCGCGGTACATGCGCCGCAGGATGTCCATGTGCATGAGTGGTGATTCGCTCTGCTGGACGATGATGCCGCCATCGTCCAGGGCCGCATGGCAGGCGCGGTAGAAGGCCTCCGAAAACAGTACCTCGCCGGGACCGATGGGATCGGTGGAATCGACGATGATGACATCGAGGCTGCCGGCAGGTGCCTCGCGCATCCACTGGATGCCGTCGATGAACAACAGCTCGGCACGAGGATCGTCATTGGCCTCGCACAGTTCGGGGAAGAACCTCTCCGCCGCCCGCGTCACCCCTTCGTCGATATCGATCTGAGTGACCCGTTCCACCTCCGGATGACGCAGCACCTCGCGCAGGGTGCCGCAATCACCACCGCCGATAATGGCCACCCGCCTGGGCGCCGCATGCGTGTAGAGCACCGGGTGGGACATCATCTCGTGGTAGAGAAAATTGTCCCGCGCGGTGAGCATGACGAAGCCATCGATCACCATCAGGTTGCCGAAGTCGGTGGTATCGTAGATTTCGATTTTCTGGTAGGGCGTCTGCGCCTCGTACAGTTTGCCGTTGACGCGCAGGGAAAAGGCACTGCCCGCCTCCTCGCACGGTTCAGTGAACCAACCCTTGAATTCCAGCTTCATGATCTTTGCCCGGAGATGGTGAAAGGGAAAGGGGCTGTGATTATACGCCCCGTCCGACCGGCCACGAATAGGGTACCATTCGCCGCCATGGAGGACTGGAACATCGACAAGGCCCGCGAGACCTATGCCCTGCCCCACTGGAGCGAGGGCTATTTCGACGTGGCCGACAACGGCCACCTGCTCGCCCGGCCGGACCGCGACCCCCGACACCCCGGCATCGATCTCCATGCACTGGCGCAGGAACTGCGCGCATCGGGGCTGGCGCTTCCGGTGCTGGTACGCTTCACCGACATTCTGCGCGACCGCGTGGACACCTTGTGCGGGGCCTTCGCCCAAGCCATGGACAGCGACCGCTACCAGGGACGATACACCGCCGTCTATCCCATCAAGGTCAACCAGCAACGCCGGGTGGTGGAGGAGATCGTCCGTCACGGCGGCGACCGGGTGGGCCTGGAGGCCGGCAGTAAACCGGAGCTGATGGCCGTGCTGGCGCTGTCCGCCCCCGGCGGCATCGTCATCTGCAACGGTTACAAGGACCGGGAATACATCCGCCTGGCCCTGATCGGGCAATTGCTGGGGCTGCGCGTCCACATCGTGCTGGAGAAACTCTCCGAAGTGCGGCGGGTGGTGAAAGAGGCCGCCGACCTGGGGGTGCGTCCGTTGCTGGGGGTGCGTGTGCGCCTGGCCTCCGTGGCCCACGGCAACTGGCAGAACACCGGCGGCGAGAAATCCAAGTTCGGCCTCTCGGCGGCCCAACTGCTGGACGCCGTGGAACAACTGCGCGCCGCCGGGCTGCTCGACTGCCTGCAACTGCTGCATTTCCACATGGGCTCCCAACTGCCCAACATCCGCGACATCCAGCGCGGCCTGCGCGAGGCCGGCCGGCATTACGCCGAGCTGCGCCGCCTGGGGGCGGATATCCGCTGCGTGGACGTGGGTGGAGGCCTCGGCGTCGATTACGAGGGCACCCGCTCGCGCAGCGACTGCTCCATGAATTACGGCGTGCAGGAATACGCCAACAACATCGTCCACACTCTGTGGGACGTCTGCCACCGGCACGGCCTGCCCCACCCCGACCTGATCACCGAGGCCGGCCGCGCCCTGACCGCCCATCACGCCGTGCTCATCACCGAGGTCATCGACAGCGAGCCGATGCCGGCCGCGGAACCGCTCCCGGCGCCGGCCGCGGACGACCCACAGGTGCTGCACGATCTCTGGCAGGGATTGACCGACCCCGGCGGCCGGCCGCCCCTGGAGGTCTACCACGAGGCGGCGCACTGGCTGGCCGAGGCGCAGGACATGTACACCCACGGGGTGCTGGATCTGCAACAACGGGCCGTGGCCGAGCGCCTGTATCAGGCCATCTGCCTGAGCGTGCGGCCGCGCCTGCAACCCGGCCTGCGCGCCCACCGGGAGGCGCTGGACGAACTCAACGAAAAACTGGCGGACAAGTACTTCTGCAACTTCTCCCTGTTCCAGTCACTGCCGGACGCCTGGGCCATCGACCAGGTGTTCCCCATCGTCCCCCTGCACCGCCTGGACCAACGCCCCGGACGGCGGGCGGTCATCGGCGATCTGACCTGCGACTCGGACGGCCGCATCGACCGCTACGTGGACGCGGCGGGGGTGGATTCCACCCTGCCGGTGCATGACCTGCGGGAGGGTGAACCCTATCTGCTGGGCATCTTTCTCGCAGGCGCCTATCAGGAAATACTCGGTGACATGCACAACCTGTTCGGCGATACCCATTCGGTGAACGTGGAAAGGACAGCCGGCGGCGGTCACCGGCTGGTCCAGCCACAGGAAGGAGAATCGGTGGATGAGGTGCTGCGCCACGTACATTTCGATGCACGCGAACTGGCCGCAGCCTACCGGCGCAAGCTGCAGCGGATGGATTTGAGCGCTGACCGGCGGCGGACCCTGGAAAACGAGCTGGTCGCCGGCATCAGCGGCTACACGTATCTGGAAGACTGAAAGGCCGGGAGATCACCCCATGCCCAAGACCAGCCCCTTCCCCCGGTATTTATTCAGGGTTTCCTTATAAACCATCCGGGCCAGGCCGGAAACGGCCCCATTATGCTACTACCGGGTCATAAAATGTCAGTTTGCGCCCAAAAGCGGCAAAGGATTCGGAAATCAGGGTGATGGTAGCCGGGCAGTTTGCCCGGTCACCCACCGAAGCATGGCCGTGTCCATGGTTCAAGGCGCCCCGACTTCTCAAGGACTTACGCGCTTGGATGACGTGATCCTTGCACAGAGCCCCCCCTTGACGCAGGGTGCCGCGTTATTTATATCAAGAAACCGGCGCAACATGGGAACTGGAAAGAGCGTCAGCCTTCCCTCGCAGAGAACGTTGTTACTAACAGCCTGTCACGCTGCAAAACAGGGCCCTCGACGCAACCCGGCAAAGGCTGGTTGGCATGAAACATGCTATATGGATTCGCATTCAGGGCCTACTTCGTAGGGGATAGCGCCCCCGTTTGTATTTTCTGTTCATGATGCCTTGCAGACCCAACCGACCCGCCATCGTTCCACCCGCTCCGGCGCGGCGCCGCGTGTCCTCGCAACCCGGCCGACATCCCGGCGCGGGCGGACAGGCGGGATTCACCCTCCTGGAACTGATAGTCGTGACCGCCATCATGGCCATATTGGCGGCCGTGGCGGTCCCCATCTACAAGGATTATGTGATCAAGGCACGGGTGTCGGAGGTGATGCCCGCGCTCGACCTGCTGAAGACCATGACCCAGGAATACTACGCGATTCGAGATGAATTGCCTGTTCAACTCTCCGACATGGGCTTGGACGCGAGCGTGCAGGGCAACTACATCTCCGGGATCGCCTTTTACCGGACCAACGCGGTGAACCCGGACCCGGTCTATGCCGTTGTCGAGGTGGAGCTGGATGCCACCGCCCTCGGCATCGACCCCTACACGGGCTACGCCAGCAGGGCCCTGGTTCCCAAGTTCGGCCTCGTCTCGTCGGATGTGCGCTACGGCGATTGGCTGTGTTTCTACCGTTACATCCCCCCCCGCTACGTCCCCACGAACAACTGCGTTTGCGCGAGCGCCTGGCCGGACAACCCCTCCGATACGAACTGGTCCTGCCCGTGAGCGGACCACAGCGCGGGGGTGATCCGGATCGCCGGGCCGGTTTCACCCGGACCGCCCCCGGCCTCTCCCGCGCCGCGCCCGTGGATGGGTGGCATCGTACACTTGCGCCAGATGCTGAAAATCCAGATGGGTGTAGATCTGCGTGGTGCTGATCCGGGCATGCCCCAGCAGTTCCTGGACCGCGCGCAGGTCACCGCTGGATTCCAGTACATGACTGGCAAAGGAATGCCGCAACATGTGGGGATGGAGATGGGTGTCCAGCCCCCGTTTCAGGGCCCAGCGTCGCATGCGCTCCTGCACCGAGCGCACGCCCAGGCGGCGGCCGCGCCGGCCGACGAACAAGGCGTCCTCATCCGGTGCCGCCATTCCAGCCCGGACCCGCATCCATTCCTCCAGTATCTTCAGGGCCCGCCTTCCCACGGGCACGATGCGGCCCTTGTTACCCTTGCCGGTCACCTTGACGGTGCCATCCGCGATATCCACGTCACCCAGGTTCAGTGACACCAGTTCGGCCAGACGCAGGCCACTGGAATAGGCCAGTTCCATGATGGTCAGATCGCGCAGTTCCAGTGGATCTTCCGTGTGGGCATCCAGCAGGGTGGCCATCTGGTCCACATCCAACACCTTTGGAAGCCGACGCCGCTGGCGGGGTGCCGACACGCCCTGGGCCGGATTGCTCCGCACCCGCCCCTCGCGCAACAGGTAGGCGTAGAAACCGCGTACCGCGGACAGCAGGCGTTGCAGACTGCCCGGTGCAAGGCCCTCACGATGACGGGCGGCGGCGAAGGTACGCAGACGGCGGGAATCCAGGTCGGACCAATCCTCGATCCCCTCCTGATCGCAGAAGCTGCTCAGCCGGGCAAGGTCGCGACGGTAACTGGATTCGGTATGGGTGGACAGCCTGCGCTCATAACGCAGGTGATCGAGAAAACGGTCGATCCAGGCAAGGGCGGCCTGGTGCATGGTTCCTCAGTCCGCCGCGCCGATGAGCCAACGGTCGGCATCGGCATCGTAATAGGGTCGCAGGGCCCGGCTGACCAGTTCCCCCAACTGTTTCAGGAACACGGTGCCCATGGTGGGCAGGAAACGCTGCTCGGTGAAACTGCCCACC
The DNA here is from genome assembly GCA_964409585.1 of uncultured Chromatiales bacterium. Lineage (GTDB taxonomy): Bacteria > Pseudomonadota > Gammaproteobacteria > JACKNK01 > CAYPEH01 > CAYPEH01. The sequence continues at coordinate 4,574 of CAYPEH010000072.1, read as the reverse complement.
GCCAGCAGACCACTGGGCCGCCCCTCACCAAGGGGGACCAGTACGGCGGAGCGTACCTCCTCCGCCTGTTCGGCGAACAACACCGCTTTCTGTGCCGCGCGCAGGTGCCCGACCCTGGGCAGGGGTTTTTTCATCAGTCCGGCGAAGGGCTCCGCTTCGGCGCCACCGCGTTCGATGACGCGAAAACCCTGAAAACCACCCAGTGTGCCGGTGTCGGCCGATATCAGGCAGACACTGACCAGATCGGCATCGAAGCGGTCACGCAGCACACCTTGCAGCACCGAAACCACCGCACCGATACCGTCCAACCCCATCAGTTCCAGGGCCAGGCCGTGCATCCGCTCACTGACACGTTCGTTCTCACGGGCCACTTCCACCAATTCACCGATGCGTTCGTGCAGATTGCGGTTGCTCTCACGCAGCCGCTCCACCTGGCGCTCGATCAGCGATACACAGCCATTGGCCTCACCGTGGGGGATGCGCATCTGCTCCAGCAGCCCGGGATGCCGCTCGAAAAAGTCGGGATGCTCCCTCAGGAAGTCCATGACCTCCAGTTCTGTATCCCGTGGCTGTTCCGCCATGCTTTTGCCAGATGTAGTCATAATTCGATCCAGCCCTCAAAAACCCGTTCCGCCGGCCCGGTCATCTGCACGGCATGGCCCTCACCGGCCCAATGGATCGTCAATCGCCCGCCCGGCAGATCGACATTGACCACATCATCCAGCAGGCCGCGCAGGCGTCCACTGACCACCGCCGCACAGGCCCCGGTACCACAGGCCAGCGTCTCCCCCACACCACGTTCAAACACACGCAGGCGGATATGGGATCGATCCACGCACTGCATGAAACCCACATTCACCCGCCGCGGAAAACGGGGATGGGCCTCGATGAGCGGTCCCAGGCGCTCCACCGGAGCATGGTCCACATCCTCCACCAACAAGACCGCATGGGGGTTGCCCATGGACACCGCACCGATCTCCACCCGTTCCCGGCCCACGTCCAGTTCATAGCTGGCGGCCGACCGCGGGGCCTCGAAGGGGATCTGCGCCGGCTCCAGGCGGGGTACTCCCATGTCCACCCGTACCTGCCCGTCGGCTTCCAGGCGCGGCCGGATGACACCGGCCACCGTCTCCACGGCAATCTCATCCTTGTCGGTCAGGCCACGGTCGCGGACGAAGCGGGCAAAACAGCGGGCCCCGTTGCCGCACTGCTCCACCTCGCCACCATCGGCGTTGAAAATACGATAGAAAAAATCCGCTTCACCGCCGCCTCTTGCCGGCTCCACCACCAGAACCTGGTCACAGCCGACACCGAAACGGCGGTCGGCCAGCCGGCGGACGGTTTCCGGTTCGACAACCTGCGGCCGGGTCACGGCGTCGATGACGACGAAATCATTGCCCAGCCCCTGCATCTTGGTGAATTCGAGGCGCATGGCCGTAGGGTAGCATCTCCCTCAACCGGCCGCCGCCGCTTCTTCCAGGTAGGCGTTTTTCAGCTCCACATACCGCGCGGAGGAATAGGCCAGATATTCCAATTCCTCTTCACTCAGCGGACGCACCCGGCGCACCGGGCTGCCGAGCCACAGAGTGCCGCCCTCCAGATGCTTGCCCGGCGGCACCAGACTGCCGGCCCCGAGGATCACATCGGCTTCGATCACCACCCCGTCCATCACCACCGAGCCCATGCCGATGAGACACCGGTCACCGATCTCACAACCATGCAGCACCACCTTGTGGCCGACGGTGACATCGGCACCGACGTTCAATGCAAACCCTTCCGGGTGATATTTGGAGGCATGTGTGACGTGCAGGACGGAACCGTCCTGGATATTGCTGCGGGCACCGATGCGGATGGAGTGGATATCGCCACGGATGACCACGGCCGGCCACACCGACACGTCCCCGGCCAGTTCCACGTCACCGATCACCACCGCGGTCTCATCGATGAACACGGATTCACCCAGTACCGGCACCTTGCCGCGAAAAGGACGGACATTCATCGCAGGGTCACCAGCTCTTCGGCGCTGGTGGGATGCAATGCAACCGTATCGTCGAAATCCTGCTTCGTCGCCCCCATCCTCAGGGCCACGGCGAAGCCCTGCAACATCTCGTCCACACCGTCGCCGATCATGTGTATGCCGACGATCCTTTCCCGGGCGCCGACACAGACCAGCTTCATCGCCGTGGGCACCTTGCGCTCCGCCGGTGCGTAGTACATGGGGGTGAAACGGGTCTGATAGACCTTGACCGCATCCCCGTGCCGGGCACGGGCTTGCGGCTCGGTAAGCCCTACCGTGCCCATGGGCGGGTGGGTGAAGACCACGCTGGGGATGTTTTCGTAATCGAGTTTCCGATCCGGCATGCCACCAAACAGGCGGTCGGCCAGGCGCCGGGCGGCGGCGATGGCCACCGGTGTAAGCGCCTTGGCGCCGGTGACATCCCCCACCGCATAGATGCCGGGCACGTTGGTGTTCTGATACTCATCCACCGGGATGAAACCACGGGCATCCACCTCCACCCCGGCCTTGTCCAGACCGAGCCCGGCGGTATTGGGCACACGGCCCACCGCCCAGATCACGGTGTCGAAGCCGGAGGCGCTCTGGCCATCGTTGAAGCGCACCTCGATGTCGTCGTCCGCCAGCCGCTCCAGGGAGGCCACGCCACCGGCGGAGATCACGCCGATCTCCTCCTCGAGCATGTGGTCCAGCAGGATTTCCCGCAACATCGGCTCGAAACCCGGCAGGAAGTCGTCACGATCACGCAGGATCATCGTCACTTGCGAGCCCAGCGCATGCAGCACGCCGGCCAGCTCCACGGCGATGTAGCCACCGCCGATAATGGCCGTGCGGCGCGGGCACCGCTCCAGCCCGAAGAAGCCGTCGGAGGTGATGCCCAGTTCCTTGCCCGGCACATCCAGCACCAACGGCCGGCCGCCGGGGGAGACGACGATGTGGTCCGCCGTGTAGCGTTCCCCCTCCACCTCGATGGTGTTGGCATCGACGAAACGGGCAAAGCCTTGGATATGGTCGATGTCGGAATCGGCCAGATAGGTGTCATACCAGTCGAGGATGCCTTGGATGTAGCTGTCGCGCGCGGCCTTGAGAACGGCCCAGTCATGGCCCCTGCAATCGATACGAAAACCGTAGGACGGCGCCATTTCCAGCCCATGGGCCAGATTGGCGCCGAACCACATCACCTTTTTCGGCACGCAGCCCAGATTGACGCAGGTGCCACCCAGCTTGCTGGCCTCCACCACTGCGCAACGCTTTCCATAGCGGGCGGCCCTTTCGGGGGCCGACAACCCGCCACTGCCGCCACCAATGGCGATCATGTCGTAATGTCTGCTCATGTCTGCTCCTGTTGCGGCCCCCGCCCCGGCGGGGAACCCCGAACCCATTCGTATGGTCTTGCCAATGGTACGCCACCAGGGCGCACCGGGGGGCCTTCATCGGCCCTATCATCCCGCCTCATTCAGGGCGGCGGACCCGGCCGGATCAATAGTAATAAGACGGGATCATGGTAGAGTAACCCGGTCCCGCAGGCGGGAAAGCACAACGATGACAACTACCTGGATCCGTGGGTTCAGAAGGGATGCAGAGTGTAAGATATTGATTCGAATGGCGTAATGAAAAATCGCAGCCATACCCAACGGTCTGGTGAGATTTTTCATATAGCCAGGCGGATCAAGAGCTTGCGCTATGCGCCCCGATGAGCCCACGGATTCAGGAACTATTCAAAGGGGAAGACGGAACATGAACGGGCTGATGCGGCTCCTAGTGCCCCTGTGTCTGCTGCTGGCGATGACCCACGCCAGCGCGGGCCACTACGTGACCGACAAACTGCTGGTCGGTCTCTATGCCAAACCGGATCTGGAAGGCGAACCGGTGGCGGTGCTTACCAGTGGCACCCCGCTGGAGGTGCTGGAACATAAGGACGAGGCCGTGCAGGTGCGTGCGCCGGACGGTTCCAGCGGCTGGATGGAAGCCGGTTACGTGACCGAGGACAAACCGGCCACCCAGGCCCTGCTGGAGGCCAGTGCCGAGCGCAAGCGCCTGGAAGAGGCGCTGGAGGCCAGCCGTAAGGAACTGGAACAGCTTCGCCAGGGGTCACTGGACGACAAACTGGACGAGGATGAAACCGCCACCGCCAGCAGCACGGACATGGCCCGGCGTCTGGCCACCCTGGAGGCCCTCAACAAACAGTTGCAGAGCCGTCTGGATGGTGTCCGCGCCGCCCTGGAAGGGCGTGCCGTATCCCCCGACAGCGACACCGACGAATCCCTGCCCTTCACCGGAATCCCCCCCACCTGGTTCCTGGCCCTGGCCGTGGCCACCCTGGTGCTGGGATTCATCGGCGGGCTGCTGTGGGTGGACCGGCGCCAACGACGGCGCCACGGCGGCTTCCGCCTCTGACTCAGAGAACCGCCAAGCAGCAGGATGAGCAAAGCGCAACGTGCCCATCAGACGGCTGAATGATGGGCACGGCCTGCGGCCTTTGCTCATCTATCGGGATTGCCTCATGTAACTGGCCCTGGCTGGGCACGCCCTCGCACCCCCGGGTGCAACATTGGGGCTA
>CAYPEH010000071.1:0-14519 GCA_964409585.1 uncultured Chromatiales bacterium | reverse complement strand
TAACAGTATTGACCCGGCCACCGAATGGGCGCGGGGGTTCAGTCTGTATCGTCGCGTGGGTGGCCGATCTGTTGCATTTGGCGCTGTATGAAGTCCTCGGCCGCGTCGTAGCCCTTGCGGTGCAGCAGGTGGTCGCGGGCCGCTGCCTCCACCAGTACGGCCAGGTTCCGGCCGGGCGCCACGGGCAGGGTGGTCTCCGGTATCTCCACGCCCAACACCGGACGCCGGCGGCGTTCGCCGCGCAGACGGTCCAGGTTGGATATGCGTTCGGCGCTCATGGGTTCCAGGGTGATGATCAGGTGCAGGCGTTTGGTTTGCAGCACGGCCTGGATGCCGAACATGGCGCGTACATTGAGCACGCCCAGCCCCCGCACCTCCAGGAAATCGCGCAACACCTCCGGGCAACGGCCGTGGATGCTGTCATCCCCGGTGCGGCTGAATTCGGGTGCGTCGTCGGCGACCAGCGCATGCCCGCGGGTGAGCAGTTCCAGCGCCAGCTCGCTCTTGCCGACGCCGCTCTGGCCGGTGATGAGCACGCCCATGCCCATCACCTGCATGAACACGCCGGGCAGGATGATGCTTTCGCCAGGCTCCGATGTGCTCATCAGGAGTCGGGGGGCTGCCAGCCGCTGAGGGTGGTATAGAGTTCCTGCGCCGAGCTGCACTCACGCAGGCGTTGGCAGAATTCGGTATCGCTGAACATCTCCGCCAGTTGCGCCAGGATTCCCAGATGCTCCTGGGTGGAGTGTTCCGGCACCAGCAGGGCGAACAGGAGGTCCACCGGCTGGTGGTCCGGAGCATCGTAGTCGATACCCTCGTTCAGTTTGATGAAGGCACCGAAGGTGTTTTTCGCGCCGCTGATACGGGCATGGGGGATGGCCACGCCATGCCCCAGCCCCGTGCTGCCGAGCCGTTCACGGCCGATCAGGCTTTCGAAAATATCGTTGCCTGACAGTCGGCAGCCATGGCTGGCAATCAATTCGGCCATGTTTTGCAGGACCCGTTTCTTGCTGGCGTCGCGGATATCGCAGACAACGCGTTCCGGGACGAGAAGATCGGCAATGTTCATGGTGGTCGGTTCGCTGTTGGGCACAGCCTTGAAGCTGTTCGGGGCGGTTCAGATCTCGCGGTTGAGGGCTGCGCCTTCCTTGCGATGGTGATCGGTGTATTTCTCCTTGTGCTTGCGCACCTGCCGGTCCAGCTTGTCGACCATGGCATCGATGGCGGCGTACATGTCCTCTTCCACCGCGTCGGCGAACAGGTCGCCACCGCTGACATGCACCTTGGCTTCTGCCTTGTGACGCAGTTTCTCCACGCTGAGGATGACGTGGGTGTTGGTGACGTGGTCGAAATGGCGCTCCAGGCGTTCCAGTTTTTCTTCCACGTATTGGCGCAACGGAGGGGTGATGTCCAGGTGGTGACCGGTCAGGTTGATCTGCATGGAGGAACTCCTTGGATTGTGGGCCTGGTCAGGCCAGGCGTTTGCGCTCATTGGAGGGCGGGATGCCCATGGATTCACGGTATTTGGCGACCGTGCGTCGCGCCACCTTGATCCCCTTCTCGCCCAGCACGGTGGCCAGCTTGCTGTCGCTGAGCGGCTTGCCGGCTTCTTCCTGGGCGATGAGTTTCTTGATCATGGCGCGGATCGCCGTGGAGGAACATTCCCCGCCGCCAGCCGTGCTGACGTGGCTGGAGAAGAAATACTTGAATTCATAGATGCCGCGCGGGGTGTGCATGTATTTCTGCGTGGTGACGCGGGAGATGGTCGATTCGTGCATCTCCACCGCCTCGGCCACGTCGCGCAGCACCAGTGGTTTCATGGCCTCTTCGCCGTATTCGAGGAAGCCGCGCTGGTGTTCGACGATGCAGGTGGCCACCTTCAGCAGCGTCTCGTTGCGGCTTTGCAGGCTCTTGATGAACCAGCGGGCCTCCTGCAAATGGTTGCGCAGATAGGTGTTGTCGGCGCTGTTGTCGGCGCGCCGCACCAGGCTGGCATAACTGGCATTGATGCGCACCCTGGGGGCCGCCTCGGAATTCAGTTCCACGCGCCAGCTGCCCTTGTGCTTGCGCACGAATACATCCGGCACGATGTACTGCGCCTTGGTGGTGGAGATGGCCGAGCCGGGGTGCGGGTTGAGGGTGCGGATCAGGGCGATGAGCCCGTCCAGGGCCTCTTCGCTGAGTTTGAAGCGGCGTTTCAACTGGGTGAAATCCCGCGCCGCGAGCTGGTTGAGATGCCCGTCCACCACTTGCATGGCCTCTGTCCGCCAGGGGGTGTCGGCGGGCAGCTCCTGCAATTGGATCAGCAGGCATTCCTCTGGCGAGCGTGCCGCCACGCCCACCGGATCGAAGCGCTGGATCCGGTGCAGCACCGCCTCCACCTCGTCCAGTTCGATCTCGTATTCGCCTTCCAGGCTCTGATGCAATTCCTCCACCGTGGAGGTGAGATAGCCGTCCTCGTTGACCGAGTCGATGATGGCCTCCGCGATGGCGAGATCCCTGTCGCTCATGGGAGTGAGGTGCAACTGCCAGGTGAGGTGGTCCTGCAGGCTTTCGCCGGGGCTGCCGGCCTGGGTGTCGTAAATCTCGCGGGTGTCTTCCGTCGGGGAAGCGCTGCTGTATACCGGTCCGGTGTCGTAGATGTCGTCCCAGGCGGCATCCACAGGCAGGTCGTCCGGGATGCCGCTGTCTGCCTGTGCCTCGCCCAGGGTGGTTTCGGAGGCGTCCGGCACGGCTTCGGCCGTGTCTGTCTGCGCTTGGGAGGGGGATTCGTCCGGTGGTTCGCTGTGGGAGGATTCCGGTGTGGCAGTACCGGCTTCTCCGGCCTCGCCTTCCCCGCCTTCGTCGGCCTCCAGCATCGGGTTGGATTCCAGCGCTTCCTGGACCTCGGTTCGCAGATCCAGGGTGGACAGCTGCAGCAGCCGGATGGCCTGACGCAGCTGGGGCGTCATGGTGAGTTGCTGGCCGAGGCGGAGTTGGAGCGATTGTTTCATTATTTTGATGGCTTGCGGGGAGCCTGCCCTGCGGATAATTCTACTGCATTATCCATGCCGGTAAAGGAGGGTGGGGTAAGCCCTTACATGCTGAAATCATCGCCCAGATACACCTCGCGTACCTTGCGGTGTTCGAGAATCTCGTCCGGTGATCCGGATGCGATCACCTGGCCTTCGGCAAGGATGTAGGCGCGGCCGCAAATCCCCAGTGTTTCCCGTACGTTGTGATCGGTGATGAGCACGCCGATGCCGCGGTCGGTGAGATGGGTGATGATGCGCTGGATGTCGATGACCGAGATCGGATCGACGCCGGCGAAGGGTTCGTCCAGGAGTATGAAGCTGGGTTCCGCGGCCAGGGCGCGGGCGATTTCCACCCGCCGGCGTTCTCCCCCGGACAGGCTCATGCCCATCTGGTCGTAGAGGTGGGCGATGTGCAGTTCCTGAAGGATGCTGTCGCGGATCTGTTCGCGCCGGCGTTTGTTCAGGTCCGGCCGCGCCTCCAGCACGGCCATGATGTTGTCACCCACGGAGAGCTTGCGGAACACGGACGGTTCCTGGGGCAGATAACCGACCCCCATGCGGGCGCGGGCATGCATGGGATAGTGGGTGATGTCCTTGCCGTCCAGGGTGATTACGCCTTCGTTACAGGGCACCAGCCCGACGATCATGTAGAAGGAGGTGGTCTTGCCGGCGCCATTGGGGCCCAGAAGGCCCACCACTTCGCCGCTGTGTACCTCGAAGGATACGTGGTCTACGGCGGTGAATGATTTGTAGCGTTTGACCAGGTTACTGGCTAGAAGGATGCTCATGGAGTGGTTTTTGCGGCGCCCGTACGAGTGTCCTTCTTGCCCCTTCCGGTATTGAGCAGGTCCAGCTCCAAGGCCGGGGCATTCGTGGCCGGCGCGCTTTGCGCCGGTTGCGGCGTGCTCTTTTTCTTTGGCATCAGCATCATGCGCACGCGTTTGCGGTTGTCGCCACGTTGGCCGGCCACCAGCAGATCGTGCTTGATGTCGTAGATGATGCGGTCACTGGTGAAGGTGTTGCCCTCCTGCCACAGCTTGCCCTTTTTCAGCAGGTGCAGCTTCTCGGTGGTGGCGAAGTAGTGCAGTTTGATGCCTTCACCCCATACGTCCTGGTCCTTGCCGTCGGGACGCTGGCGGTAGCGGGCCGGACGGCCCACCGCGATCACTTCCTTGAGTTCGTTCTCCTCGTCGGTGTAGATCGTCACCTTGTCCGCCCACAGACGCATGCTGCCCTGGGTGTACTTCACCTGGCCCTGGTAGATGGCGATGTGCTTCTGATCGTCGATATCGACCTTGTCCGCCTCTATGAAGGCGGGCTGTTCCCGGTCAGTGGACAGGGCCAGCGCCGCTTGCGGCAGCATCAGCGTCGTCAGCAGGATTGGGATCAGCTTCTTTTTTCTTCGGCTCATGTCTGCCTCGTACATCGGCGAGCAGTTGTAGTCGGTCTTCCTTCATGTAGGCACGCATGCCCACACTTTCGTAGAAAATGCCTTCACTGTCGATGGTGACCGGCTTGTCGGTCTCGGCATATTCATCGTCCGGGCGGACCAGCAGGTTCTCGGTGGTGATCGCCATGGCCCGGTTGTCTTTGGTCTTTTCCCGGTTGATATATACCTTGCCCAGCAACAGTACCAGCTTGCCTCCGGAGGATACCCAACCTCGCTCCGAGTCCACCACCCAGGGAGCGCCTTTCTCGGCATAGAACTCGATGTGGGGACGGGTCAGCTCCGAGCTGTCGTCGTCCGGGTAGTGTACCTGGTAATCGGCCACCAGTTTGTAGCGTGGGCGCCCCTGTTCGTTCATTGCCCAGAGGGTGAAGTTTTCCAGCCAGAAATCCGGATTGTGACGGACTTCCCTGGGCGGGGGGGGTGGCCCCGGATCGATCAGATTGAATATCCACCAGCCGAAAAAGGCCAGCAGGCAGGCCCCGATGGTGAGCGCTACTGCCCTGATGTTCACTGCAAGTACTTGGCCATCAGCCCATCCAGCTTGCCCTGCGCCTCCAGGATCATCTCGCATACATCCCGGGCGGCGCCGTGTCCGCCGCGATGGGGGGTCTGCCAGTGGGCGTGCCGGCGGACCAGCGGATGGGCGTCTTGGACGGCGATGGCCAGGCCCACCCGGTTCATGACTGGCAGGTCAACGACATCGTCGCCCACATAGGCGATCTGTCCGGCTTCCAGTTGCAGTGTCCGCAACAGTTGTTCGAAGGCTGGCAGTTTGTCCAATTGCCCCTGGAAGACGTGCTGCACCCCGAGGTTTTTCATGCGGTGTTCCACCACCTGGGAACGGCGGCCGGTGATGATGGCGATCTCCACCCCCTGGCTGCGCAGCATTTTCATGCCGTGGCCGTCACGGGAATTGAAGGCCTTGTATTCCTGTCCGTCATCGCCGAAGAACAGGCTGCCATCGGTGAGCACGCCGTCCACATCGAAGATGACCAGGCGGATATTGGCGGCCTTTTCCAGTATGTCTTTCATCTTTGGGGAGCCTCTGGAGTGGTCAGGGGCGGTTCAGACCACGCCGGCGCGCAACAGATCGTGCATGTTGAGTGCGCCGATGGGCCGCTGCTGGTCGTCCACCACCAGCAGGGCGTTGATCTTGCCCGATTCCATGATGCGCAGTGCCTCGGCGGCGAGGGTGCCGGCGGCCACCGTCCTGGGGCCGCGGGTCATGGCCTCGTGGATGGGGGTGCTGTGAACGTCCAGGCCACGGTCGAGGGTGCGGCGCAGGTCACCGTCGGTGTAGATGCCGACAAGCCGGCCCTGGGTGTCCAGCACGGCGGTCATGCCCAGTTTTTTACGTGTCATCTCCATCAGCGCCTCGCTGAGCAGGGCGTTCTCGTCCACGACGGGAATGGCGTCGCCGGTGTGCATGATGTCATCGATCAGCAACAGCAGGCGGCGGCCCAGCAGGCCACCGGGGTGGGACAGGGCGAAGTCCTCGGCGGTGAAGCCGCGCGATTCCAGCAGCGAAATGGCCAGGGCATCGCCCATGGCCAGGGAAGCGGTGGTGCTGGAGGTGGGCGCCAGGCCCAGCGGGCAGGCCTCCTTTTCGACACTCACGTCCAGGTTGACAGCGGCCATGCGTGCCAGGGTGGAGTTCGGGTTGCCGGTGAGGGTGATGAGGGGGACATTGAGTCGTTTGATGATGGGGAGGATGACCAGCAGTTCCTCGGTCTCACCCGAATTGGACAGGGCCAGCACCACGTCCTTGTCCGTGATCATGCCCAGGTCGCCGTGGCTGGCCTCTCCGGGGTGGACGAAAAAGGCCGGGCTGCCCGTGCTGGCCAGGGTGGCGGCGATCTTGTCGCCGATGTGGCCGGATTTGCCCATGCCGGTGACGACGATACGGCCCTCGCAGTTCAGCAGGTATTGGCAGGCGAGCACGAAATTGTCGTCGATTCGTTCCACCAGGGCGGTGACGGCCTTGGCCTCGGTCTCGATGACCGCGGCGCCGAGTTTTTTCAGTTTTTCCGAGTGCATCATGGGTGGGCCGTTTTCGCCGTTGGGATGGGTGCCGGGTGCCATGGTTGCCGGTTTGTTCATTTTCATGCCTTCACAGCCTGTCGGACTGAGGGGGAGCGAAGCGAAAATGTGGGAGAGCGAGGCCAGTTTTTCATGATTTTGAGGCGCATAGTGGGACTACGCAACGAAAAATCAGGGAAAAATGGACCGCTCTCCCGCATTTGCAGCCGCTTCATCCTCAGTCCGACAGGCTGTTCACGCGGCTGAATACATTCAGAGGTTTCCCAGTGCCGAGGTGTACAAATAAGCCTGGTAGCCACAGTACACGCCCGTCAACAATACGCCCTCGATCCGGTTGATCCGGCCGGTGCCGCGGAATCCCATGGCCATGAGGAACAGGGCCACGGTCAAGGCGATCATCAGCGGGATGTCGCGCTGCAACACTTCAGCGCCAAAGGGACTCGGGCCGATCACGGCGGCAATGCCCAGCACGGCGAGCAGATTGAACATGTTGGAGCCGATGATGTTGCCGATGGCGATGTCATGTTCCTTCCTGATCGCCCCCATCAGCGCGGCCGCCAGTTCCGGCAGGCTGGTGCCGAGGGCGACGATGGTCAGGCCGATGACCAGGTCGCTGACGCCGAGCCGGGTGGCGATGTCGACCGCTCCCCAGACCAGCATGCGCGAACTGATCAGCAGGGCGGCGATGCCCAGCACCACCCACACGGTCGCCTGCTTCCGCGGCATGTGTTGGGGGATCTCGTCCGCGAACTCCTCGCCGAGGGGGTCCGTGTTTTCCTGCCGTGAGCGCAGTCCGATATGCACCAGCCAGAACATCATGGCGGCCATGCCCAGCAGCAGGATGGTGCCGTCGAGGCGATCGAGATGGCTGTCCAGCATCAGCACCAGGGCCAGTGCCATGGTGGCGAAGAGGATCGGGAATTCGCGGCGCAGCACGTCGGAGTGTACGTCGAGGGGGTAGATGATGGCGGTGGCGCCCAGCACCAGGGCGATATTGGTGATATTGGAGCCGATGGCGTTGCCCACGGCCAGCCCCGCATTGCCCTGCCAGGCCGCCACGGCGGATACCAGCATTTCCGGGGCGGAGGTGCCGAAACCGATGATGGTGAGCCCGATGATCAGCGGTGACACGCCCAGGTTGCGTGCGATGGCGGCTGCGCCGGTAACGGTGCGGTCGGCACCCCATACCAGGATGATGAAACCGGCCATGACGGCGATCACGGATAGCAGCATCGGGTTTTCCGTTGTGGGACGAAACTGAGGGCTGTGTTGCCGAATGGGGCGGCATCATAGCATGCTCATGACGGGTTTACGGTAGCGGCCGGGACGGTCAACCGATGTGTGTAGCGGGTTGTTGGACAGGGGGATGGTGTGATCTTGGATCAAGGGTCGGAATCCATGCGTTTTGGCACCTGGGGGTGGCGTCACGACGGGTGGCGTGGGGTGTTCTATCCGGATGATCTGCCGGCGGACTGGCAGCTGGGCTATTACTCCAACGAGTTCGATACCGTTCTGGTGCCGCAGGAGTACTCATTGACCGGCGACCCGGGGCAGGTGGAAGAGTGGTTGGAGGATGTGGCCGACAGCTTTCTCTTTTTTGTCGAATGGCCGGCGGACAGGCGGGAAATATCCGCCGTAAGTGACGCCTTGAGCGGTCTGGGGGAACACCTGGGGGGCATTGTCCTCACCCGGCGCTCCTGCCGGGAGATCCCTCCCGAGTGGCAGCCCAGAGTGTATGCCGATGCCGCCGCCGGCACCCTGTGGCGGCCCGAAAGCGGCCCGTCCGGACATGTTTGCCGCCTGGGGCTGGTGGAGCAGGCGCCACGGGAGCCGAGGGAACTGCGGGCCCTGCTGGAGTCATTCAACAGCGTTCATGGCGAAGTGTTGCTGTTTTCCGGCCAATGCCCGGATGTGGATGCCCTGCGTGACGCACGCACGCTGGCGCAGTGGATGGATGTATAGGTTGCTGCGGGGGAAACCGCAACCACAGTCCTGGCGGCATTCTGCGTACCTCTGACCTGAATCCTGCAAGTACTTTGAGCACCGAGGCTGTCGAGCCGCTCTTTAGCCAAGCCGGTCTTGTCGCCGGATCAATAGCACAGCATAACGGCCTGATTCGGCGGTCGAATGCCAAAATGTTTGCAGGATTCGGTCTGGCAGGGCGCCGCGAAGGTGCGCGAAGTCATGCGAGAGGGGGCGTACCGGTTGACGCCGGAGCCGTGTTTAACAGAATATCAGTGGATTCTACTAAGACAATCATAAGTAAAGCCGCATTCAGCGGGTCTCAGGGCATTCAGCCACTAGGCGCGCCGGCGCCGGCATGGCCCGCTCCATGTCAAGCCGGCGCAACACCGTGGATGGATGCCCTGAGGCCCGCCCGCAGGGAGCGCCCCGGATGTCCCGGCTCTGTGTTGCGGCCCTTGCCAAGGACCGGGCCATTGCCTGCGGGCCGCGCCTTGATCCGGAACATCCGGGGCGCTCTGAGTGTGGCTTTACTTATGATTGTCTTAGTAATTAACCGGATCCGAACGGGACGGCATGGTGGAAAGACCCAATCACTCCGATGGCGATGATGTGCTGGTGGAGATTCGCGGCCTGCGCTTCAGCCGCGGCGGCCGTCCCATCTTCGATGGCGTGGATATGGATATCCGCCGTGGTGGGGTGACCGCCATCCTGGGGCCCAGCGGTGTCGGCAAGACCACCCTGCTGCGCCTCATCGGAGGTCAGTTACGACCCGATGCCGGCAGCATCCGCGTGGCCGGCGAGGATGTGCACCGCCTGGATCGCAACGGCCTGTACCGTCTGCGCCGGCGCATGGGCATGATGTTTCAGTCGGGGGCCCTGCTCACCGATCTGAATGTGTTCGACAATGTCGCGTTCCCCTTGCGTGAGCACACCCGCCTGCCGGAATCGATGATCCGGGATCTGGTGCTGATCAAGTTGCAGGCGGTGGGCCTGCGGGGTGCCGCCCGTCTGATGCCGGCCGAATTGTCCGGTGGCATGGCGCGGCGTGTGGCGATGGCGCGGGCGATCGCCCTGGACCCGATGATGATCATGTATGACGAGCCATTCACCGGGCAGGACCCCATCTCCATGGGGGTGCTGGCGAAGCTGATCCATGGACTGGCCACCGTGCTGGGGCTGACCAGTATCGTGGTATCGCACGATGTGGCCGAGACAGCGGCCATTTCCGACTACATGTACGTATTGTCCGACGGCCAGGTGGTGGCCCGGGGTACACCGGATGAACTGGGCCATTGTGACTCCCCCTGGGTGCGGCAGTTCATGCAGGGACAGCCCGATGGCCCTGTGCCGTTCCATTACCCGGCGGAGGATTTCGCCACTGAGCTTCTTGGCCCGCATTTTTCACCAGGGCGGCAGGCGGCGGGTGACGAGATGATGAATGAACGGAAAAATTGATCCAGACCACATGACTGCCATGAGGACACTCTGCCTGTGCCGCCTGCCTATCACGCCCCTGGCTGGTCCCTGCACGCCTGGACTTGGGCTTCGCCGAATCCATGGCGTTGGCCATGCATTGGGCTCCAGCCCGGCGTCCAGCCGCACAGGTCATGCGCCAGGGATGCGATCCCCGGTGGGAAATGCAGGCTAGCGGGCGGCGCATGACAGCCTGGTTGCGCAACCTGGGACGCGCAGGCCTGCGCTTTTTCGGCCGTCTCGGGCGCGGGCACCTGTTTCTGGCCCAGGTGTTGGCAGGGCTGCCGGGGTTGTGGTCACGGCCTCGGCTGGTGGTGATGCAGATGTATTCGGTGGGTGTGCTGTCCCTGCTCATCATCGTCGTCTCAGGCTTGTTCGTCGGCATGGTGCTGGGCTTGCAGGGGTTCAACACCCTGGTGGACTTCGGCGCCGAGGAATCCCTGGGCGTGGTCGTCGCCTTGTCACTGGTGCGTGAACTGGGCCCGGTAGTGTCGGCTCTGTTGTTCGCCGGCCGGGCCGGCACCGCCCTGACCGCCGAAATCGGCCTGATGAAGGCCACGGAGCAGCTATCGGGCATGGAGATGATGGCGGTGGATCCGGTCAGGCGGGTGATCGCCCCCCGGTTTCTTGCCGGCGTGTTGTCCATGCCGCTGTTGGCGGCCATCTTCAGTATCGTGGGTGTCTACGGTGGTTATTTCGTCGGTGTCGGCCTGCTGGACGTGGATGACGGGGCGTTCTGGTCGCAGATGCAGGACAAGGTGGACTTGTATGGCGATGTTTACAATGGAGTCGTCAAAAGCATCGTATTTGGTGCCGTAGCCACTTGGATTGCGCTCTTCGAGGGGTATGATGCGCCCCCCACTTCGGAGGGGGTGAGCCGGGCCACCACCCGTACGGTGGTGCATACGGCCCTGGTGGTGCTGGCCCTGGATTTCGTCCTTACGGCGCTGATGTTCAACGAGTAATAGCGGTAGGCGGGTCTCTGGAGCAGTTCATGTTTCACAACAAAACGGTGGAGGTATGGGTCGGGTTCTTCGTCGCAGCCGGCATGGCGGCCCTGTTCATGCTCGCCATGCAGGTCAGTGATCTGAGTGACATGGATTCGGATGACGGATACCGCATCTATGCCCGCTTCGAGAACATTGGCGGCCTCAAGACCAGGGCGCCGGTCAGTGTGGCCGGCGTACGCATCGGCCGGGTGGAGGATATCGACTTCGACAGTGAGACTTTCGAGGCAGTGGTTGCGTTGAGGATTTCAGGTCGCTACGACAAGCTGCCCGCCGATACGTCCGCAAGTATTTACACCACCGGACTGCTGGGTGAGCAGTATGTCTCCCTGGAGCCGGGAGGTGCGGAGGAAGTGCTGGGTGAGGGCGATACGCTGCCACTGACCCAGTCGGCCCTGGTGATGGAACAGGTGATCAGCCAGTTCCTGTTCAGCCAGGCATCGGAGGAAGAAGAAAAAAAAGAACCATTCCGTCTCAAATGAGACAAACGTCAGAAATCAGCCTAGGTATGTATTCATGAAACGTATTTTTTTGCTGTTGTCTTTATTCATGTTCGGACCGGTCAGCCCGGCCTGGGCGGATGTCGTGCCGCCCGATGAGCTGGTCAAGGACACATCGCAGCGGATGATCGAAGTACTCCGGGACAAGCAGGAAGAGCTCAAGGCCGATCCGGGCCTGATCTACAGTCTGGTGGATCAGATTCTGCTGCCCCATTTCGATTTCGTGGCCATGTCACGCCTGGTGCTGGGCAAGCATTGGAAGGAGGCCAGCAGGGAGCAGCGCAAGCGCTTCGTGGAAGAATTCCGCACCATGCTGGTGCGTACCTATGCCAGTGCCCTGAACCAGTATCACGATCAGGAGATCGAATATCTGCCGGTGCAGATTTCCAAGAACGGCAAGAATGCGCTGGTACGGACCGAGGTAAAGCAGGGCGGCAGCTTTCCCATCCCCATCAACTATCGGCTGCGCCTGCGCAAGACCGGCTGGAAGGTGTTCGATGTGACCGTAGACGGCATCAGCCTGGTCACCAATTACCGCAGCAGCTTTGGCGCGGAGATCCGCAAATCGGGCATTGGCAAACTGATCGCCATGCTGGAAGAACGCAACAAAGAGTGATCGCGGTGAGCGAGGCATCCATCCATCGCGCCCGGAACGACCGTATCGAGGTCTCTGGGGTTCTGAGCTTTACCACTGTGCCGGACCTGCGGGCGGATGCCGTACACATGTTCGCAGGAGCCGGGCGGATGACGGTGGACCTGGGGGGGGTGAGCCGTTCCGACAGCGCCGGACTCGCCCTGATGATCGAGTGGTTGCGTGAGGCGCGCAGACGCAAGGTGGATCTGCGTTTTGCCCATGTCCCGGATCAGATCCGCCACATGGCCCAGGTGAGCAGCCTCGAAGACATCCTCCCCATGGATGGGTGACGCCGGTTTCCTGTTCCCCTTCGTTTTTCTATATGATGCCGCCTTCGCCGTCTGCATTTCCTGATTACGCGGGCCGCAAGATCCGCAACTGAATACACCGCATGGACAAACTGATCATCACCGGGGGTGTCCCCCTGGAGGGGGAGATTCGCATATCCGGTGCCAAGAACGCCGTTCTGCCGATCATGGCGGCGACCTTGCTGGCCGACGATATCGTCACCATCGGCAATGTGCCCCATCTGCATGACGTAACCACCACCATGGAGCTGCTCGGCCGCATGGGCGTGCGCCTGACGGTGGACGAGCGCATGCAGATCGAGGTGGATCCCACCACCATCGATCAGTTCCACGCGCCCTATGATCTGGTCAAGACCATGCGTGCCTCCATCCTGGTGCTGGGGCCGCTGCTGGCCCGGCATGGCCAGGCCGATGTATCCCTGCCCGGTGGTTGCGCCATCGGATCGCGTCCGGTCAATCTGCACATCAAGGGATTGCAGCAGTTGGGGGCGGAGATCTCGGTGGAAGGTGGCTACATCAAGGCCCGTACCCCCAACGGCCGCCTCAAGGGCGCCCGTCTGGTGCTGGACATGGTCACGGTGACCGGTACCGAGAATCTGATGATGGCGGCCACCCTGGCAAAGGGCACCACCATCATCGAAAACGCTGCCCGTGAGCCGGAGGTGGTGGACCTGGCCAACTGCCTCAATCAGATGGGCGCCAGGATCACAGGGGCCGGCACCGACACCATCACCATCGAGGGCGTGGATCGCCTCAGCGGCACCACCTATTCGGTGCTGCCCGACCGCATCGAGACCGGTACCTTCCTGGTGGCCGCGGCCATCACCCACGGGCGGGTCAAGGTCAAGAACACCCGCCCCGACCTGCTGGATGCGGTGATCGAAAAGTTGCGCGAGGCCGGTGCCGATCTGGAGGTGGGTGAGGACTGGATCCGCCTGGACATGGAAGGCCGCGAACTGAAGGCGGTCAATGTGCGTACCGCCCCCTATCCGGCATTTCCCACCGACATGCAGGCCCAGTTCACCGCCCTCAATGCCATTGCCGCCGGCGCCGGCACCATTACCGAAACCGTGTTCGAGAACCGTTTCATGCACGTGCAGGAATTGCAGCGTCTGGGTGCCGACATCGAGCTGGAAGGCAATACCGCCATCGTCCGTGGCGTCGATGAGCTGACCGCCGCCCCGGTGATGGCCACCGACCTGCGCGCCTCGGCCAGCCTGGTGGTGGCCAGCCTGGTGGCAAAGGGCGATACCGAGGTGCACCGCATCTATCATATCGACCGCGGCTATGAACTGATCGAAGAGAAATTGCAACAGCTCGGCGCCAGGATACGCCGGGTGCCCGAATGAGCCGCCCGGAAGGCGGGAAGGGGCGCGCCGGAGCCGTGATCCGGCGGACGTGATCCACCACGAACGGGACGGAACGACACAAATGCCCGATTCCATCACCATCGCCCTGTCCAAGGGGCGGATCTTCAAAGAGACCCTGCCCTTGCTGGCCCGTGCCGGCATCGAGCCCGTGGACGATCCGGACACCAGCCGCAAGCTGATCCTTGGCACCAACCGTCCGGACGTGCGCCTGGTCATCATCCGTGCCTCTGATGTGCCCACCTATGTCCAGTACGGGGCCGCCGATGTGGGTGTGGCCGGCAAGGATGTGCTCATGGAGCACGGGGGGGAGGGCCTGTACGAGCCGCTGGATCTGAAGATCGCCAAATGCCGGCTGATGGTGGCCGGACCGCCCGACGTACGGCCTCCCAGGGGGCGGCGCATGCGGGTAGTCTCCAAATACACGAATACCACCCGCCGTTACTATGCCGACAAAGGCGAGCAGGTGGAGATCATCAAGCTGTACGGTTCCATGGAACTGGGGCCGCTGGTGGGGTTGTCCGACCTGATCGTCGATCTGGTGGATACCGGCAATACTTTGCGGGCCAACGGCCTGGTGCCCCTGGAGCACATCGCCGATATCAGTTCGCGGCTGGTGGTGAACAAGGCCGCCATGAAAATGAAATCCGCCCGTATCAAGGAATTCATCGCGCGGATGAAGCAGGCGGTGGATGAGGGGAATTATTATTAACCCGGCAACATAATAGATCGTGTTCAGAGCCTCAGGCATCTTCCCTATC
>CAYPEH010000070.1:0-14634 GCA_964409585.1 uncultured Chromatiales bacterium | reverse complement strand
TAAACTATTCTGAACCGATCTTTTCCGTTTCTTCCCTTGGCATTTCATGACTGACGAGCAGAAAGGTTCCCATGACGAGGGGGTGGCCGTTCAGGAGGCCAGGCCCAAGGTCAAGAAACCACCTATGTACAAGGTGGTGTTGTTGAACGACGATTACACGCCCATGGAGTTTGTGGTGGAGATCCTGGAAACCTTCTTCAACATGGACCGCCCCAGGGCCACCCAGGTGATGCTCCATGTCCACACCCGTGGCAAGGGTGTGTGTGGCATCTATACGCGGGACGTGGCCGAGACCAAGGTGGAGCAGGTCAATGGGTACTCGCGGAAACATCAACACCCATTGTTGTGTTCCATGGAAAAGGCGTAGAGGGACCTCATTCCGGAATTCGTCTTTTCCCATGCGGTCAAATGGTCAAATTGATTGTCTCAGGGAACCTCTGAACAAGTACCGGGGGAAGGGGGTTTGGGGGAAGGGGCGTACCCATGCCTCCCGCAAGTCATTGATTTGTGTCCTTCCCCCAATAGACAACCCCCTGCAAGGGGACTCTGATCAAGGCGCCATACGCCTTGATCAGAGTTTCCTTAGTATGTGTTGCCGACGGGTGATTGCCTTATGTTGAGCAAGGAATTGGAATTCACGTTGAACCAGGCCTTCAAGGGGGCCCGGGAGATGCGTCATGAATTCATGACCGTCGAACACCTGTTGCTGGCCCTGCTGGACAACCAGGAGGCGGTCGATGTGCTGCGGGCCTGCGGTGCCGATCTGAGTGAACTGCGGCAGGACCTGAGCAGTTTCCTGGAGCGGACCACGCCACTGCTGGGTGACGATGACGTGCGCGAGACCCAGCCGACCCTGGGGTTCCAGCGCGTGCTCCAGCGGGCGGTGTTTCATGTGCAGTCGGCGGGCAAGAAGGAGGTCACCGGCGCCAACGTGCTGGTGGCGATCTTCAATGAGAAGGAATCCCAGGCGGTCTATTTCCTCAACAAGCAGGGCGTGACACGGCTGGACGTGGTCAATTTCATTTCCCACGGCATTTCCAAGAATGAAGAGGAAGGTATCGGAGACGGCTCCGCCATGGACAGTGATGTCCATGGCGATACGGACGAGGATGCCAACGATCCTCTGGAGAACTACGCCATCAATCTCAACCAGCAGGCGCGGGAGGGACGCATCGACCCCCTCATCGGCCGCCGCGAAGAGGTGGAGCGCACCATCCAGATCCTCTGCCGCCGGCGCAAGAACAACCCGCTGCTGGTGGGCGAGGCCGGTGTCGGCAAGACCGCCATCGCCGAAGGGCTGGCCAAGCTGATCGTTGACAAGGAGGTGCCGGAGGTGTTGTCCGAGGGGGTGATCTATGCCCTGGACCTGGGGGCGCTGGTGGCCGGCACCAAGTACCGTGGCGATTTCGAGAAGCGCTTCAAGGCGGTATTGGCGCGGCTGCGCAAAGAAGAGAACGCCATCCTCTTCATCGACGAAATCCATACCATCATCGGTGCCGGCGCCGCCTCCGGCGGGGTGATGGATGCCTCGAACCTGATCAAGCCGATGCTCGCCTCCGGTGAGCTGAAGTGCATCGGTTCCACCACCTACCAGGAATACCGGGGTATCTTCGAGAAGGACCGCGCCCTGGCCCGGCGTTTCCAGAAGATCGATGTCGACGAGCCCAGCGTGGACGAGACCTATCAGATCCTCAAGGGGCTGCGCTCGCGTTTCGAGGAGCATCATGGCCTGCGCTATTCCATCAAGGGACTGCGCGCCGCGGCGGAACTGGCGGAACGCTATATCACCGACCGCCACCTGCCGGACAAGGCCATCGATGTCATCGACGAGGCTGGTGCGAGACAGCGCCTGCTGCCGCCCTCGCGGCGCAAGAAGACCATCGGCGTCGCGGAGATCGAGGATATCGTCGCCCGTATCGCGCGCATTCCCCCGAAATCCGTCAGCACCGATGACAAGGAACAGCTTCGCAACCTGGAGCGCGACCTGAAACTGGTGATCTTCGGCCAGGATCCGGCCATCGAGGCCCTGAGCGCGGCCATCAAGATGTCCCGCTCCGGGCTGGGCAACGAGAACCGGCCTATCGGCTCCTTCCTCTTCGCCGGCCCCACCGGCGTCGGCAAGACCGAGGTGACCCGGCAACTGGCGCGTATCCTCGGCATCGAACTGATCCGTTTCGACATGTCCGAGTACATGGAGCGGCATACCGTCTCGCGCCTGATCGGCGCGCCTCCCGGTTATGTGGGATTCGACCAGGGGGGGCTGCTCACCGACGCAGTGGACAAATCACCCCATGCCGTGCTGCTGCTGGACGAGATCGAGAAGGCCCATCCGGATGTCTTCAACCTGCTGTTGCAGGTGATGGACCATGGCACCCTGACCGACAACAACGGCCGCAAGACCGACTTCCGCAATGTCATTCTGGTGATGACCACCAATGCGGGCGCACAGGAGGCGGCCCGCCGCTCCATCGGTTTCACCAGCCAGGATCACAGCACCGACGCCATGGAGGTGATCAAAAGGACCTTCACCCCCGAATTCCGCAATCGCCTCGATGCGGTGGTGCAGTTCACCGCCCTGGATGCAACCACCATCGGACATGTGGTGGACAAGTTCATCATTCAACTGGAGACCCAGTTGGAGGAAAAGGGTGTGCAGGTGGAGATCCGTCCCGATGCGCGCGCCTGGCTGGCGGAGCACGGTTTCGATCCGAGGATGGGCGCCCGACCCATGGAACGGGTGATCCAGGAGCACATCAAACGCCCGCTGGCCGAGGAACTGCTGTTCGGAAAACTGGTGGGAGGCGGCCATGTCGTGGTGGATGCCGACGACGATGGCCTGAAATTCGAGGTATTGGGCGAGGAAGAGGTTCCCGCCTGAGCGTGAATAGGGAATGGAAAAGGGCCGGGATATCGCCGGCCCTTTGTTGCAGCAAGGCGGTTGAAATTCGCTGGCGCTTGTCAGCGCAAACCGGTCAGCGGTTGCGGTAGACGATACGCCCCTTGCTCAGATCGTATGGGGTCAGCTCCACGGTCACCTTGTCGCCGGTGAGGATGCGGATGTAGTGCTTGCGCATCTTGCCGGAGATGTGCGCGGTCACCACGTGGCCGTTCTCCAGCTCCACGCGGAACATGGTGTTGGGCAGGGTCTCCAGGACCGTGCCTTCCATTTGAATGTGGTCTTCTTTTGCCATGCGGCCGTATCTCTATCCCGTTTCGGGGTGTCTCTGGAAAGGCGCGTATTGTGCCGAAAGGGATGCGGGGCTGCAATAACGCGGAAGTATTCAGACCGGAGTCGGACGCCGGGGAGTTGGCCCCGGACCGACGATCCAGCTCAGAAAATCCGCCGCCATTCACCGTCTCGCAGACCCTCCAGGGGACGGTATTGCGATTTGTAGGCCATCTTGCGGCAATCCCCGATCCAGTAGCCCAGATAGAGATAGGGCAGCCCCAGACGCCGGGCTTCCCCGATCAGCCACAGAACCGCGAACACACCCGGCCCCCGCCGTCCCTCATCCGGGTCGAAAAAGGTATAGACGGCCGACAGGCCGGTTTCCATGCGGTCCACCACCGCCACGCTCAGCAGCCGGTCACCGGCGCGGAATTCATGGAAGGTGGTCGCCGCCCAGGGACTGGTGAGGAATTCCAGGTAACGTTCCTCGTCCGCCTCGTCCATGCCGCCGCCGGGGTGCCGTTCGCCAATGTAGCGTCGGTAGAGTGCGTACTGCTGCGCATCGAATCCGGCCGGCGTGGCCCGGACCCGCAGATCCCGGTTGCGCTGGAGGTTGCGGCGTTGGCTGCGGCGGGGCCGGAAATCCGCCACCGGGATGCGTACCGGCACGCAGGCGGCGCAGCCGGGGCAGGCCGGACGGTAGATCATGCCGCCACTGCGCCGGAAGCCATATTCCGCCAGCCGGCTGTACAGCCGGGTGGTCATATGGGCACGGGGATCGGCGAACAGCGTCTGGGCGGAACGGCCCGGAAGATAATCGCATTCGTGGGGGGTGCTGGCGTAAAAGGCAAGCCGGCCCAGCTCATCCATGTTGCGGTTCATGCTTCCGTTCCTCCTGGGCGACCCGGTCTGGCAGGTCGGCATCGAATTGCCAGAGGCCCGGCCGTATCGGATCGCAATGCTGCCTCAACAGCCCGCTGAATTCCCGCCGTGGGATGAGCACCGAGCCGAGGCTGGCCAGGTGGTCCGTGTGGATCTGGCAATCGATCAGGTGGTAGCCCCAACGGTCCAGTTGCCGGACCAGGTGAACGAAGGCCACCTTGGAGGCATTGCTCACGCGGGTGAACATGGATTCACCGAAGAACACCTTGCCCAGGGCGATTCCATACAGTCCGCCGACCAGTTCACCCTCCTGCCAGGCCTCCACCGAATGGGCATGGCCGAGATGGTGCAGCTGCCGGTAGGCACTGGCCATTTCCCCGGTGATCCAGGTCCCGTCCTGACCAGGGCGGGGCTCGGAGCAGGATCGGATGACCTCATCGAAGGCCCGGTCGGCGGTGACCGTGAAAAGCCCCCGGCGCAATACCTTGCGCAGACTGCGGGAAACCTTCAGGTCCGCCGGGAACAACACCGCCCGTGGATCGGGAGACCACCAGAGGATCGGCTGGTGGTCGCTGTACCAGGGGAAGATCCCCAGGCGGTAGGCGTGCAACAGGCGTCCGGGTGACAGATCCCCACCCACGGCCAGCAGGCCGTTGGGTTCCTCCCGGGCCAGTTCCACGTCCGGGAACGGTCCGGATTCGTCGCTGGGATCGAGCCAGTAGAGCTGGGTCACGGTAGGACAGGATTCCGGGTTTCCGCCAAGGATCGGGCCGGTGGGGCGCGGCGGGCGTCCCGGCACCGCCGCGCCGGAGAGGAATCAGGATTCCAGGTTGTCCAGGTAGCGTTCGGCGTCCAGGGCGGCCATGCAGCCGGTACCCGCGGAAGTGACCGCCTGGCGGTAGATGTGGTCGGCCACGTCACCGGCGGCGAACACGCCTTCCACCGAAGTCTGGGTGGCGTTGCCCTCCATGCCTCCCCGTACCTTGATATAGCCGTTCTGCATTTCCAACTGACCCTCGAAGATCTCGGTGTTGGGCTTGTGGCCGATGGCGATGAACACGCCCATCACATCGATCTCCTTGGTGCTGCCGTCCTTGACGTTGCGGATGCGTATGCCGGTGACGCCGGAATCGTCGCCCAGCACCTCATCCAGCACGCTGTCCCACTCGATGGTGACGTTGCCGTCCTCGGCCTCGTGCCGGGCAATGAGACGGTCGGCGAGGATCTTCTCCGAGCGGAACTGGTCGCGTCGGTGCACCACGGTGACATGGGAAGCGATATTGGCCAGGTAGAGAGCCTCTTCCACGGCGGTGTTGCCGCCGCCGATCACGGCCACCTTCTGGTTGCGGTAGAAGAATCCGTCACAGGTGGCGCAGGCGGACACGCCCTTGCCCTTGAAGGCCTCCTCCGATTCCAGGCCCAGGTAGCGGGCGCTGGCCCCGGTGGCGACGATCAGGGCATCGCAGGTGTACTCGCCACTGTCGCCGCGCAGGTAGAAGGGGCGCCGGTCCAGTTTCACCTCGTGGATGTGGTCGAAGATGATCTCGGTCTGGAAATTCTCGGCATGCTTGCGCATGCGTTCCATCAGCTCCGGGCCCTGCACGCCATCGGCCTCGCCAGGCCAGTTCTCCACGTCGGTGGTGGTGGTCAACTGACCTCCCATCTGCATCCCGGTGACCAGCACCGGATCGAGATTGGCGCGGGCCGCGTAGACGGCGGCGGTATAGCCGGCCGGACCGGAGCCCAGGATCAACAGGCGGCAGTGCTTGGGATCGCTCATGCTATTCGTCTCCAATGGGAAAACGGGCCGCGCGGCCCGTGTTGCGGAATCCGGAAAATGGCGGCAATCCTACCGCGAAATCCCGCGGGAATGCACATGCCGACCGTGGGGCAACCCCCCGCCGGCGGAGGCAGGGCACGGGTCGAAGCGGTGTGGACCCGGCTGGTCCCGTGTGCGCGCAACTGCCGGCCTACAATGCCGCCCTGATCGCCTTGAACAGCACCCCCATGGCTGCATCGGCAGCCTGTTGGGCCATGGCCTTCGTCATGACCTGCACGGCTTTCATCTCCGCTTCCACGGTGTCTCTTTCGTCTTCGAGTTCCGATCTCAACTCGTCTTCCGTGATGTCCCCCCGGAGCCGTTGTTCGGCCAGATTCGCCAATGCCTCCTTCTCATTCTGCAGAACCTGCTTTGCATGATCCCTGACATCCCGCCAGTCGGAATCGACGGAATCCTCCATTGCCGAAAGCATGTCGGCCAAAACCGCGTCAATATCGAAATTCACCTTGGATTCTCCTCTTGCCCGGCTTCTCCGGTTTTCATCCTCTTTGCCTCCTCGGCGGTCAATATGGCTGTAAAGAGCCGGGTGAATCGTTGAGTGGGTGGGGCTGGACCCCGTGATCCTGGATGCAAGTCCTCGAAGCTCCGACGATGGGACAAGACTGCATGACGATGCAAGTATACGAAGGAATAGGGTGCAGATCCGGGCCGTTTTCACGGGCTGAAGGAAAACACCGGGGTTGGGGAGGGGGCGTCCCTGTCGATTGCATTGTCCGGTCTTCCCCGTCATTATGTACGGCATATCCGTACAACACCGGGGCCTGTCGATGGATACAGTCAGTGTGAACAAGTTCAGGGACAACCTGAAAAGTTTTATCGAACAAGTGGTCAGGCAGCATGCGCCCCTCAAGGTGACCCGCCGCACGGGAGACGATTTCGTCGTGGTTGGCGCGGAGGATTGGGAACGCGAGCAGGAAACGCTGTATGTGCTGGAAAACAGCAGCTTGATGAAACAGATCGCCGCCTCGATGGCCACGCACAGGGAAGGGAAGGGATACAGGCCGACGTCCGGGGAAGAGGATGAGATCACTGGTGTTTGAAGGCGATACGTGGGCAGCCTATGAGAAACTCCGGCGGGAAGACAAAAGGTTGCATCGATCGCTTTGCCGCATTCTGAAAGAGATGCTGCGTGACGATCCCGCCATGGGAAGCGGCAAGCCGGAACCATTGAAACACACACTCTCCGGTCTGTGGTCCCGCCGGATCAGCCGGAAAGACAGGCTGATCTATAAATACGACGATCAATACGTTTACATATTCGCCATTGGCGGCCACTACGACCGGTCCTTGTGAGGTGATGATGCGTATCGGCATACCGCGTGAGATCAAGACCCTGGAGGGGCGGGTGGGCCTGATCCCCGCCGCCTGCTCCAGGCTGGTGGAGGATGGGCACGAGGTGCTGGTGGAGACGGGCGCCGGGCGGCTCAGCGGCTATGCCGACGCCGATTACGAGGCCGCCGGGGCGCGTGTCCTGCCGGACGCGGCCAGCCTCTACGGCGAGGCGCAGATGGTGGTGAAGGTGAAGGAACCCGTGGAGGGGGATTTGCAACACCTGCGCCGGGATCACCTCCTGTTCTGCTACCTGCACCTGGCCGCCGCGCCGGAACTGGCCCGGCGCCTGCTGGAGACCGGCCTCACCGCCGTGGCCTTCGAGACCGTGGAGGAGGGGGGCGGCCTGCCGCTGCTGGCCCCCATGAGCGACATCGCCGGACGCCTGTCGGTACAGATCGGCGCCAATCTGTTGCACCACACCCGGGGTGGCCGCGGTGTCCTGCTGGGTGGGTTGCCGGGGGCGGAACGTGGCCATGTGGTGGTCATCGGCGCCGGTCAGGCCGGCGGCAACGCGGCCCGGATGGCCGCGGCCATGGGCGCGCGGGTCACCGTGTTCGACCGCCAGCGTCCCCGGCAGGAGCGCATGCGCGGGTTGGGCGCCAATGTGACGGCCCTCTATCCCTATCCCCAGGCGCTGGAGGAGGCGGTGGCCGATGCCGACCTGCTGGTGGGCGCCGTGCTGATCCCGGGCGCCAGGGCGCCCCATCTGGTCTCGGCCGACACGGTGCGGGCCATGCGGGCCGGCAGCGTGATCGTGGACATCTCCGTGGATCAGGGGGGCTGCATCGAGACCACCCGCCCCACCAGCTATGCCGATCCCACCTTCATCTGGGAGGGGGTGGTCCATTTCGGTGTCACCAACATGCCCGGCGCGGTGCCGCGCAGCGCCAGCCAGGCCCTGAGCGCGGCGCTGATGCCCTACGTTTCGAGACTGGCGCGGCCGGATTGGGAGCAGGTCCCGGCCCTGGCGGCGGGAATCAACGTGCGAGGCGGTGAGCTGGTGCACCCCGCGTTGGCGGGGATGGATCTCGCCGGCTGAACAGCCTGTCGGACTTGGGCTGAAGGTGGGCGGTTTCCCCACCGGAGACCCCGGTTGCGGTTCGAGCCGCGGTGCCTTTTGCAAAGGAATGGGGAGACGCCGGCCCACAGTCCCATTGGGGAATCGCGGCGTTCTTTGCGATACTTCTCCGTTCCGTCATCCCTCCAGGGACCGAAGCATTGCCCCAGGCCACCAAGAAGACCCCTCCCGGCACCGATCTGCACGCGCAGATGATGCGTCTGTTGCGCGAGGCGCTGTTGTTTCTGCTGTTGGCCGTGGCCGGCTATCTGTTGCTTTCCCTGGCCAGTTACGACGCCGCCGATCCTGGCTGGTCCCACAGCGGCGGTGGCGGGCCGGTACGCAATCTCGGCGGCACCGCGGGGGCGTGGTTCGCCGATATCTTTCTCTACCTGTTCGGCTATTTCGCCTACCTGTTTCCATTGATGGTGGCCTATTGGGGCTGGCTGGCCTTTCGTGGCATCGGGCCCATGGGGCAGGCCCAGTATCTGATCCTGGCCCTGCGCTGGACCGGTTTCCTCCTGACCCTGGCCGCGGGCAGCGGCCTGGCCACATTGCATTACGGTGTGGTCGGAACCTCCCTGCCGGTGGATTCCGGCGGCGGCATCCTCGGTGATCTGGTCGGCGGCGGTTTGCAGGCGGTTTTCAGTTTTCTCGGCGCGACCCTGTTCCTGCTGGCCCTGTTCCTCATAGGCATCACCCTGTTCACCGGCCTGTCCTGGCTGACCGTGATGGAAGCCATCGGGCGGTGGACCCTGTATGGCCTGGAGTCGCTGCAAATGCAGTGGAAGCGTTTCGCGGAGAGGCGCAAGGCGCGGCAGGACAAGAAAGCGCGCAAGGAGAAGGTAAAGAAGGAACGCAAACGGGTCCAGAAGCGCCCGCCGGTGCGCATCGAACCCAAGGTCACCGAGCTGGAGGTGAGCGAGCGTGTCGAGCGGGAGAAGCAGGTGCCCCTGTTCGAACCCACCGCCGATGCCGACCTGCCACCGTTGGCGCTGCTGGACGAGGCGAGCCACGGCACGGTGGGCTATTCGGAACAATCCCTGGAGGCCATGTCCCGCCAGGTGGAATTCAAATTGCGTGATTTCGGTGTCGAGGTGGAGGTCAAGGACGTCCACCCCGGACCGGTCATCACCCGTTTCGAACTGGAGCCCGCGCCGGGGGTGAAGGCGGCCAAGATCACCAATCTGGCCAGGGATCTGGCCCGCTCCCTGTCGGTGATGGCGGTGCGCGTGGTGGAGGTGATCCCCGGCAAGTCCTACATCGGCCTGGAGATCCCCAACGAGCAGCGCGAGATCGTCCATCTCAGTGAAATCCTCCGCTCCAGGGAGTACGACAAGGCCAACTCGCCCCTGACCCTGGCCCTGGGCAAGGACATCGGCGGCAATCCCGTGGTCGTGGACCTGGCCAGGATGCCCCACCTGCTGGTGGCCGGCACCACCGGCTCGGGCAAGTCGGTGGCCATCAACGCCATGGTCCTGAGCCTGCTGTACAAATCCACCGCCAGGGACGTGCGCCTGATCATGGTGGATCCGAAGATGCTGGAACTGTCGGTCTACGATGGCATTCCGCATCTGCTGGCCCCGGTGGTCACCGATATGAAGGAGGCCGCCAATGCCTTGCGCTGGTGCGTGGCGGAGATGGAGCGCCGCTACCGGCTGATGGCCGCCCTCGGGGTGCGCAATCTCAATGGTTTCAACCGCAAGGTGCGCGATGCCGCCAGAAAGGGGCAGCCCATCGCCGATCCCATGTTCCAGCCCGCCGATCCCTTCGCCGCCGAACCGGAGCCGGCGCCGGTACTGGAAGCGTTGCCGCACCTGGTGGTGATCGTCGATGAACTGGCCGATCTGATGATGGTGGTGGGCAAGAAGGTGGAGGAACTCATCGCCCGCCTGGCGCAGAAGGCCCGTGCCGCCGGCATCCACCTGATCCTGGCCACCCAGCGGCCGTCGGTGGACGTCATCACCGGCCTGATCAAGGCGAACATCCCCACCCGGATCGCCTTCCAGGTATCCTCGCGGGTCGATTCGCGCACCATCCTCGACCAGATCGGCGCCGAGCATCTGCTGGGACATGGCGACATGCTCTATCTGCCCCCCGGCACCGCGATCCCGGTGCGCGTGCATGGCGCCTTCGTCGATGATCACGAAGTGCACAATGTGGTGGAACACCTGAAAAGAATGGGTGAACCCGAGTACCTGGACGAGGTCCTACAGGGAGGCGACGGCGATGCGGCCGTGCCGGGACTGGAACCCGCCGGCGGTGGCAGTGACGAGGATGATCCACTCTACGATCAGGCGGTACGCATCGTCACCGAAACCCGCCGCGCGTCCATTTCCGGCGTGCAACGGCGGCTCAAGATCGGCTATAACCGGGCGGCGCGGCTGGTGGAGGCGATGGAGGCGGCCGGCATCGTCGGCCCCCTGGAGTCCAACGGCAACCGCGAAGTGCTGGCGCCTCCGCCGCCGGAAGATTGATTGACAAGGCCGTTGAAATTCTACCGAGGCGCCCTGACCGAACCACGGAGTCCCATGTCTGTACTCAAGCGTCTGTTTCTTTTCCTTCCGTTCCTGCTGGCCGCCACCGCCCATGCCGGTGAGGGTGCCGACCGTCTGCAGGCCTTCCTCGACCAGGTGGATGGCCTGCGCGCCAACTTCGAACAGGTGGTGGTGGGCGGGGCCGCCACCGAAGTGCGGCAATCGGGCGGCAAGCTGTTCCTGTTGCGCCCGGATCGTTTCCGTTGGGATTACGAGCGTCCCTATGAGCAGGTCATCATTTCCGATGGGCGCAAATTGTGGATCTATGACAAGGATCTGGAGCAGGTCACCGTCAAGCCCCTGGACACGGCCCTGAACACGACTCCCGCCATGGTGCTGTCCAGCCGTGAACCGCTGACCCGGAATTTCCAGGTGCGGGAAATGGGGGAACACCGGGGCCGCACCTGGGTGGAACTCAAGCCCCTCGATGCGGAGAGCGAGTTCAGGAGCATCCGTCTGGCCATGGGTGTCCGTGACCTGGAAATCATGGAGCTGGAAGACAATTTCGGCCAGGTCACCCGTTTGCAGTTCTCCTACATGGAGCGCAACCCGGCCTTTCCGGAGGGGCTGTTCCAGTTCGAGCCGCCGGAGGGCGTGGATGTGATCCGTGCCCCGGAATGAGGCCGGTCTGGTGAGAAATGCGGGATAGGCGGAAGGACGGCGTGTTGTTCGGGGAAGAGACCGCGCCGGCGGGCAGCCCGCTGGCCGACCGCATGCGGCCGGCGGCGCTGGACGAGTTCATCGGCCAGTCCCATCTGCTGGCGCCGGGCAAGCCCCTGCGCCGCGCCATCGAGTCCGGCAATCTGCATTCCATGATCCTGTGGGGGCCGCCGGGCACCGGCAAGACCACGCTGGCGCGTCTGGTGGCCGGATATTGCGGCGCGCGCTTTCTCAGTATCTCGGCGGTCTTGTCGGGAGTGAAGGACATCCGCGCGGCCGTTGCCGAGGCGCGGCAGAACCGCGCGGCGGGGCACGGCACCGTGTTGTTCGTCGATGAGGCCCATCGCTTCAACAAGTCCCAGCAGGATGCCTTCCTGCCCTACGTGGAAGACGGCACGGTCATCTTCATCGGCGCCACCACCGAGAATCCCTCCTTCGAACTCAACAACGCCCTGTTGTCCCGTGCCCGTACCTACGTGCTCAAGCCCCTCGCCAGCGGGGACATTGTGGAGATCCTGCGCCGCGCCCTGACCGACACCGGGCGGGGCCTGGGCGCGCGCGCCCTGCGCATCGACGACGACTCCCTCGAACGGTTGGCGCGGGCCGCCGACGGCGATGCCCGGCGAGCCCTCAACCTGCTGGAGATCGCCGCCGATCTGGCGGAGGAGAAAGACGGCGTCGAAACCATATCCGCCGGGACGGTGAAGGAGGTGGTCGCCGGCGGGGTGCGGCGCTTCGACAAGGGCGGTGATGCCTTCTATGACCAGATCTCGGCCCTGCACAAGTCCGTGCGGGGGTCCGACCCCGATGCCGCCCTGTACTGGCTGGCGCGCATGCTCGATGGCGGCTGCGACCCCCTCTATATCGCCCGCCGGGTGGTTCGCATGGCCTCGGAGGATATCGGCAATGCCGATCCCCGTGGCTTGCAGGTGGCGGTCAATGCCTGGGATGTCTTTCAGCGCCTGGGCAGCCCGGAGGGCGAACTGGCCATTGCCCATGCCGTGGTGTATCTCGCCTCGGTACCCAAGAGCAATGCCGTCTACGTGGCCTGGAAGGCGGCCATGAAGGACGCGCGCGAGTCCGGTTCACTGGAGGTGCCCCTGCACCTGCGCAACGCTCCGACCCGGCTGATGAAGGAGCTGGGGCACGGCGACGGTTATCGCTACGCCCACGACGAGGACGAGGGCTATGCGGCCGGTGAGCGTTATTTCCCGGACGGGATGGAGGAACGGCGCTATTACCAGCCGGTGGAACGGGGCCTGGAGATCAAGATCCGCGAACGCCTGGAGCGGCTGAGGAAGATGGATCGCAAGGCGCGTGGCGGACGTTGACGGAGCGGGCTCCGCGAAAGAAACCGAGCAGCCCAACGGCCAGCAGCGCCGTGGTAGCGGGTGCCGGGACGGTCTGTAACAAATCTACGCTGCCATCCCAGGAGGAGGTGCCTTCCAGTCGCATGTGGATGGCGCCCACGTTGGTGAAATCCACACCGGTTCCCGCCTCGGCGATTACATCCTCGAAGTTGAAGTAATGGTAGGCGGCGTCGACGAAAGTGTAGGAAATGGAGGACCAGTTGGACGCATCGGTGAAGAACATGAATGATGCGGTAACGCCGGTATCAATGGTGTTCACTTGCATGAACAGGGCGTGTTTCGTGCCGCCGCTGGTCAGGTCGATACCGCCCAGGCCTGTGGCGTCGATCCTGGAGGCGATGGTCGCCTTGCTGGCGCCGGTGCCAAACCGGTGCCGACCTCGTGGCTGCCGTCCCAGGTAACGGCGACCATGGAACGTACCCCGTCATCATTGGAGATACTGAGCACGCCGGTGTCGAAGACCGAGGTTTTCGAAATGTCACCGTAGGTATTCTGAGTGATTTCCAGATACAGGTCGCGGTAACCGCCGATGGTATTGCTGGAATAAAAGGGGCCGAACTGACTTGCCACCTCGGTGCCGGCTGGTCCGTCACTCTGGATGCGATCGCGCAGAGGGCCTTCGATCTGGGAGAAGGTATCGATCAGCACGGCCTGTGCCATCAAGGTATAGCAGCCCAATGCTGTCAATACCATGCTGCGGAAGAGGTTCTTCATCATGTCGCGGCCTCGCTGCGGAGGAACCTCATTCCAGGAGGTAATGGATGCAGGCACCATCCATGCCGACGATCTGTCTATCCGGAAGGTATTCCACCAGAGCCTGCCCGGGACATTTGTCAGGTGCCACTAAACTTACTGTTGTCGTGATCTGTTCAAATGTCAAGTATTTGATTCTACAAATGTTTGAATCCGCGCAAATAGAGGGGTCAACCGGTGAGCCTTTCCCACTCTTGCAGCAGTTGCAGGGCCTCCTCCCTGGTTTGACCACAGTGGTCCTCCACCGCGGGCAGGGCATCGCAGAATCCGGGCCGCTCCGGTCTGCCCCAGAGCATGCACAGGTTGTGATCGTCCAGATGGATGCAGCGCACTCCTGCCGGTTTGCCGTTGGGCATGCCGGGGATGGGTGAGGAAATGGAGGGGGCGATGCAGCAGGCGCCACAGCCGGGGCGGCATTCCATCGTCATGGTCGTGGGTCCGGTTCCACCCCGCTGTCCGTGATCCGGCGGCAACGGGGCAATGGGATCATTTTTCGTGGAACTCTTCCCAGATCTCCCGGATGTGCTCGGCCAGGGTGGAGGGATCGATGGGTTTGAGAATGATGTCGGTGGCACCCAGCTCGATGAATTCCTCCATCTGCTCGGCGTTGTCCACGGCGGTCAGAAAGACGATGGGGATATCCTTGCAGCAGTCCTTCTGCCGCAGCCGTTTGAGGGCCTCGGGCCCGTCCATGCCAGGCATCATGACATCGAGCAGGATCATGTCGGGCTGGAAGTCGTCCGCCACATTGACGGCTTCCTCGCCGGAACTGCACAGCCGCAACTGGTAAGGGGCGTTGCGCTCCAGAGTGTAGCGGACGATTTCGCGCATGCTCTGTTCGTCTTCGGCGTAGAGAATGCGGTGCAGCGGGGGGATCGACATGGCACGCTCGCATGGATACGGGGTTGTCTTGGGAATCTCCGAACCAGTACCGGGGGAAGGGGGTTTGGGGGAAGGGGTGCATTGCTACTCCCGTAAGCCATGGATTTTCATCCTTCCCCCAATAGGCAACCCCCGGAAGGGGACTCTGATCG
>CAYPEH010000069.1:0-14722 GCA_964409585.1 uncultured Chromatiales bacterium | reverse complement strand
TGCCGTGAACGCGCACAGCACGGCTGAACATAACCTATTATGTCGCCGGGTTAATGATAAGGGACTGATTCAGCGGCCGAATGCCAAACGACTTGAAGGATTTAGGGGTGATACAATCGGCGCATCTTTCCGCTCCCACGGACCCCACCCATGACAGCCCGCATCCGCGAGATCCCCTACAACTACACTTCCTTCTCCGACCGTGAGATCGTCATCCGCTTTCTCGGTGAAGAGGCCTGGGACACCCTCAACGAACTCCGGGGCAAGCGTGTCACCGGCCGTTCCGCGCGCATGCTGTTCGAGGTGTTGGGCGATCTGTGGGTGGTGACACGCAATCCCTTCATCCAGGACGACCTGCTGCAAAACGAGCGCCGCCGCGCCTCCCTCATCGGCGCCATGGACATGCGCCTCGATCAGATCGTGTCCCGCGCGCAGGGCAACGAACTGGCCATCCGGCTGGCCAATCAGGCGCGCCGGGCGGTGCGGGAATTCGAACGCTGGATCGGTGCCGAGGAGGGCCTCCGCCGCCGGGCATTGCGGCGCCTGTCCCGGGCCACCCACCGGGACAACATCGATTTCGGCGGTTTTGCCAAGGTCAGCCACGTCACCGATGCCACCGACTGGCGCGTGGAATATCCCTTTGTCGTCATCACGCCGGACAGCGAGGCCGAGGTGGCCGCCGTGGTGCGGGCCTGCATCGAACTGGACCTGAGCATCATCCCGCGCGGCGGCGGTACCGGTTACACCGGCGGCGCGGTGCCGCTGCACGCAGGAACCGCCGTCATCAATCTGGAAAAGCTCGATTTCCTGGGGCCGGTGGAGCAGTCCAGCCTGCCGGGTGTCGAGGAACCGGTGGCCACCATCCACGCGGGCGCCGGCGTGGTCACGCGCCGGGTCTCGGAGCGGGCCGAGGAGGCCGGGCTGGTGTTCGCCGTCGATCCCACCTCCCAGGATGCCTCCACCATCGGTGGCAACATCGCCATGAACGCTGGCGGAAAGAAGGCCGTCATGTGGGGCACCACCCTGGACAATCTGGCCTCCTGGCGCATGGTCATGCCCGACGGCCGGTGGCTGCAGGTGGAAAGGCTCAATCACAATCTGGGCAAGTTGCAGGATCAGGAGGAAGTCCGTTTCCGCATCAGCCGTTACCGGGACGATGGCAAGACCCTGGACGGCGAGCCGGAGATCCTGACCCTGCCGGGTGCATCCTTCCGCAAGACCGGCCTGGGCAAGGATGTCACCGACAAGTTCCTGGGCGGCCTGCCCGGTGTGCAGAAGGAGGGTTGTGACGGTCTCGTCACATCGGCGGTGTTCATACTGCACCGCAACTACGCCCACACCCGCACCGTCTGCCTGGAATTCTACGGCAGCGAACTGGGCCGCGCCGTGCCCGCCATCGTCGAGACCAAGCAATACCTGGATGCGCTGCCCGACGTGCACCTGGTCGGTAGCGAGCATCTGGATGAACGCTATTTGAAGGCGGTCGAGTACGGCGCCAAGGCGGCCCGCCGCGAACGGCCGAAGATGGTGCTGTTGCTGGATATCGCCGGCGACGACGAGAAAGCGGTGGCCAAGGCGGCATCCGAGGTGGTGGCCAAGGCCAACCGGCGGGACGCCGAGGGCTTCATCGCCACCAGTCCGGAGGCGCGCCGCCGTTTCTGGCTGGACCGTGCCCGCACCGCCGCCATCGCCGCCCACACCAACGCCTTCAAGATCAACGAGGACGTGGTCATCCCCCTGGAGCGGCTGGCGGACTACTCCGAGGGGATCGAGCGCATCAACATCGAGCAGTCCACCCGCAACAAGCTGACCATCATCGAGGCGGTACGCGAATACCTGCGCGGGGACCTGCCCGAACTGCGCCGGCTCCCCGATTACGAGGCATCGGCGGAAAACGACGCCATCCTCACCGCCAAACGCGAAGCGGCGATGGACTTGCTGGACACGGTGCACGGCCGTTGGAGCGCCCTGCTGCAACACTTGGACGCGCCGGCCGCGGAACACACGGAGCTGTTGGACAACACCGCCCGGCGCCGCTGCCGCAAGGACGACACCCTGCTGCGCCTGCTGCTGCGCCGGGATCTGCGCATCAGCTACCGCCGGGAGGTCATGGAACCGCTGAAGGAGATCTTCGCCGGCAGGGAACTGGAGCCGGTGCACGCGGAGCTGGACGGCATCCATCGCCGGATCCGCAACTCGCGCCTGTTCGTCGCCCTGCACATGCACGCCGGAGACGGCAATGTACATACCAATATCCCGGTGCACTCCAACGACTACGGCATGTTGCGCGAGGCTGAACGGGTGGTGGACCGCATCATGGAACTGGCCACCAGCCTGGGCGGGGTGATCTCCGGCGAGCACGGCATCGGTATGACCAAATTCCAGTACCTGGACGAGGCCAGCATCGCCCGGTTCGCCGAATACAAGAGACAGGTCGATCCGGACAACCGCTTCAATCGCGGCAAACTGATGCCCGGCAGCGGCGGGCTGGAACGGGCCTACACGCCATCACTGCGCCTGTTGCAGCAGGAGGCCATCATCCTCGAAGCCTCCGAACTGGGGGCGCTCAACGACGACATCCGCCACTGCCTGCGCTGCGGCAAGTGCAAGCCGGTATGCAACACGCATATCCCGCGCGCCAACCTGCTCTATCCGCCGCGCAACAAGATTCTTGCCACCGGCCTGATCATCGAGGCGTTCCTCTACGAGGAGCAGACCCGCCGCGGCATCTCCATCCGCCATTTCGAGGAGATGAACGACGTGGCGGATCACTGCACGATCTGCCACAAGTGCCTCAACCCCTGTCCGGTGAACATCGATTTCGGCGATGTCACCATTCGCATGCGCAACATCCTCAAGGCCAACCGGCACCGCCGCACCAGCCTCGCCGCCCGTGCCTCCATGGCCTTCCTCAATGCCACCGACCCGCGCAGCATCCGGGCCATGCACCGGATGCTGATCGAATGGGGATATGCCGGCCAGCGCTGGGCGCACAAGCTGGCACGGCGTCTGCAACTGCTGGGCCGTGGCCAGGAGCGTCCGCGCCCCACCAGTGGCCGCACACCGGTGAGCGAGCAGGTCGTGCACATCCTGCGCAAGCCCCTGCCCGCCGGCGTGCCGGCACGGACCCTGCGCAGCCAACTGGGCCTGGAGGACGCCCGGCAGGTGGCGATCCTGCGCGATCCGGCCAGAATCGGCGAAGACAGCGAGGCGGTGTTCTATTTCCCCGGTTGCGGCTCGGAACGCCTGTTCTCCGAGGTGGGTGCAGCGACCCTGGCCATGCTCTATGAACTGGGGGTGCAGACCGTGCTGCCACCGGGCTACCTGTGCTGTGGATATCCACAGCTGGCCGCCGGTGACAGCGCCAGGGGACAGAAGATCACCACCGACAACCGGGTATTGTTCCATCGTGTCGCCAACACGCTCAATTACCTGGATATAAAGACAGTCATCGTATCCTGCGGCACCTGCATGGACCAATTGCTGAAGTATGAATTCGGGAAGATCTTCCCCGGCTGCCGCCTGTTGGACATCCACGAATACCTGCTGGAAAGGAACGTCCGGCTGGACGGGGTCAAGGGAATGCAGTTCCTCTACCACGATCCCTGCCATTCCCCCATCAAGACCGCCAACCCCACCCAGGTGGCACACGAACTGCTGGGGGCACCGGTACGGCTGAGCGACCGTTGCTGCGGCGAAGCGGGCACCCTGGCGGTGAGCCGCCCGGACATCTCCACCCAGGTGCGCTTCCGCAAGGAAGAGGAATTGAAGGAGGGCATCCGGGCCCTGACCGGCCACGAGCGCGCGCGCCATGGCGAGGTCAAGCTGCTCACCACCTGCCCCGCCTGCAAACAGGGGCTGTCACGCTACGCCGAGGATACCGGGCTGGTGACCGAGTACATCGTGGTGGAAATGGCCAGGCGGATGCTGGGCGCCGACTGGCATGACAAGTTCATCGACCGGGCCAACCACGGCGGGATCGAGCGGGTTCTGCTGTAGCAGGCTGCTGGAATTCTACTCATGCGGTGCGATACGGCGTATTGGTCCGGCGACCAAATGCTCATTTATTCCGCATAAACTGCACTTTTTCGCCGGTTTTCGCACTCGCCTGAGCGACAACAACACCCTGGTAGGTGGGGGTGGAAGAGCAGTCTATTTCCCGCGCCTGCCCGAGGCATCGCGGCGCGGCTCCATTTCCCTGCGGATGCGCGGGCTGTTCTTGTCCTCCGTGCTGAAGCGAAAGCGGCCATAGAGGACGCAGCCCTTCATGCCGGGATCGCAGTCCACCCCGTTGAGATGGTGGCACTTGCCGTTGACTTCGTGGGGACAGCCCCAACCGCCCATGACTTCGCTCCTTTCCGGGTTGCTTCAAGAGCCTGTCGGACTCAGGCTCTTGGTTCAGTATATCCCAACCGCCTCCACCTGCTCCGCCTCCATTCCGATCCGGCGCAGGAAACCCGCCACGGCCTGCCGGTCCCCGGTGGTGCGCACCCGCAGGCGCCCCTCACCCCACCCCGCTGGGGAGCCGGCGACCCCAGCCAGGCACCGCGCCAACTGCCGCGCCACCGCCGGTGCAGGATCCACCAGGGTGATCCCCGGCCCCGCCGCCTCGCCGATCCGATCCGCCAGGAATGGGAAATGGGTGCAGCCCAATACCAGCGCATCGGCACCGGCCGACACCAGGGGCTCCACTTCCGCCGTGACCAGCCGCCGCACCTCCTCGCCCTCCAGGCAGCCGCTTTCCACCTGCGTGACCCAGTGGTGACACACCCGTTCCAGCACTTCCACATGGCGGCCGTGGCGATCCAGCAGGGAGGAGTAGCGCTCGCTGCCCAGGGTGCCGGCCGTGGCCAGCACGCCGATCACGCCGGTCCGGGACAGCCGGGCGGCGGGCTTGACCGCCGGTTCCATGGCGACGATGGGCAGGTCGAGGGCCGCCCGCAGGCTGTCCACGGCCGCCGCCGTGGCGGTATTACAGGCCACCACCACCGCATCGGCGCCCTCGGCAATGAGGTGTTCGGTGATGCGGTGGCTGCGCTCACGGACGAAGGCCGCCTCCCGGCCGCCATAGGGGACATGGGCGGAATCGGCCACATAGAGTACATCCGCGCCTGGCAGTTCGGAGCGCAGGGCGCGCACCACGGACAGGCCGCCAACGCCGGAATCGAAAACGCCGATCGTGGGTATGTCTTTCATGTGTGGTCTACGGAATCAAGTCCGACCTACCAAGGAACCTCTGAACAAGTCGTGAAACGCGATCTCGCCAGTCCAGACTTATGGTTCACCAAGCCAAACCACTTGTGCAGAATTTAGCTGTCAGGTCCGATACTCGTATCATGCACCCATCATGACGATCCACACCGGCCCATTCTCATACAGGACCTCACCATGCCCACCGACCCTGGCCGTGTAGCCGAACTGCTGCTGGAGATCGAGGCGGAAATGCGCGCCTGCGGTTTATGGAGCGCATCGCGCCCACCGGACCAGGCCCTGCGCAGCCGCATGCCCTTCTGCTATTAACCCGGCAACCCAATAGGTCGCGTTCAGCCAAGCCGTGCCGGTTCGGGGCAAGGCGTCGAAGCGCCGCTGTAGCACTCCTACAGCCAGCTTCGACAACACAGCCCCGGGCCGGCACGGCTTGGCCTGTCATTTTCTCATTCAATAAGTCAGGGATGCGGGGCGAGGCCCTGCACGGCGTTGTGGCTCTTGCCAAGGGAACCACCCTTGCCTGCGAGCCACGCCTTGTTCAGAGCCTCGCCCCGCATCCTGAACACGATCTATTGGGTTGCCGGGTTAATATGACACCTTGGAGTTCAACCAGTGGCTGCAATGGGTCTTCCTGCCCCGCATGAAGCTCCTGCTCGAACAGGGGATGGAATTGCCCGCCATGAGCGGTATCCAGCCCATGGCGGAACTCTTCTACAGCGACCTACACCGTCCCGCCGACCGCCTGTTCCGGCTGATCGGCGAAATGGACCGCCTGCTGTCCACCTGAGCCGGAACGGTCGCCGGGGCCTGTTGCCCCGGCTTTTTCCCTTCCGCCCTACTTGCCCGTCTGCAAGGGCAGGCTACGGTCGATGGACCACTCCGCCATGGAGCCGTCATACAGTTTCACGTTGTTGAAACCCAGGCGGCGCAGGGTCATATAGGCCCTTCCGGCGCGGTGGCCGCTCTGGCAATAGGTGATTACCGGTGTGTCCTTGCGCACGCCCAGCTTGTCCAGGCTGGCGAGCAGCTTGTCGCTGGACTGGGCGACGAAGGCCTGCTTGAAGTCCACCGCCTGTTCCCAGGGCCACCACTTGGCGCCTGGAATATGACCGCTGCGTTTCATGCGCGGGCTGCCCACGTATTCCTGCTCGGAGCGCACATCGAGGAGGATGGTCCTGCCATCGCCCATGGCGGCCTGAACCGTGGCCTTGTCCGCCTCGTTGTCGCGGCCGCCTCCCGGGAGCTGATACTGGGTGCGTTGCGGGTGCACCGGTTCGTTGGTCACCTTGCGGCCCTCCAGGATCCACTTCACCAGACCACCGTCCAGCACCGACACCCTATCGTGCCCGATGCGTTCCAGTTCCCAGAACAGGCGTGCGGCCTGGAGACCGCCCATGTCGTCGTAGATCACCACATATTTGTCGGCGGAGATGCCCATCAGTCCGAGCAGCATGGCCAGACGCTTGTCCCCATGACGCAGGCTGACCCCGTCACGGCGTTTTTTCGTCAGCAACTGGTAGGGGAGGCGAACCGCGCCCGGCAGGTGAAAACGCTGATACTGGGTGTCGTCCATGCTCATATCCACCACCACCAGGTCGGGATCGTTCTGATGGTCGGCCAGCCAGCCGGTATCCACCAGGACAGGGGCGCCGGCCAGGGCGGGCTGGATCATGAGGATCAACACGAGGGTGCCGAGAATACGGATCATGACGGGTCCTCCAAGGATGAAAAAGGTAGCTGAGGGTATCACAGGGAAAGGGTAGGCCAACGGTTCAACGAACACAGCGCCCCCGGTGCCCCCCTGCCCGTCCCGCCGGTGGCGCCGGGAAAACATGGCCGGCATGCCTGCTGGACCGTTCTCCCGCTTTTACAGCCGTTTCATCCTGAGTCCGACAGGCTGCCAAGGAAACCCTGATCAAGTCGCTACACGCCCAGATCAGAGTCCCCTTTCGGGGGATTGCCTATTGGAGGAAGGCTAAAAATCAATGACTTACGGGAGCATCGATACAACCCTTCCCCCAAACCCCCATCCCCCGGTACTTGTTCAGAGGTTCCCTAACCCGCATTGGGGAGTGTTTCCGCCAATTCGATGATCGGCCGGGGTTTGCCGGTCTCGTATCCCTGGGCGTAATCGATTCCCAAATCCCGGAGTCTCAACACCAGTTCCGGCCGATCAACGTACTCGGCGATGGTTTGCAGCTGCATCACATGACCGATGCGGTTGATGGCCTCCACCATGGCCTCATCCATGGGGTCCTCCAGCATGTCGCGGATGAAGCTGCCGTCGATCTTGATGTAGTCCACCTGGAGGTTCTTCAGATAGGCAAAGGAGGACAGGCCGCGGCCGAAGTCATCCAGGGCGAAATGGCAGCCACGCTTGCGCAGTTCCTGGATGAAACTGGTGGCCTGGGCCAGACTGGCTATGGCCGCCGTTTCGGTGATCTCGAAACTGATCAGACCGGGTGGCGTGCGATGGACCTCCATCCGGTTCAATACGTAATCCAGGAAGGTTTCGTCGTTGAGGGAGGTCCCGGAGATATTGATGGCCAGGTGGGGCAGATCACTGCCATTGCCCTTCCTTTCCAGCCAGCTGAACACATGCTCCACCACCCAGCGGTCGATACGGGGCATGATGTCGTAGCGTTCGGCGGACGGGATGAAGGCACCGGGCAGGGTCACGCTGCCGTCCGGGTTGCGCAGACGCACGAGCACCTCGTAGTGCGAAGGGCTTGCTGCCAGATCGTTCAGTGGTTGTACGGCCTGCACGTAAAGAACGAAATCCTCCTCCTCCAGTGCCTCGTTGATGCGCGTCACCCACCGCATTTCACGCCGCCGCCGGTGCAGATCCGTATCGCTCGGGTCCAGGGCATGGATACGGTTGCGGCCGGCCTCCTTGGCGGCATAGCAAGCCAGATCCGCGGTACTGAGTACGTTGGTGAGACTGGTGCTGTTGGCATTCACTTCCGCCATGCCGATGCTGACACTGATACCGAAGGTCTCTTCTTCCCAGCTGAAACGGAAGTCCTCGATGGTGCTGCGGATCTGCTCCGCAATGCCCATGGCCTGTTCAATGGAGCAGTGCTCCAGCAGCACACCGAACTCGTCACCACCCAGGCGGGCCAGGGTGTCCGTTGCGCGCACCCGTTGGGACAGGGTGGCGGCCAATTGCCTCAGCAGTTCGTCGCCGGCGACATGTCCACTGGTATCGTTGACCACCTTGAACTGATCCAGGTCCATGAAGATCAGCACGTGGCTGGTGGCTTCCCCGTTCTGTACCTGCTCCAGCCTGGATTGCAGGCGTTTTTCGAACTCACGCCGGTTGAACAGGCCGGTGAGGGCATCGTGCCGGGCCTGATAGCTCAGTTCATGGCGCAACTGGCGTTCGTTGCTGATGTCATGGAACACCATGACCGCGCCGAGGACGTTTCCCTGGGCATCACGGATGGGGGCGGCCGTGTCGCTGATGGGGACTTCCCGTCCATGACGGTCGAGCATGACCGTGTGCTGTTCCAGGGTGACGATTTCGCCGCTGCGCAGGCAGCGGCCGATGGGGTCCCGGACCGGCTCCAGGGTGTTTTCGGAATAGAGGTGGACAATGCTGCTGAGCAGATGACCGCGAACCTCTTCCGTCTTCCAGCCGATGATTTCTTCCGCCACCGGATTGAGCGATTCGATGCTGCCGCTCTCACTGGTGGTGATGACGCCGTCACCGATGGAGTGGAGGGTGACCTGGGCGCGTTCCTTTTCCTTGGCCAGCTCGGCCTTCTGCTGGTTGAGATCATGCACACTGGCCTGAAGCGCGCATGACAGGCGGTGTATCCGGTAGACCACGCGGCCGATGTACAACAGCAGCAGCAACGAGACCATGAACAGGGCCAGACGGTAGTGGCTCACCCGTTTGGAAAGCTGTTCGTAGTAATCCAGGTAGTGGGCCTGAAGGTCGTCCAGGGTGCTTGCCGTGGGGCTGCTGACCATGGAACGCAACAGGGCGGACAGGCTGGTCTGCTGATCGGCAATGATCTTTGCGTGAGCCATGAGCACCTTGAGTGGATACTGCACCTCCTCGGGAAACTCGGAATAGGCGGTCTCCAGCGAAAAGATCAGGTCGTGCAGGCGGCGCTGATTGTCCGGCTGTGGCAGCGCGGAATGGGACAGTGTCACGGCAATCAATTCCTCCAGTTCGTGGTGGAATTTTGCCGGATACAGCTGATCCAGTTTCATCGCCTCCTCAGCGGCGGTGGGAAAGAAACGCAGGGAATTGATCAGGGTGGCACGCTCGGTCTTGAACCGTTCGATGTCCTTGTGTTTGTTATCCACCAGGGCGGCAAACCGGCCCAGAGCGTCATCGATATCTTTCTGCCGATATTCCCTGAGATCATCATCGCCGCTTTCGAGGCGGGCAATGAGTTCGTCCATCCGGTTCAGTCCGGCCACCAGCGGATCGTAGTTGTGCAACAACCCGTAACGAATGCGCAGCACGTCCTGGTTCAGCGTCGAATCGATCGCCTTGAGCTGGCGCAGGGTATCCAGGATCCGGTTGTGCCGTTCCGGATCCAGATCCTGGGTCCGGATGAACAGGAAGATCAGCGCCGCCAGCAGCACGCCGATGTAGAACCAGGGTTTGAGCCGGTTCCAGTTCATGGCAGCAGCGGGTGCTCGCCATTCAGGCTGTGGAGAAACTTGACGATGAGCTCTATCTCGCGCTTGGACAGATCCCG
The DNA here is from genome assembly GCA_964409585.1 of uncultured Chromatiales bacterium. Lineage (GTDB taxonomy): Bacteria > Pseudomonadota > Gammaproteobacteria > JACKNK01 > CAYPEH01 > CAYPEH01. Next base: position 4,796 of record CAYPEH010000069.1, on the reverse strand, counting down.
CAGCAATTGATAGCGGGCCATGATCTCGACGGCCTCTTCCAGAGTCTGTGCGGTTCCGTCGTGGAAATAGGGGCCGGTCCGGGCGACATTGCGCAGACCGGGCACCTTGAAGACATACCGGTCCTCCTCCCTTCCGGTGACGTTGTAGCGTCCCAGGTCCGCTTCGGTGATATTGCCCCGGTCTTCGAAATAATCGCCGAATACACCGAATTTCTGGTACATGTTGCCGCCCACGTTGACCCCTTGGTGGCATGCCACGCAGCCGTAATCGATGAACAGCCGGTAGCCCTGCTGTTGTTCCTCGCTGAGGGCATCCACGTCCCCCCGCAGAAAACGGTCGATGGGGCCCGGCGTGACCAGGGTCTTCTCAAAGGTGGCGATGGCATCGAGCACATTGGCCTTGTTCAGGCCATCGGCATAGATTTCGTCGAAACGCTGACGGTAGTCATCGATGGCCCTGAGTCTGGCCACCAGACTGGGCCAGAAATTCCCCATTTCCACCGGGTTGGTCATGGGACCTTCCGCCTGTTCAGCCAGGTCCTTGGCACGACCGTCCCAGAACTGGCGGAAATTGAACACGGCGTTGAATACGGTCGGCGAGTTGATGGCGCCTTCCCGCTGGTGAATGCCGATGGAACGGGCGCGTCCATCGGCTCCTCCCAGCACCGGATCATGGCAGGAGGCGCAGGATACGGTGGCGTCGTCCGACAGGCGTGCATCGAAAAACAGACGCTTGCCCAGTTCCACCTTGCGTGGGTCCTGCTGGGGCATTTCGGGGATGGGCAGCAGTGGACCGATGTCCTCCATGGCGGGACACGGCGGCGTGGTGATCACCCCCAGCAACAGAAGAGGTATCGATGCCCAGACGCTGCGTATTGGATTCTTATCGAGCATGGCTGTTCATGCAGACTCGATGAGAATCTTCCCAAACGCAGGCAGTTTTCATCTGCTTCTTTCGTATTCGTAACAATTCCAGGCACTTACCAAATGGCTTGCCTCTCGCAATCCGGCCCCATCGGTGATACCTTCCCTCGCCCCGTCAGCGGCGGGCATACTTGCTTATCGGCAATTCCGGGCGTTTGTTTAGGGCCATACCATGTCTGAAGTCAAGAAAGTCGTACTCGCCTATTCTGGCGGTCTGGATACCTCCGTGATTCTCAAGTGGTTGCAGGAGACCTACCGTTGCGAAGTGGTCACCTTCACCGCCGATATCGGCCAGGGCGAGGAACTGGAGCCGGCCCGGGCCAAGGCCGAGGCCATGGGTGTGAAGGAGATCTACATCGACGACCTGCGCGAGGAATTCGTGCGCGACTTCGTCTTCCCCATGTTCCGCGCCAATGCCGTCTACGAGGGTGAATACCTGCTGGGCACCTCCATCGCCCGCCCGCTGATTGCCAAGCGCCTGATCGAGATCGTCAACGAGACCGGCGCCGACGCCATCTGCCACGGCGCCACCGGCAAGGGCAACGACCAGGTGCGTTTCGAGCTGGGGGCCTACGCGCTCAAGCCCGACATCACCATCATCGCCCCCTGGCGGGAGTGGGATCTGACCTCGCGCGAGACCCTGATGGCCTACGCCGCCGAGCACGGCATTCCAGTGGACTTCGCCAAGGCCGGCAAGAAGTCGCCCTATTCCATGGATGCCAACCTGCTGCATATCTCCTACGAGGGCGACCTGCTCGAAGACCCCTGGAACGAGCCCGAGGAAGAGGGCATGTGGCGCTGGACCGTGTCTCCGGAGGCCGCCCCGGACGAGCCCACCTACATCGAGTTGACCTTCGAGAAAGGGGATGTGGTGGCCATCGACGGTGAAGCCATGAGCCCCGCCACCGTGCTGGAGACCCTCAACCGGCTGGGTGGCGCCAACGGCATCGGCCGCGCCGATATCGTCGAGAACCGTTACGTGGGCATGAAATCCCGTGGCTGTTACGAAACCCCCGGCGGCACCATCCTGCTCAAGGCCCACCGCGCCATGGAATCCCTCACCCTGGACCGCGAGGCGGCCCACATGAAGGACGAACTGATGCCCCGCTACGCCAAGCTGATCTACAACGGTTACTGGTGGTCGCCGGAGCGCGAGATGTTACAGGCCGCCATCGACCAGACACAGGAGGTGGTCAACGGCGTGGTGCGGCTGAAGCTGTACAAGGGCAATGTCATCGTCGCCGGCCGCAAGTCCGGGACCAATTCCCTGTTCGATGTCTCCATCGCCACCTTCGACGACGATCAGGGTGCCTATGATCAGAAGGATGCCGGCGGCTTCATCAAGCTGAATGCCCTGCGCCTGCGGGTGGCGGCACGGAAGAGGCGGCGCTGAACCACCGGGGCGGCCGGAGGCCGGGACTCACTCCCCCTCCGGCGCCTGGAAATCCTCCATCAGCCGTTTCTGCACATTGCCGGGCACAGGGGCATAGTGATCGAACTCGAGGGTGTAGCTGCCTTCCCCGCCGGTCACTGACTTCAGGCGCGATTCATAGCCATCCAGTTCCGCCAGGGGCACCTGCCCATGGATGGCGATGCGATTACCGGACAGGGTCTCGGTACCGTTCACCCGACCGCGTTTGGAGGCCAGGTCGCCCGTCAGATCCCCCATGGCGGTGGCGGGCGCGATCACCTCGATATTGACGATCGGTTCCAGCACCTGGGGACGTGCCTTGCTCACGGCATCGATAAACGCCTTCCTGCCCGCGGTGATGAAGGCGATTTCCTTGGAATCCACCGAGTGGTGCTTGCCGTCATAGACGGTCACCTTGATATCCTGCATGGGGAAACCCGCAACCGCCCCCTCCTCCAGCTGCATGCGAATCCCTTTTTCGACCGCCGGGATGAATTGGCTGGGGATGGCGCCACCCACCACGGCATTTTCGAACTCGAAGCCGGTTCCCCGCGGCAAGGGCTCGACCCGCAGAAACACCTCGCCGAACTGACCGGCGCCACCGGTCTGTTTCTTGTGGCGATGATGCCCCTCCGCCTTGGTGGAAATGGTTTCGCGGTAGGCAATGCTGGGAGGGGCGGTGTCCACGTGGACATTGAAACGGTCCTTCAGCCGCTCCAGCACCACGCGCAGATGCAATTCACCCAGGCCGCGTATGATGGTCTCGTTGGCGGAAGCATTGTGTTCCACATGGAAGCAGGGATCCTCGGCCTCCAGGATATGCAGCGCATCGGCCAGTTTCTGTTCCTCGCCGCGCTTGCTGGGCGTGACCGCCAGACCGAACAGGGGGACCGGGCATTCGATGGTCTTGAGGTGGTGATGGTCCTCGTCGTGGGAATCGTGCAGCACGGCATCGAAATGGATCTCATCCACCTTGGCCACGGCACAGATGTCACCGGGCACGGCCTGTTGCATCTCGGTCTGCGTGTTGCCCTGCAGGCGGTAGATATGACTGGGCTTGAAGGCCTTGCGGGCATTGCCGATGAACAACTGGCTGTCCGGGCGGATGGTGCCCTGATGAACGCGGAAAATGCCCAGCTTGCCCCGGTAAGGGTCACTGACCACCTTGAACACATGGGCCAGGGCATGTTTCGAAGGATCCGGAGAGACGTCGATGGGCTCCATCGCGGCGCCCTCACCCTTCATGTAGGGAGGGGGGTTGCCTTCCCCGGGGTGAGGTGCCAGACGCGCCAGGGTGTTCATCAATTCGTCCACGCCGGCCCCGGTCACCGCGGAGGTGAACAATACGGGGATCAGATGGCCCTCGCGCAGGGCCTGTTCGAAAGGGTCGTGCAGCTGCTCGGGCTGCAATTCCTGACCCTGCTCCAGGTAGAGTTCCATCAGTTCCTCATCCACTTCCACCACCTGGTCCACCAGCGCGGCGTGCGCCTCCTCGACGGAGGAGAAATCGGTGTCGTCGCCACCGGGCTGGAAAAAGCAGTCGATCACGCGGCTGCCGCCGTCGGCAGGCAGGTTCAGGGGCAGGCATTGGTCGCCGAAGGTTTCTTTCAGATCGGCCAGAATGGCCGGCAGGTCGGCGCCCTCATCATCGATCCTGTTCACCACGATCATGCGGCAGAGGTCGCGGTGCCCGGCCGCATCCATCATTCGCTGGGCAACCGGTTCGATACCGGCACGGGCATTGATCACCAGAATGGCGGTTTCCACCGCCGGCAGAACACTGATGCCACGACCGATGAAATCCGGGTATCCGGGGGTGTCCAGCAGATTGACCTGCTTGCCCCTGGCCTCGAAGTGAACCACCGCGGTATCCAGGGAATGCCGCAGCTTTTTCTCCTGGGGATCGTAATCACAGACCGTATTGCCCTTTTCCACCGTTCCGGCGTTCTGTATCGCCCCCCCGGCCTTCAACAGGGCCTCGGCGAGGGTAGTCTTACCGGAGCCGGCATGGCCGACCAGGGCAACGTTGCGGATGTCTTGGGTGGTATAGGCGGCGGGCATTTCAGGCTCCCTTTTCTCGTGTCGCAACCGCAAAGGAACCTCTGATCCAGTCGCTGCGCGCCTCGATCAGAGTTCCCTTGCGGGAGATTGCCTATTGGGGAAAGGACGAAAATCGATGGCTTGCGGGAAGAGTTGGCGCCCCCCTTCCCCAAACCCCCATCCCCCGGTACTTGTTCAGAGGTTCCCAAGCCAATTTACGCCCGGGCGGGCAGGCGGGTGATGACAAGGATCAAAAACAGGGCGGCAGAGAAAGTGCTATGTTTTTATTAACCCGGCCACCTAATAGGTCGTGTTCAGAGCCTCAGGCATCTTCCCTGTCAAGGCGCGCGCCGCAGGCAATGGTCGTTCCCTTGGCAAGGCGCGCAACGCCGGGAGGGGAGATGCCTGAGGCTCCTGACCA
>CAYPEH010000068.1:0-14729 GCA_964409585.1 uncultured Chromatiales bacterium | reverse complement strand
GTCTGTAGCAGGTCAGAGCCAGGGAACAGGTGTCGATTCGTGGGCGCTTACGATGGATCGGCGGCCGCAGTAGATGGGCGGTGGGGAATGAAGGCTCACCACCGGGGTGATGGCAGTGCCATCACCCCCGTACAGGTGCCACGTGGCACATCGAAATCCGCTGACAATGGAGGAACACGCTTATGGCCCAAACGACGACGGCAGACAACGCGGACGAACAAACGCCCCGCGAACTTCCCGACAACGCGGACCCGGCCGTGGACTACAAGACCGCCGCGGATCGTCCCGGCACCCTGCGCGGCGACGCCTGCCTGGTGATCCAGACCCGGCAGGCGCAACGTCTGGTCTACGGCCGCAGGCAATCCCGAGAGCATCCCGGCATCATCGGGCTGGTCCGCTTCGGCATGCTGATGAAACGCATCTGGGTCTCGGCAATGCTGGACGACCCTTACGCGGACTGGTTCCTGCTGCAAATCCATGAGGCCCTCGAAACCGGCCGCAGTGAGATCCAGAAGATGCGAACCGAAATGGACGAGCTGTTGCGCTCGACACGTGGCGTGGAGATCGCCATCGCCCATTCCCTCAAACCGGCCCGTGTTCCGCTTCAGTTTGCCAACCCCTACGGCTACATGGGCGCCTATCTGGTGGGCGACTACGACGAACTGGTCTGCGCGGTGCTCACCGCCCGGCACGTCGGCCTGCTCGGCCGAGACCCCGCCGAGCAGATGCTGCACCGAGGCGGCCGGCTGATCCGCCGCGCCTTCCTGCTTCCCACCCAGTGGAAACACTGCGCCGTCGATCGCAACGATGTTCGCCAGGACAACCAGCGCGCCCAGGCGGCGCGTACCGCCATGGGGGAACTGCCGCAGGAAGTTCTCGACGGCACGCGCCGAGCCCGCCACGCCCCGGAAATCCGGACAATTTCGCCGGGAGCGAAATTGGACAGCCACAGGCTGCCCGAAGGGGGCGCGCCAGGGACGGCGCGCATCAATCAATCAACGTCGGCTGCGCCAGTGAGCAAAGGCTTCCTTTCCGCTCACGCCACCGGCGACACGCAGGCGGCCCATGACGAGTAGATAACAGCGGGGGAATTCGAAAGTGATACGAGCGGACACAAAAGGCCCTTTATTGCCCTTTAAGGGTAAGGGGGGCGCCCGGGTTCGTTTGCGGGAACTGGAGCGAAGGCAGGCGGAGATCGAGTCACGCATGCGCAACCTCGCGCAGGAGTTCCAGGCGACCTTCCGCTCCCCGCGGGTTGCCCACCTGGTGGTGCACCATCATGGCGGCTACTTCAATCTGCGCTGGCGTGCGACCGGCAACGATGGACGCGGTCAGACCTTCTTCGAGCTCACCACCACCGATCAGGGCCAGCGGGTATTGGCCAGGCTGCCGCCGGTCGTGCGGCCGCTGTTTCTGCGCTTCGAACGGCAACGCCTGGAACTGAACCTCGCCTCCAGCATTTGCCAGCACGAACTGCGGCGGCTGCGCGATTACCTGGTGAAACTGGAGGCGCTTCGCACCTGCCAGAACGAAAACCCGCCGTGAACCGAAATACGGTTTCCACTGTGCGGCCCAAGGTGTCTGTGATGCCATGGTGGCGACTTCACCAAGACAATCGGTGGCAAAGCCGCATTCAGAGCGCTCCACGCGTTCCGGATCAAGGCGCGGCCCGCAGGGAATGGCCATCCCTTGCCAAGGGTCGCAACGCCGAGCCGGGACGCGTGGGGCACTCCCTGCGGGCGGGCGTCTGGACGGCCATCCGCGGTGTTGCAGCGGCTTGCCATAGGAGTGCTATGGCGGTGCCACTGCGCCTTGCGGCTGACCGTCCAGACACCCGCTGAATGCGGCTTTGCCACCGATTGTCTTGGTACAACCCCAGGAGGAATCGAGATGAGTACATTGTTCAGCGGTACCGGCAATTTGGGCAACGCCCCTGACTTGAAACACGTTGAAGTGGACGGCGAACAGCGGCCCGTGGCCGACATGCGGATCTTCTTCGACCGCCGCGTCAAACAGGAGGACGGCAGCTTCGCGGATGGTGGCGGTTTCTGGGTGACGGCCAGCATTTGGGGCTGGCGGGCCGAGGCGGCGGCGAAGCTGCTGCCCAAGGGCGCCCGCATCTTCGCCCGCGGCCGGTTGCGGGAAGAGACCTGGGAAGACGACCAGGGTGAGCAGCATTCCCAGCTGCGCCTCGATGCCGACTACCTCACGGTGGACCTGCTGTGCGTCGACGCGCTGACCGTGCGCTCCAAGTCGGACCCGGTGGACGACGAGGAATCGGACTGACGGATCAGGATCGCTCGGGGACCCCTGTAAACTATGGCTGGCAACAGACAACACGCCGTGGACGGCAATGCCGAGATAGACCGTCCGACGCCCGGTGCCACGTGGCACCGAACCGCGACGGCGTTGCATGAACGGCACGAGAGCGAGACGAGCGTGCGGCAACTCGACGTGGACCTGCTTCGCCCGGGGCGCTACCAACCCCGATGCAGGTTCACCTCCGAGGCGCTTGCGGAGCTGGCCGAATCCATCCGCACCGAGGGTGTGGTGCAACCGATCATCGTCCGCCCCCTCCCCGACACGGCACCGACACGCTACGAGATCATCGCCGGCGAGCGCCGCTGGCGCGCCGCCCAACTGGCGGGAGTCCAGCACATCCCCGCCCTGGTACGGTCCACCGACGACCGCTCCACCCTGATCCAGGCCCTGGTGGAGAACATCCAGCGCGAGGATCTCAACCCCGTTGAGGTGGCGCGCGGCGTGGAGCGCCTGATCAGCGAGTTTCGGCTGACGCACCAGGAGGCCGCCCGCCGGCTCGGCCGTTCACGCGACAGCATCACGCATCTTCTCCGGATCCTGAAATCAGTACTCGACATGATGCCTATTGATGGAACTCAGAGCCCCACACGCGTGCCAATGCAAGGCGCAGCTCGCAGGCAATGGCCAGCCCTTGTCAAGAGCGGCAACGCAGCAGTGGCACGCGTGTGGGGCTCCCGAAGGGCAAGACGGGAAGCGGCCATCTGCGGCGTTGCGCTCGTTTGAATTGGCTATGGCCAGTCCTGCACTCGCGCGCCTTGCATCTGGCCGCTTCCCGTCTTGCTGAGCCCATCAATAGGCATCATGTCGAGTACCAAACCTCCGGTCCTGGCCCAGGTCGAGGACGGCCGGCTCAGCCTCGGACACGCCAAGCTGCTGGCAGGACTGCCGCAGCCCATGCAGCGCCATCTGGCGGACGAGGTCATCCACAAGAGCCTGTCGGTGCGGGCGCTGGAGCGGCGGATTCGCGCCCTGAACGGCACACCCGAGCGGCGGTCAGACGCCCACAGCCGACGTGACGCCGACATCGTGCGCCTCGAGCAGCGGGTGGGTGAAATCGTCGGCGCGGAGACCCGGGTCGACTATGAGCCGGAGCGTGGCCGGGGGCGGATCTCGTTCACTTTCCACTCCCTGGAGGCCTTGGAGGGGATTCTGGAACGGCTCGGATATAGTAAAAACTGACCGCAACCTCTGACGCGAAAGTGAACATAACACTCGTTTCCTGGCGACACATTGCCAGAACAGGCATCACACGAACGAGGCATCGTGAAACAAAAAAAGGAATCGCGACCATCCGTTTCTACTGTCGCAAAACCGCCAGAAGACCCTGCATCAATTCGATCGGCGTAGGTGGACACCCCGGAATACTGACATCCACCGGAAGCACGTTTGCCACTGCACCGCAACTGGCATAAGAGATACCGAACTCGCCACCATCACAGGCACACTGTCCGGCAGCAATGACGATTTTTGGATCCGGGGTCGCCTCCCAGGTACGTCGCAGGGCCGTCTCCATGTGACGGGAAACAGGACCGGTCACCAACAGGGCATCGGCATGGCGCGGCGAGGCAACGAAGTGCACACCGAAACGCTCCACGTCGTAATAAGGGTTATTGAGAGCGTGGATCTCCAGTTCACAGCCGTTGCAGGAACCGGCATCGACCTCACGAATCGCCAGGCTACCGCCATAACGGGCTTCCAGTACCCGCTTGACCTCAATACCAACCCGTTGCAGTTCCCTGTCATCGACGGGCGGCAAGGCTTCCGTCACCACGCCGGTACGCCGAATGCGGTTGAGGATTCTCAGCATGTCTGACCTCGCCTCATTTACAAATCATGTCCCGAATAGGAGCCGTTGACCGACTTGTTGCAGACCGGAAAATCGGGGACGATGTTACCGAGCACAATGCGTTCCAGCGCCGGCCAGTTGAACCAGCTCGGATCGCGCGGAAAAAAGCGGGCGACCCGCCCGGCCTCACCAAAGCGCACATAGGTGACGATTTCGCCCCGCCACCCCTCGACGAAACCGATGCCCTCCGCCCCGGCCTCGGGTGCCGGCATCTCCCACCTGATCTCGCCGCCCGGCAACCCCTCAAGCAACCGATCGAGGAAATCAAGGGCAATCAGGATCTCCTCCATACGTACCCGCAGACGGGCAGCCACGTCGCCTTCCTCGAATACCGGAACGGTCACCGCCAGATGGTCATAAGGAGGATAGGGATTGTCCCGCCGCACGTCGAAGCCCTGGCCGGAGGCCTTGCCCACGTAACCGAGGCAGCCCAGCTGGCGTGCAGTCTCCGGAGTGAGTCGCCCGGTGGTCATCAGGCGATCCTCCAGCGAAGGGTGATCTTCCAAGATGTCATAGAGCGTTCGCAACTCACCACGCAGCACATGATGATCCTCGCGCAAAAGGGCCAATGCCTCCTGGTCAATGTCAGCCGTTACACCGCCAGGGATCACAACGTCCATCATGAAACGGTGGCCAAACAGCTCGTGGCTACGGCGCTGCCAGATCTCACGCAAGCGGGAAAACTGGTAGAGAGCGAAGGCAAACCCCACGTCGTTGCAGATAGCGCCAATGTCACCCAGATGGTTGGCAACGCGTTCCCGCTCGGCCAGCAGTGACCGCAAGGCCAGCGCCCGCGCCGGCGGCTCGATGCCCGCCGCCCGTTCCATCGCCTGGCAGGCGGCCCAGGCGTGGGCCACGGTAGTATCGCCCGATACCCGTCCCGCCAATCGGGCCAGTGCCAGCGGGTTACGCCCGACGGCGATCTTTTCGATCCCCTTGTGGACGTAGCCCAGACGCTCCTCCAGTTTCAGCACCGCTTCGCCCACTGCCTGGAAGCGAAAATGGCCGGGCTCGATGATGCCGGCATGCACGGGCCCCACCGGGATCTCGTACACCCCGGCGCCCTGGGCCCGCAAGAAAGGATAATCGTCATCCGGTGGAGTCTCTTGCGGGTCGGATCCCTTGACCGGGAACCCGTCACGCAGGGGATACTGGTCCTCGGACCAGGCCTGGTGACGAATCCAGCGCCGGGCATCGGGATGATCGCCGAAGGCGATGCCAAACATGTCCTGCAAGTGTCGTTCGGGCCGGTCAGCACCAGGATAGTACGGTGTGTGTGAGGGGAGCAGCGGCGTAGCCACAGGTATTTCGGTGCACAGGATCAGATAGTCCCCTTGGTATTCAAGCAAACATAAAACACTGAATTCATCGTCGCGCTGATCCGCCCACACGCCCGCCCAGCGACACCCGAAGGCGGCCGCCTGCCGTCCCGCCTGGCCCCAGTCTTCCGCATCGATCTCCAGCACATGGGCCGGAGCCAGGCGGGTCGCCGAACCGTGCCGGACCAGCACATGCTCGTCCTGCAGGCAGGCCAGGTATTCGGACAACCAGTCGAAGCGGCTCATAGCAGGTGGCTCCCGGAGATCAGGAATGTCGCCTGATCCAGCCAACGGGCCAGAAAGACAGGAATGGCGATACCCAGCCACAACACCAGCCCCAGATGAACCATGACCGGCAGCATGTTGGCCGCCACCGGCTGCTGCCCTTCAGGGGCCTTGCCATAGACCATGGGATGCAGGTGGCGAAACAGGCCGGCGAAGGCCACCACCAGCCCGAACAGCAGTACCGTGGTCAACCAGGGCCAACTCTGCATGGTGGCGGAGAGCAGCAGGAACTCACTGGTAAACACACCGAAAGGCGGGAAACCGGCGATAGCCGCCACCCCCAGCAACAGCCCCCAGCCTACCGCCGGCTGGGTGCGGATCAGGCCCCGGATATGCTCGATGGTCTGGGTGCCGGCGATGTGGGTCGCATGCCCCACGGTGACGAAGATGGCTGACTTGGTCAGCGAGTGCACCAGCATGTGCAACAGACCACCGAAGGTGGCCAGGGGGCCGCCAATACCAAAGGCGAAGGTCATCAACCCCATGTGCTCAATTGAGGAATAACTGAACATGCGCTTGATGTCCCGCTGCCGGTGCAGAAACAGGCCCGCAACCAGGAACGAGAGCAGACCGAACCCCATCATCAGGTGACCAGCGATAGCGGCCTTGTCAGTGTTTACCAGCGCGCCGTCCACGAGCATCTTGAAGCGTACCACCGCATACAACGCCACATTGAGCAGCAGGCCGGAGAGTACCGCCGACATGGGCGTCGGACCCTCGGAGTGGGCATCCGGCAGCCAGTTGTGCAATGGCACCAGTCCCACCTTGGTGCCATAGCCCACCAGCAGAAAGACGAAGGCGATGGCCATCACCGTGGGGTGCAGGCGGCCCGATTCGGCGTACAGCGCCGTCCAGCTCAGCCCCTCGGCGGAATCGGCCAATGCATGCTGGGCGGCGAAATAGACCAGCACGGTGCCAAACAGGGCCAGGGCAATACCAACACCGCAAAGAATAAAGTATTTCCAGGCTGCCTCTACCGATTCGGGTGTGCGGTAAAGACTGACCAGCAAAACCGTAGCCAGAGTCGCACCCTCCACAGCCACCCACAGCACGCCCAGGTTGTCGGTGGTCAGGGCCAGCAGCATGGTGAACAGAAAGCCCTGGAACATGGAGTGATAGAGGCGCATGCGCCGCTCGGTGACCAGGCCCGCGTGACAGACATGGGTCATGTAGGGGCGGGAGAAGATCGCCGTGGTCAGGCCCACGAAGGCGGTCAGCGCCACCAGGTAGACGTTGAAGGCATCGACATGGAATCCATGGGCGGTCAGCTCACCTGCCTGCAGGATCTGCAGGGCCAGCCACAGCGAACCACCCAGGCTGGCGAGGCAAAATCCCAGGTTGAGCCAGCCGGCCACGGCCAGGGAGCGGATCTGCGCCAGCACCAATGCACCCGCCAGGGGGACGAACACGGTGATCAGCAGGGCGTTCATGCGTCCTCCTCCCGGGCGGAGAGCCGGTTGAGCCGGTCCACGTCGAGCGAATCGATGCTTTCGCTGATGTGCAGGAAAAACACACCAAACAAAACCGCCGCCACCAGCACGTCGAAAGCAACCCCCAGTTCCACCACCAACGGCATGCCGTGAGTGGCCGCCACCGCCGCCAGGAACAGGCCGTTTTCCATCGACATGAAACCGATCACCTGGGTCACCGCCTGACGCCGCGTCACCATAATCAGCAGTCCGAGCAGCACCACCGCCAGACTAAGGGAGAGGATGTTACGGGTCGCTACCAGATCCAGCCGTTCAATGGGCACCACAACCCAGTAGCTAAAGATCACCAGCACCGCCCCTGCCATCATGACCAGGGCAGGATGGCGCAAGGGATCGACATGACGTTCAAGCTCCAGCCGACGCACCAGGCGGTGCAGCATCCAGGGAATGATCAATGCCTTGAGGGCAAAGGTCAGCCCGGCCGAGATGAACAGATGTGGCTCACCGCCGGCAGCCGCCACCAGACCGGTGGCAGCTGCCAGCACCGCACCCTGCCAGGCGAAAACATGAATACCGGCCAACAGGCGTGCCTGTGCCAGCATCGCAAAGGAGAGGAACAACACCAAAGCGGCAAGCACGAACACCGCCTGTTCCAGCAAGGTAAGTTGCGTCAGATTCATGCCCCGGCCTCCAGAATGACATGACTCAACAAGCCAAGCAGCGCCAGCAGCAGAGCAAAATTCAAAAACTGCGGAGCACGAAACAGACGCATCTTGGCCAATCCCGTCTCTGCCATGGCCAGCAATACGCCAAGCAAGAGCAGCTTGCCAACCACTGCAACCAACCCCAGGCCAAGTGCGGAAGGGGTGAATTGCGTCGCAATCCCCCACGGCAGAAAGACATTGACGATGAGCACCCCGTAGAGCATCAGCTTCAACTGGGCGGCCCATTCCATCAGTGCCAGATGGCGGCCACTGTATTCCAGGATCATTGCCTCATGAATCATGGTCAGTTCCAGATGGGTGGCCGGATTGTCTACCGGTATACGACCTGTCTCGGCAATCGCCACCAGCACCAGCCCCATCAGGGCGAACAAATAGGAAGGCCGCAGGATCAGGCCAGTAGCAAGCTGGTGATCAATCACACTGGCAAGGTTGGTGCTGTGGGCGGTCATCGCCAGAGTGAAGACGGCCAGCAGCATGGCCGGTTCTGCCAATGCCGAGACCAGCATCTCGCGCGAGGAACCCATGCCGCCGAAGGCTGTACCGACATCCATGCCAGCCAAGGCGAGGAAGAAGCGCCCCAGCGCCAGGAAACCCACCAGCACAATGACATCGGCCACGGCAGCTGCCGGCAGCCGCACCGCCAGCAAGGGAATAACCGTGCAGGCCAACAGGGTGCTGGCGAATACAATGTAGGGAGCGGCGCGAAACACGCCCGAAGCGGTATGCGCCACCAACGTCTCTTTGCCGAACAATTTGTAAAGATCACGGTAAGGTTGCCACAAGGCGGGGCCGCGCCGATTTTGCAGGCGGGCCTTGACCCATCTTACCCAGGCCACCAGCAGGGGCGCGCCCAACAGAAACAGCAATGCCTGCAACAGGACCAGCAACCAGGAAGACGAAATCATGAGATCATCCATAGCAACACCAGCAAGGTTCCCAACGACCAGCCGAGATAGACCCGGATATGCCCCGATTGCAAGCGTGAAACCCGGCGAGCCGCAGCCTGCACCCACCGCACGATCGGCGCGTAGAACAGTCCCCAGGCCCGATCCGCCACATGCAGTTGATAACGCAGGCCCGTCTTCTCCTGCTCCACACGCTCATCTAGATGAAAGAGCAGTCCGAACACCCTGCGAATCGGTTGAGCGAAGGCGGTTGCCGTGTACTGCATGCGCGAGGTGGGCAGGCCATTACTGAAACCGCAACCCCAGGGATCGCAGCGTCGTACCTCACGCACCCTGCCCCGCCGCAACATTGCAGCGCTGAGCCACCAGACAACGATCAGCGCCAGCAAGACAATCGGCGCCGAATAGCTCGCGGTCTGTGGCGCAATGGGCGTCAGCCACAGCCAGCCATGCGCGGTTGCCTCGGACAGCCCCCTCCCCAGCAGTTGACCGGGAACGGCGTTCAGCCATTGCAACAATGTGGTGGGGAAAACGCCTGCCAGCAGGCACAGCGTCGCAAGGAAGCCCTGGGCCATTCGCATCCCGTAGGAAACGGGACGGGCACGGCGCACGCGACGCGAGCGGGCCTGCCCCAGAAACGCAACGCCATAGACCTTGACGAAACAGGCCGCCGCCAATGCGCCGGTCAGCGCCAGCACGGCAGCGGCGATGGGGATCAGGCTGCGCATCACGCCGCCTTGCAGCAGCCAGGCCTGCAGGGCGGTCTGGAAAGTAAGCCACTCGGAAACAAAGCCGTTGAAGGGTGGCAGTGCTGAAATACTGATGCACCCCACCAGGAAAAACAATCCGGTCCAGGGCATGCGACGCAGCAGGCCGCCCATGCGTTCCAGATCCCTCTCGTGGGTGGCGTGCAGGATGGCGCCCGCGCCGAGAAACAACAGGCTTTTGAACAAGGCATGATTAAGGGTGTGATAGAGTGCGGCGATCAGCCCCAGCACCCCGGCTGTCGGATGACCTGTGGCAAGAAAGATCAGTCCCAGCCCCAGGCCGATAAAGATGATGCCGATGTTCTCTACCGAATGGTATGCCAGCAACCGCTTGAGATCGTGCTGCATCAGGGCATAGAGCACGCCCATCAGGGCGGAGACACTGCCCACCACCAGGACCACAACACCCCACTGCCACTGCAATTGGCCAACCAGGTCGAAGGTAAAACGGATGAAGCCGTACACCGCGACCTTGAGCATTACGCCAGACATCAGGGCGGAAATATGGGACGGTGCGGCAGGATGCGCTTCCGGCAACCAGGCATGCATCGGTACCAGACCGGCCTTCATGCCGAAGCCGGCAAAGGCCAGACCAAAGGCCACGCTGCCCCACAATGGAGATACATGGGCTGCGCGCATGGTATCAAAGGCGAAACCGTCTCCGAATCCGGCCAATACACCATAACCGAGTAAAATGGACAGCGCACCGATATGCGCCATCAGTAAATAAAGGAATGCCGCCCGCCGGTTTGCGGCCTGCTCGTGCTGAAAGGCGACGAGAAAATAGGAACTTAGCGACATCAGCTCCCAGGCCACCATGAACAGGAAAGCGTCGTCGGCCAGCACCACCAGCAACATGCCGGCCACGAACAGGCCGGTGAAAACACCCAGCACTGTCAACGGATCCTGGCCATGCTCGAAATCACGCACGTAACCTGGGCCATATCCCGCCACCGCCATAACCACCAGACCGATCACCAGCATGAAGAAACCGGCCAGGGCATCGAGCCGCAGGCGCCACGGCAACCACGGCAACCCCAGCGGCAGTTCACTGACCGCCGCCTCCGGTGAGGTCAGGGCAACCAGTCCTGCTGACACTGCCGCCGCACCGGCAACGCCCAGCAGAATGAACATCAGGACTTTGAAGCCAGGAATCTTCCCTGTCCCCAGCGCCAATCCAGCCGAGCCCAACGCCGCCAGAACCGCTGCGTAGGCAAGCAACAACGATAGGGGAAGATCGTGTGTCATAATCAGCCCTTGAGCCGCACGCCACGCCCGCACGCCGTGCTGGCCGCGCCTTCAGCGATCAGCTCCACCCCGGCCCGCTCCAGCGCCTCAACCACCTTGACCAGGGAATCGACATTGCCGCGCACATTGCCTTCGCTGGCCTCCATACGCTGGATGGTGGGCAGGGAAAGTCCGGCCTCCTGCGCCAGCCGGCTCTGGTCCCAACCCAGCAGCACCCTCGCCGCCTTCATCTGCACTGCGGTAATCATGGATACTCCTCCCTGGCCACGTAATGGACCGTTGAAACAGTGAGCCGCATCAAGGGCGCGGTTCCACCACGCCGGGAATCACCTTGCCGTCAAACAACACCGCGGCCACCAGGGTTTTATCGTTTTGCACCTGACCATCGACAATCCCCTTGAACGCAACCAGATAGTGCCAGTGGGTGCCGTAGGCGGGTGATTCGATCGGCTTGAGGATAATCTCCTGAATGGCTATCGACTGAAACCGGGGATAGCTGGTTTTGGCCCACCGGTTCAAGGTCTGGATCAGCTTGTCCGTGGTGAACGGCACGCTCCCCTGGCCAGGCTGCCAGACGGGGTCACGCTGTAGCTCCTTTTTATCGATGGACAGCGCCAGCACCTCGTTATCCATGTGCTCCAGCAGCACGACGGGCGGTTGCACCGCCAGCACCGGTTGGGAAAGGGCGACGCCAAGAAGAAGCGCGGTGAATGTTCTGTACATGATTAACCTCACTATGCCGAACAAGGATCTTAGCGGCGAAAACATATTTGAAAGTTGACTCTTAAATTATATAACTTCAATTGTGATATGTAAAACATGAAGTCAGGCATAATATCCCTGTGTTTTATAACTCATGCCCGCTACCCAAGTAGAACAGGTGAAGTACAGGAAGAACAAAAACCTTTCTTCTAACTCGGAAATTCCACATTCTGGTGCAACTTTCGGGATAGCAAACACCGACCGCAACCTGAGATACCAAGGGAATCTTGGCCATTCTTGGGCACCTTTACATTGGTACCGAATATGGACTATATTTAGTACCAATGAAACCACAGAGGCAGCGCAAATCATGAAACTAAGTGAATCGGTCAAACCCATCAGCTACTTGAAAAGCCACACCGCCGAGGCACTACGAGACGTCAGTGAGGGGCAGCGGACCATGGTGATCACACAACACGGTGAGGCCAAGGCAGTGCTCCAGGATATTGCCAGTTATGAACAAACCCAAGAGTCTCTGGCGCTGCTCAAGATGCTCGCTCAAAGCTCCAAGAGCATTCAAGAAGGCCGCAGCAAGCCCCTCAAGAAAGCCTTTGCGGATGTTCGCAAGCACATCAGGGAACTCGCTGAGTGAAACGCTATCGTGTCCGGCTTGCCGAGGATGCAGAGCAGGACCTGATCGACATCTACCGCTACATTGCTCTCCACGACTCAGTGGAGAAAGCAGCTTATGTGCTGGACCAATTGGAATCACTCTGCTCGCGGCTTACCGAGCTGCCCGAGCGGGGCCATGTTCCACCCGAGCTGGATCGAATCGGTGTGACGAGCTATCGGGAGGTTCACTTCAAGCCGTATCGCGTCATCTATGAAGTCATCAGGCAGGACGTATTCATTCATTGCGTCCTCGATGGCCGCAGGGATATGCAGTCGTTACTCGAGCGGCGTCTGCTTCGCTGACGCGGCTCTCGCCACCCGGGGTGAACACTCTGCACCGATTTCGATTCGGATGCGCTTGCCCAGCGCCCTGGCGGCGCGCGCCAAAGTCAACAGGGTAACGGAAACGTTATCGGGATCGAGCAGCCGTTCCATGGCGGAGCGGTTGGTATTCATCCACTTGGCCATTTGAGTCGTTGTCAGATTCTGCTCCCTCATGAGTTCCCTGAGCTGAAAAACGATCACGCGCTTGACAGCAACGGCCTCCGCTTCCGCAAGCATCTCTTCTTCCTCAAGAAAGTCATCCAAACTGCTGCCGATGTGCCTGTTCATACGGTTCTCCAAATTGCCCTTGCTTTCCTGCTTCCGCCACACCCCCCGGGTTTTTCCCATCTGGCTCGCGCGCCTTGGAGCAGACGCTGGCGTACGGAGGCAGCGATGTTGGGACCCCGTTGTTGCGTCATAGCAGGGCCTCCAGGTAAGGCCGCATCACCTTTTCCACCCGGCAGATGCGCGCGAACGCCATGAGTTTGTCGACCTGGACACGCCGGCTGCCCACATAACGTTTCAGTGCCTCGACCGCCGTGTCGAGTCCGATCTTGTTGCGGTACTTGAAACAGTCGGCCAGCGTCTTCTCCACACCGTAGATGCGCACGGGCACACCATCCACCTCGTGGGTCTCTATCCCCTCGGAGAAGGCCCTGCCCGTAAACCAGAAGACGCGGATGGGCGGGTGATCCAGGCGCGGTGGCTCCGCACCCCGAGGCAGAGCCAGGTAGACCTCATGCGGGATCTGGGTGGTGAGTTCGTGCCAGGCCAGCGCCGAGATCAGGCAAACGACCCCGCTGGGGACTCTCATGGCAACCACCACCCAATCAGGATCACCCAGCGGCGGCAGATCGGCAAGCCGGTACAGTCCGCGGCTGAGACGCTCCAGCATGCCCGCATCGCGCATGGCGTACAGCGTCCGGGGATGGATGCCGAGCCGAATCGCCTCGCTCGTGCGCAGTACGCCGCCTTGGCGGCGAAATACCTGCTTCGCCGTCTCGAAGGTACGGCTATTCGCCGTCGTTTCCTGATCCATCTGCATCCCGGATAATTTTATCAACGTTTATATACTTCTGCTGGTAATACAATCCATACGACTCGTCTGGACAAGCGGGACCGTGAGACCGTCGCCCCCCTGACGGGATGGGAAACACCAGATCGCTTATAACTTACTGATATTACGTGTTTTCCTGGATTCAATCCTTTCTTTTGCTGTATATTCTGCATGATATTTTAATAAAATTATTGTCATATCTGCCGACAGGAGTTATATTTCCCAGTAGAGGAAATGGCAATGAAGCGTCTGGATCAATTGAAAAAACACCTGCGCCCCGGTCGTGTCTACCGGCGCGCGGACCTGGCCCGATGGTCGAAAAGCGTCGACCGGCATGCCCGGCAGCTGGTCGAGGAGGGTGTCCTGCAGAAACTCCGGAACGGGCTCTACTATTGCCCCAAGGTTTCCGTGTTCGGACAGGTTCCGCCGGACGAGCGGGAGCTCGTCCGCACCTTTCTCAAGGAAGACGATTTCCTACTCACCTCGCCCAATGCCTACAACACGCTGGGCCTGGGCACCACGCAACTCTATAACACACGTGTCGTCTACAACCACAAGCGCCACGGCCGCTTCACGCTGGGCGGCCTTCCCTTCGAGTTCCGCAGAAAACCCCGCTTTCCCCGGAAGCTGACGGAAGAATTCCTGCTCGTGGATCTGCTGAACAACCTGCCTGAGCTTGCAGAAGACACGACCGCACTTCGGGAGCGCGCGCGCGCCAAGGCGAAAACACTGGACACCACGAAACTTCAGAGGGCCGCCCACGACTACGGCAAGGTCGCTACTCGCAAGTTTCTTGACCAGGTGCTGGCCCATGCCGGCTGATCCCTATCTGCACGAACGATCCGACTTTTCCGATCTGATCCGCATCGTGGCGGGCGAACGCAACCTGCTACCGGCACTCGTGGAGAAGGACTACTGGATCATGCACTGCCTGTACGGCTTGAGGGCACAAGGCTTCACCTTTGAACTCAAGGGTGGCACCTCGCTCTCCAAGGGCTTTGGCATCATCCAGCGTTTCTCTGAAGATATCGACATCCGCATCGATCCGGAATGCGCGCCCTTCGACGTATTCACCGCACCGAACCAGACCAAGAAAGCACGGCACATCGAATCACGAAAGCAATTTT
>CAYPEH010000067.1:0-15003 GCA_964409585.1 uncultured Chromatiales bacterium | reverse complement strand
GTGGTGCACCCGGTGCAGGCGCCAGAGCAGGGGAACGGCGTGGACCATGACATGTTGCAGGTAGATGACCAGGTCCAGTGCCACCACCGAGACGACCACCGCGGGAAGAAAGGGCAGGTCGTAGAGTCTCAGCAGCCCCCATCCGCCCTGTTCGGCGAGGGCGGCGACCCCCACCGCCGCCGCCGGGAACAGCAGGCGCAGGACCAGGCTGTTGAAAAACACCAACGCCAGGTTGTTCGCCCAGCGCATGCCCTTGGCCACGCTCAGGGGGCGGCGGGGCGCAAGCATTTCCCAGACCGCCATGATGGCAAAGACGCCGAAGAAGACGCTCAGCCGTATCGTCAGCTCATGGTCGAGAATCCAGACATGCCAGTTCATGTCGCGCTTTCCTCCTCCAGGTGTATACTTTGTTATCGTTTGCAAATTCAATATATCAATTGAATAAAAGAAGTATAGGTTGGGCGAAGGTGATGTCAACGGGGAATTTCAAACACGATCTGTTCAACCAGTTCGCCCGCGTCGCCAAGGCGATGAGCAATGGCTACCGGCTGGAACTGCTGGAGTTCCTGGCCCAGGGCGAACGCAGCGTGGATGCCCTGGCGCGGGTCTCGGGCCTGACCGTGGCCAATACTTCGCAACACCTCCAGCAGCTCAGGCAGGCCGGTCTGGTGACCAACCGCAAGGAGGGACACAAGGTCATCTACCGCCTGAGCGGCCCGGACGTCCCGGCGCTGCTCGCTTCCCTGCGGGAGGTCGCCGAGCGCCACCTGGCCGATGTGAACCGGCTGGTCGACGACTATCTCAAGGTCAAGGACGACCTGGAGCCGGTGCCCGCGGCCCAGTTGCTGGAACGGGCCCGGCAGGGGCTGGTGACCGTGCTGGATGTGCGTCCGCCGGAGGAGTACGCGGCCGGGCATCTGCCCGGGGCGGTCAACATCCCCCTGGAGGAGCTGGAACGGCGTCTGGACGAGCTGGATTCCAGCCAGGAGATCGTCGCCTATTGCCGGGGGCCCCACTGCGTGCTGGCCTTCGATGCCGTGGCCAGACTGCGGCAACGGGGCGTCAAGGCGCGGCGGCTGGACGGCGGGCTGCCCGAGTGGCGGATGCAGGGGCTGCCGGTGGAGGTTGACTGAGTTCGGTGGG
This sequence comes from uncultured Chromatiales bacterium, assembly GCA_964409585.1. Classification (GTDB taxonomy): domain Bacteria; phylum Pseudomonadota; class Gammaproteobacteria; order JACKNK01; family CAYPEH01; genus CAYPEH01. Next base: position 13,860 of record CAYPEH010000067.1, on the reverse strand, counting down.
TCACGCGTTCGGGGGCACGATGATCGTGCCGGGCCGGGAAGATATGAAGACTGTGACCCAGCTGGATCTGTATTTGCGGTTTCTGCTTTGAATCGGAAGAAACTTCGGTCAATTCAGTTGGACTGTGGCGGGACATGGGTGATAGCCCGCCATCGATCAGTGGGACGGTGTTCCGCTGCCAGCGTGGTGAGTGGCTCATCGAAACGCACCGGCCGTTTTTCCACGGTTTCCGATGCAAGCCGGTGGGATAGTTCGATGATTTGTCCACCGATTTCAAAGACCTCTGCAAAGGGACGGTCATCCAGTCGTTGTGCACCTCGTTTGCTCAGAACGGACAGAAGGGTTTTGCGGTCGCCAGCGCTCGCCGCCCGGTATTTGAGACTGCGCGGTGGTCGCCCGGTCAGTAGCGTTTTGAAAGCGTCCCCCACAAGGGAAAAACGGGCGTTCAGCCTGGTGCCCAGCGTCCTGGCGGTTTCACGCCGCGCAAAATCGATCACATGGCGTTCATCGAGTGAGACGAGATTGGTGGCTGTGCGTCGACGGCTCAGGTTACGGTACGCGGCCGTGAGATGACCGTCATCGCGCCAGAAGAAGGCTCCTTCTAGGTACCAGGGCCAACTGTCCGTCCCCAGTGGTTCACCGAGTAGCCGGGCGGCCGTAGTAGTCACGAGTGAATCGTGAGTGACGAAGACGTGCAACCCGGGTTGGGGACCTGCGACGGTGATCATGTGCTGGACCAGGAATCGTGCTGCCGGATCGGGATCGGCCATGCCTGGTAGCGGATAGTCACGAGACACTAGGTGCGCCATGACACCCTCGTGTCCCCGTTTTTGCCAATGCCGCCACGCCCGTTTCCCATCGACGACAAAGATTCCCGGATCCCCCAGTAACCGATCCTTGATGATCGGGATATCCTTCCCCGATCCGCTACGCAAGGCTTCGGCGGTTTGCAGGCAGCGGAGCAGAGGGCTGGTATGCAGGGTACAGAGTCGGTTCCCGACAATGGCGCCTAATTTGCGAGCAAGGCTGGCCCCTACATCGGTAATGGGCAGGTGGTTACCGGTCTCACCGGGAGGCAGAGGACCACGCACCGAGTGGCGCAACAGAATGACCACCGGCTTGGACTTGGGGGTTTGTGCCAACCAGTGAATAAGGGAGGGTGGTATTTGCCAATCCTTTTCTGTCATCGTGCCAGCCCTTCAACGATTGTTGGTAGGGCTGGGGTTCGGCGGATGCCAGCCAAGTCGAAGCCCGCTTCATCGAGAAGCTTTGCATACTCCTTCGCGGTTCGTTCCGTGCCACCTGTGGACATGAGGAGATGCAGGTCGCAGAGGCCACCCGCAGAACCATTTTCAGGCAACAGCATCTCCACGATAAAGATCCGGCCGCCCGGGTGCAGGCAGCCGCGTGCGTGGTGCAGGAGTCGTAGTGCCTTGTCGTCATCCCAGTCATGGAGGATGCGCGCCATAACGACGGCGTCCGCCGTTATTCCCCAGGGTTGAAAGAGGTTCGTGGAGCGGAGTTCGATCCGGTTCGCCGATACTTTCCGTGTGGCACGTTCCACCACTTCCAGGCGGTCTAGGATGATGACGTGCAGTTGTGGATACTGCTCGACCAACAGGGTGGCGAGTGCTCCAAGCCCACCACCCGCATCCACAATCCGTTCGTTGCCGCGGAGGTCGAGAGCAGCCGGGACAGTCGTGTAATCGTGAAGTGCGTAACTCATCAGCATGCGATGGTGGGTGTCGGTACGTTCACTGTCCTTGGCGATCTCGCCGAAGATGTCGGGTGCATGCCAGGCGTTGTCAGCCTGAAGCGCGTCAGGGAGTGCCGCCCACTGGCGTGTAAAATACCGGCCATACTCAATGGCTGCATCGGCGAGCGTCAAAGGATGTGTTGAACGCAGATATTCACCACGTTCTGTTGTCATCCATGTGTCGCCATTGAGTCTTGTCAGTTGTAATTCGGCGAGCGCTCGTAACAGCCGCCTTGTACGATCTGGAATGAGGCCGCAGGTATTGGCAATGGTTTCACTCGTGGCGGGTAACACTTCGAATATGCCCAGTTCCACTGCGGCACAGATCGTCTGAGTCCGCCAGAATCCCACCATGTCAGCAGACAGAGATGCAAACTCGCTCCGCAGGGCTGCCCTCAGTTCTACGACTTGTCGTCCGGATTCATCGATGACCTCGAGCCCGCCGTCGAAACGTTCGACCCTTGCTTGGCCGTTGTAGAATGGCTCGACAGCGGCAAACCGCCGTCTATAAATTGGGCGGCCATGGTTGTCTATATGGGTCCAACCACCTTCGTCCCGTGCCCGTGCAAGGCCCTTGTGGAATACATCGAGGTCCAGGAACCATTCGTCGTGGATTGGCTCCCCGTCCAGATCGATGTGAGTGGATCGGCCATGGTCCGATTGCACGACCGCAACGCCATCTCTGAAATCGCCGGCATAGCGCCATTTGGAACCGTAGGCGGGCGTTCCGTCGGCTTTGAGATGGAAGTATCGACCGGCATGCTCCCGGACTGTACAACGTCCTCCCTGGAAATTGCCGCACCAGGCGTATCGCGCACCATAGAGGTCCGTGCCGTCGGGACGGATATGGTGCCATCCAGATGAGGAAACGACTGCGGCAAGTCCCTCGTAGAAGCCGAAGCTGCGGTTGAAGCGGCGGCTATATGCTTCCGAGCCATCCGGCTGGATGTGCCAGGCATCGCTGCCGCGGAGTACGGGAGCGAGTCCCGGCTCGTGGAACTTCAGCACCTGATCAAAACGCTCAGTGTATAAGGGAGAGCCGTTCAGGATGTGGTGTGTACCGTCAGGTGCCACTCTGCTGTCACGCCAGCTCATGATGTCGGCTCTGCGGGCCTGCGCATATTGCAGCCCAGGCAGAGGCTGCGGTTACGATAACCGGCGATAAGGTCGTGGTATGCATCGCTATGCCAGATATCCATAAGCCTCCGTTCATGCAGATTGCCGAACTCACCCAACATCCGGCGCTGGGCGTCCGGCGCGCAACAGGGAGCGAAGCGTCCCTCGGCGCTCACCCAGGCTTCCTGCCCTAGGAATGGGCAGGCCCCCCCCGGCGCCAAGTCTTCCGTCGCGCTCTCATCCAAGAGGAAAATGTTGTCCAACAGGATGTGCTCACCATTGGGTAACGTCCGCTCCGCTGCCGCCTCACGGGCGGCAAGGACGGCACGGTTCCAGCGCCCAATCGCCTCCGGACTCCTGCGCATGGATTGGTTTCTGATCGCATCGAAATGAACCCAGAGGTGGTGTCCCTTGACGCGGTCGACACCCAACTGGATCGCCAAGCGGACGATATCGGGCAATTCTTCCACGTTGGCTTCGAGGAATGTGAGCTGGAAAGTGACCCTGCAACGATTGCCGCCCGCAGCAGCCTGGTTGTCGCGCACGGCGATGAAGCTGCGGACGTTGGCAAGGGCCTGGTGCCAGTTGGAGCCGCGCATGATCGATTCCTGGGTTGCCCCGGTTGCGCCATTCCAGGAGATTTTCACGTCGGAACTCACGGGAACGATGCGCTCCGCCCAGGCACGGGCACCCAGTCGGGGGAAGGTGCCGTTAGTGGTCAGGTTCAGTTTCAATCCGTACCGGTCGCACAGGGCCAGGATTTCCTCGAAGTGCTCGTATAGCAGGGGCTCACCCATGGTGGACGGGATGATCTCACGGAGGCCGTTGGCGGCCGCTTCGTCCACCACGCGGCGGACAAGGTCGATGGGCATCGACCTGCGGGACTTTCTTCCTGTGTGTTCAGCCTTTTGCAGCGGTTTGTGCGGCGAGTGTTCCTCGCACATGATGCAGTGCAGGTTGCAGGTGTCCGGGTTGGTGTCGAGTGTCAGCCTCCATGGGCCGGGACCAAGCTCCACACGAGTGCTGTCACGTCGGCCTAGAACGAGTTCATAGAGCCGCTCGATCTCGTTGACGTGGTCTTCGATGGCGGGTATGTCGCCTGATTCGCTGAAGAGGTATCCATGCGAACCCAAGCGGCGGGTGAGTTCCGGGTCGTTGACGAAACGCTGCATCTGGCGGGCCAATGATGGGTATGAACGATGTTCGAACAGGAGCCCGTTGACTCCATGGCGCACATATTCGGCCATGCCACCGGCATTGGCCGTGATCACCGGCACCCGCGCCTGTTGTGCTTCATGGATGACCAGAGGAGAGTTTTCGACCCAGACCGAGGGGACGACGATGGCATCCACCCGGTTGAATACATCACGGACGATATCCTGGTTGCGGTATTCCTGCATCCACTCCACACGCTGGGACACTCCGGCAGGGAGGGACTGTGCAATGGTTATCAGGGCCTCGCTGTCTTGTCCCCGGTGACGTCCCCAGATCCGCAGCACCGGATCACCGGAAACCTCTCCAAAGGCGCGAATCAGGTCATGAATTCCCTTGGCCGGAATGTGCGTGCCGATATAACCGAAGGTGAAGGGTTCACCGGGTGTGCGGATGCGACCGCTGAGGCGGGAGTGGTCGAATCCATAATCCAGGTAGACAAGTTTGCGCGCCGGCAACCCGAAACCGTCACGGTATCGGTCGCGGAGGTAGCGGGCGGGGGCAATGAACAGATCCACACACTCGGCCAGCTCCCGCATATGGCGCATGCGGCGGTCGACCCAGTCGGACCAGTAGGCCATGTCTGTTTCCCGTTCTTCCGGTGCGCCGCTGAAATAGCGAGTGTAGCAGCGCGCTGCACATTTGCGGTTGTCCTGCCCGTCACATGCAGCCCAGAGGTTTTCCGGTTCCTGGGGGAACATCTGCATGAATTGCCCGCGGGGACACATCAGCCAATAGTCGTGCAGGGTGTAGACAACCGGTATCTGGCGTTTGGATGCCTCGCCAAGCAGGGATGTAGACAGATGGTTCAGGTGGCCGACATGGACCACGTCCGGTTGCACGCGCTCCAACACTTCGGCGAACCGCTGGTCGATACGGGTGTCTCTGTATCGGTCTTTGTTGCGCGGGTTGTTCACGACGTGAAGAGTGATCCGCGGATCGTCGGCATCGTGCTCGATACGCAACCTGGCATCGGGTGCGAAGGCATCTTCCTCACGCGTGAAAACGTGGATTTCGTGACGGTCGGCCAGTGCCTGGCAGAGTGTTTGTGTGTAAACCTCAGACCCGGCGTTGTACCGCATCGGGTAACCGTGGATGACCTGGAGGATCTTCATGTTCCTACCTTGTCTTTGTGTTTATATTTAGTAATTCAGGCCAGGGTTTGGGCCGGTCGATGACTCCTTCTCAGCGGACCAAGATTACCCGGACTCGGCCGGGGGCAGTGGATGAAGAACCTGTTCCGCTGTTCATACCCTGCGAACACAGGTTGATGACCTTGCAGGGACTGAACTGGTTCGCGTGGTTGTCCCGCGATTCCGGAAGAAAATGGTGGACCATGGCGTTATTTCTTTTGCCCTATGTCATTCCTGGCATCCGTCAATCCATGGATCGTGGGGGCATGAAAACGCGAACCGCGAATAGGGACTGGGGTGATGGGGCTATCCTTCGTCGGTCAGCCATGACCCATGGGATGTGAAGAAACGTAACGGTGGATTGCAAATCTCACACTGGAGCAGGCCGATGTCAAACGCATGGGGATTGGTTGTATCCACCTTGGAAAGCGCCTCCACCAGCAGTCATTCGGTGGTGGGTAACGAATCCTCCACAGGCATCCAGCCCCCAGGATCCAATTTTCGTGGAAAGTCTTTTGTTTTGATAACCGGACCAATAGTACCGGGTAATAGCAAGAAAAATGCGCCCGGCCAGGCGCGTTTCAATCGGGGAAAAGTCCCAGCCGGACGCAAACTCAGAACCAGGCGCGAATCCCGGCGACGAGTTGCACATCGTCGGTCTTGTTGCCCGCAGCGACGGCGAAGTCCTTGGTGCCGCCGTATTTCTTCCACCAGTGCACACCGATATAGGGTGCGAACTCCCGCTGGATCTCATAACGCAGGCGCAGGCCGACACTGGTCTTGGACAGGCCGGAACCGATGTCGAGTGCCGGATCGTCCTTGCCGTAGAAGTTCATCTCCACCTCCGGCGTCAGCACCAGCCTCTGGGTGAAGAGGATTTCGTATTCACCATCCAGGCGCAGGGCGGTACGGCCGTTTCCGCCCAGGAACAGGGCCGTGTCCAATTCGAACTGGTAAGGCGCCACGCCCTTGAAGCCGAGGGCCAGCCAGTCGCGGTTCGGTTTGGGCTGACTGTTGTGACGCCAGCCCGCCTGGAAATCCCAGAACGGCGCCACCGCGCGGCTGTAGAGCAACTGGACCTCGGCCTCCTCGGTCTTGCCCTTCCTGAACTCGTCCTCGGTTTTGATCCACAGCTTGTTCAGATCCTTGCCGATCCAGCCCTCCGCCTTGAGGATCAGGGGGTCGTCGCCCTCGGCCTCGCGCACCTCCAGTTGCTCGATATTGACCATGGCCAGCAGCGGGTCATCTTCCATTCCGGCATGGGAATTTCCGCTGAAAAACATAGCAGCTGCAATAGGATAGATAATATTCTTCATGTTGATTCTCCTCAGGCGACCACGACCTTGCGGAACATGCCCAGCATGTGGAAGAGCAGATGGCAGTGGTAGGCCCAGCCGCCCTTGGCGTCCGCGGTCACCAGGTAGCTGATCTTCGACCCGGGCTGTACCACCACGGTGTGTTTGCGCGGGATGCGCCGGCCGTCGCCGGTCTCCAGATCGCTCCACATGCCGTGCAGGTGCATGGGGTGGTTCATCATGGTGTCGTTGACCAGGGTGATGCGTACCCGCTCGCCGTAGTGGAGCCGCAGCGGCTCGGCATCGGCGAATTTGACGCCGTTGATCGACCACATGTAGCGGCTCATATTGCCGGTCAGGTGCAGCTCGATCTCGCGGCCCGGTTCACGTGGGTCGGGTGTGGGGTGGAGGTTGCGCAGGTCGGCATAGGTGAGTACCCGCCGGCCGTTGCCACGCAGGCCCACGCCGGGGTCGTTCAGCCGGTATTGCGGGGCGGCGGCGCGCATGTCCACATGGGGGCCGGACTCGGTCTCCGCATGGGTGACCGAGGTGTTGGCGCTGCCGTGGCCGGCCATGCCCGGTCTGCCGGGGGAGGCCATGGGCTGGCCGGACGCCGCTGCGGACCTGTCGTGCCCGCCGTGGTCCATGGCCATGGCTGGCTGCATGGAGTGCATGCCGTGCTCCATGACCGGGGCCGGCTGCGTGGAATGCATGCCGTGATCCATGGCCATCGGCGACGCCTTGTCCGCGGAGGCCGGCATGGCGTGGTTCATGGGCATGGCGCCCATGTCGTGCCCGGCATGTCCCATGCCCGCCATGTCCATGCCCATGTCGCCGTGGCTCAACAGCGGAACGGGGTCCATCTCCGGAACCGGGGCGGAGAGGGACGGATCGGGGGTCAGGGTGCCGCGGGCGTAACCGGAGCGGTCGATGGCCTGGGCGAACAGGGTATAGGCGGTATCGCCATCCGGCTCGACGATGACGTCGTAGGTTTCCGCCACGCCCAGGCGGATCTCGTCCACGGTGACCGGCTCGATGTTCTGGCCGTCGGCGGCTACCACCTTCATCTTCAGGCCGGGAATGCGGAAATCGAAGAAGGTCATGGCGGCGCCGTTGATCAGGCGCAGACGTATCTTTTCACCTTTCCGGAACAGGCCGGTCCAGCCCCCGGCCGGGGTCTGGCCGTTCATCAGGAAGGTGTAGGTGTGGCCGCTGACATCGGACAGGTCGCGGTCGCTCATGCGCATCCGGTTCCACATCTTGCGGTCGTTCCAGGTAGCGGCCACCCCCTTCTCGCGGATGTCACGGAAGGTCTCGCCGACGGTGCGTTCGTTGAAGTTGTAGTAGTGACTGAGCTTCTTCAGCTTGGCGTAGACCCGTGCCGGGTCCTCGTCGGTCCAGTCGGACAGCATCACCACGTAGTCGCGGTCGTAGTCCACCGGGTCCTTTTCCCTGGGGTCGATGACGATGGCGCCGTACATGCCGGTCTGTTCCTGGAAACCGGAGTGGCTGTGGTACCAGTAGGTGCCGGACTGGGTGACCGGGAAACGGTAGGTGAAGGTCCCGCCGGGGGGGATGCCGTCGAAGCTGATGCCGGGCACCCCGTCCATCTCCGTGGGCAGGATGATGCCGTGCCAGTGGATGGAGCTGGTCACCGGCAGGGTGTTGGTGACCCGCAGGGTGACGGTATCGCCCTCGCGCCAGCGCAGGATGGGGGCGGGCACGGTGCCGTTGATGGCGGTGGCCACGCCGGGGCTGCCGGTGAAGTTCACGCCCTCGGCGCCAATGGTGAGGTGGAAGTCGGTGCCGCGCAGGGTTTGCGGGCCGGGTCGGTCGCCGGTTCCGGCCAGCAGTGAGCCGGGGGCCAGACCGGCCAGGGCGCCGCCAGCGGCCAGACCCTGGACGAAGCGGCGGCGGGACAGCAGGGGTCCGCCGTTCCGCGGGGAACGGTTGTTGGAAAACATCGTGAAATCTCCTCGATCCGCGGCCTTGTTGTGGTGCCGGCCGCTGAAAAATGCGTTTTTCGATTGCGCGATTTTCGGCAGGAGCGCCTTTTCGGCGCCCCTTGGGAACCTCTGATCGAGTCGCCATGCGCCTCGATCCGATTCCCCTTGCGGGGGCTCGTGGGGGGAGGGTCCGGAATCGGTGGCTTGCCGGGAGAAGGCTCATCCCTTCCCCCAAGTCCCCATCCCCGGTGCTCGTTCAGAGGTTCCCGTGGTCAGAGGAGAGAGTGACGGGGCGGGCGCAGGGGCGGTTCACCACGGGCCTCGCGCCAGGAGACCGTGGGCGGGAGGGCCTGGATGGCGCAGCCGGCCGCCTCCGGGGAGACGGCAACGGCGGGAATGGCCACGGAACAGGTCGCGCAGTGGTGGCAGTCGTGTTGCCCCGTCTGTGCGTGGTGGCAATCTTCGCCGGCCACTTGTATTCCGGCTTCGCATGCCGGATCGCCGTGGCCGGGGGCGAGCGCATGAGAACCCGCTGTCCCCGGTCCGCCGCCGAAGGCCTGTGCCATACGCAATGGCGCCGATGCCACGAGGACGATCAGCAGCAGGACCAGCAGGCGATGGGGCAGAGACGGCATGGTGTTGTTGATAACGGGAAGCGTGGCGGTTCCAATGACAGCTCGTGGCGCGATGCTAGCGGGAACGGGCCGGTGGGTCTGTAACGGTTTGTAACCGGCCGGCCTGTTCGCTGGCACGGGGGAGGATTCATCATGAATGGAAAAGACAGTGAACCGTGCCGGGAAGGCGTGGGGTGTGGATGCGGGGCCGGTGGTTCCGGCGACGGTCTGCATGTGGCCATCGTCGGTTCCGGCTCCGCGGCCTTCGCGGCGGCCATCGAGGCGGCGGGGCGTGGTGCGCGGGTCACTCTCATCGAGGGGGCGGAGGAGATCGGCGGCACCTGCGTGAACGTGGGCTGCGTGCCGTCCAAGATCCTCATCCGCGCGGCCCATGTCGTCCACCAGGCGGCCCACCATGGTTTCGACGGTATCGGCCGCCGCCGGCCCGGCATCGACCGGGCCGCCCTGTGGCGCCAGCAGCAGGGGCGTGTCGAGCAACTGCGCCGGGCCAAGTACGAGGACATCCTGCGATCCCGGCCGAACATCCGCCTGCTGCGTGGCTGGGCCCGCTTCGCCGACCCCCACACCCTGCTGGTGCGCGGGGCGGACGGGGCCGAACAGAGCCTGCGCCCCGACCGTATCCTGCTGGCCACCGGGGCGCGCGCGGCCGTTCCCGGCATCCCCGGCCTGGCGGACACTCCCTACTGGACCTCCACCGAGGCGCTGGCGGCGACGGAGGCGCCCCGGCATCTGGCCGTGATCGGCGCCTCGGTGGTGGCCCTGGAACTGGCGCAGGCCTTTCTGCGCCTGGGCAGCCGCGTCACCCTGCTGGCGCGCAGCCGCCTGTTGTCGCGGTTCGATCCCGCGCTGGGCGAGGGGCTGTACCGGCTGTTGGCGGAAGAGGGCATGGAAATCCTGACCCACACCCTGCCGGAACGGGTGGATCACGACGGCGGGGGTTTCGTCCTCGCCCTGAAGGACGGCGAACTCCGCGCCGACCGCCTGCTGGTCGCCACCGGGCGCCGGCCCGCCACTGGCGGACTCGGCCTGGAGCGTGCCGGCGTGGCCACCACGGCGGCGGGTGCCATCCGGGTGAACGACCGCCTCCAGACCGGAGTCGGCCACATCTATGCGGCGGGCGATTGCACGGATCGCCCCCAGTATGTCTACGTGGCGGCCGCCGCCGGAACCCGCGCCGCCGTCAACATGATGGGCGGCGACGCGAGGCTGGACCTCTCGGTGTTGCCGGAGGTGGTGTTCACCGACCCCATGGCGGCCCAGGTGGGGCTCGGCGAGGAACAGGCCAGGGCGCTGGGCCTGGAGGCAGAGTCACGCACCCTGGAACTGGCCCAGGTGCCCCGCGCCCTGGCCAATTTCGACCCGCGTGGATTCATCGAGCTGGTGGCCGAGTCCGGCAGCGGCCGCCTGCTGGGAGCACGGATCCTGGCGCCGCAGGCGGGGGAGATGATCCAGACCGCCGCCCTGGCCTTGAAACAGGGCATGAGCGTGGACGATCTGGCCGACACCCTGTTCCCCTATCTGACCATGGTCGAGGGCATCAAACTCTGTGCCCAAACCTTCCGCAAGGACGTCTCGCAGCTTTCCTGCTGCGCCGGATGAGGGTCTTAAGATTCCCTTAATTTTTCAGGGATAGGATCGAACGGAAGGTGCCGGAACCAGCCGGCGCATGATGAGAGCCTGTCCACCCCGGGGTGAAATGAATGCCGTTTGCGATGATTTGCAGTGATCTTCATCCGTTTGCCGTGGGGTCCGGCCGCCACCATGAATAAGGCGGGGTTTCCTTTCCACAGCGGCGAACGGCAGGCGCAACAGCGCTGGAACACGGCGGCCCTGTGGGATGACGCGCACAGGAAACGCCTGCTCCTGGACCATATCCCCCCCGAACTGCACGCCAGGCTGGAGCAGGTTCCCTTCTTCTTCCTGGCCACCAGCGACGAGCACGGGCGTTGCGATTGCTCCTTCAAGGGGGGCGGGCCCGGCCTCATCCGGATACTGAACGAGCGGCGCCTTGCATTCCCGGATTTCGACGGCAACGGCGCGTTCATGAGCCTGGGCAACCTGCTGGTCAATCCCCACGTGGGCTGCCTGTTCATCGATTTCAGTGACGGCGGACGGCTGCGCGTCAACGGCCGGGCCACGATCCATGACCAGGGCGACGACCTGTCGCTGTTCCCCGGCGCGGAGCGGGTCGTGGTGGTCGACGTGGAACAGGTGGTGCCCAACTGCGCCCGGCATGTCCCGCGCCTGGTACCCGCCGATCCCCCCGCAAATCCATGAAACCCTACAAGATCGCCATCAACATGGAGTGGACCAGCAAGTGCAACGCGCGCTGTGTCATGTGTCCTCAGAGCGAGATCACCCACCCCATGCGGATGGAGATGGAGACCTTCGACAGGACGCTGGAGCGTCTGAAGACGGCCAATCTGTTCCGGGTGGTGGTCGCGGGCTACGGCGAACCCACCACCCACCCCCACTTCATCGAAATGGTCGACAAGGCCGGCAGGCATCCAGCCCGCTTCGACATGGTTTCCAACGGCCAGCTCCTGGACGAGGAAAAACTCCGGCATATCGACGGCCGCATCGGCACTCTGGTGGTCTCGTTCTCCAGCATCGATCCGGATGTCTACCGGCGCGTGCATGTCAACCTGGATCATGAGACCGTCAAGGACAACATCCTGCTGGCAAAGGCGCTGCTGAGGAAGACACGACTGGCGATCAGCCTGACCCCGTTGCAGGAGTGCATGGACAGCCTGGATGCAACCATCGCCTGGTTCCGCCGTAACGGGATACAGAATCTGAGCATGTCCCCCACGCTGTACAACCGTGGCGGCAGCATGGAGGATCATCGCATGGCGACCAGCCGCTTGCGGGCCCTGATCGAATCCAACCGCCTGCACTCGCAGGAGCTGGATTTCGTCCCGGCGCTGAAAGACATTGCACGCCAGTGGCTGGGAAACGACTTCAAATGCATCCCCAGAAACGTGGATCTCTTCGTGGCCGCCAACGGGGACTACCTGTACTGCTACAACGACATCGCCCACAAGCACGCCATCGGTAACGTCCACGATCTGTCCATAGACGAAGCACTGAGCCGCCGTGAATGCATGGGCCCCATGCCGGGGCTTTGCGAAGGCTGCAACATGAGAGGGCGCTACGGACTGACCGAGGTCGCCAAGGTGGCCGCCCGTTATGCCTGGGGGAGATGGTGGGCGGAAACGCGTACCGGCTGCTGAGCCGCCGTATCCGGGCCGGTGCCGCCCGACAACGCACCCGACAACGCCATTGCCAACCCCACCGTTCTGGTATACCCTTCCGCACCTTCTTTCAGGGGGTGCCTGGAAGAGAATCCGGCCGGATGCCGGATAAAACCTGGAGAGGTGTCCGAGCGGTTGAAGGAGCACGCCTGGAAAGTGTGTATACGTTAATAGCGTATCGAGGGTTCGACTGATTCGTCGGGAACGAATCAGGACAGCCGCAGGCTGGCCCCGAAGGGGCGTAGGGCAGGATGCCCGGAGCAATCCCTCCCTCTCTAGCGGCGGCAGCCGCTTGACCAAATGATGCGGAAGTCAATTCTGGATGGAAACCAGATAAAAAGTTTCTGGAGAGGTGTCCGAGCGGTTGAAGGAGCACGCCTGGAAAGTGTGTATACGTTAATAGCGTATCGAGGGTTCGAATCCCTCCCTCTCCGCCAACAAAAAAGACGGCGTTCCGGTTATATCCGGTGCGCCGTTTTTTGTTCAGGGAGGGATTTGAACCCGACAGAGGGTTCGACAAAATCATCGGGAACGATTTTGAACGGAGTGAAGCGACGGCCCTGAAGGGGTGGAGGGCAGGATGCCCGGAATAATCCCTCCCTCTCCGCCAACAAAAAAGACGGCGTTCCGGTTATATCCGGTGCGCCGTTTTTTGTTCAGGGAGGGATTTGAACCCGACAGAGGGTTCGACAAAATCATCGGGAACGATTTTGAACGGAGTGAAGCGACGGCCCTGAAGGGGTGGAGGGCAGGATGCCCGGAATAATCCCTCCCTCTCCGCCATATAATCAATAACTTAGCTACCCACCCTGTCTGATTTCAGACATAATTTCGGGTGGTTTTGGCTCCAGTCAGGCAACATTCAGACACGATTTTTTGGCCCGGAACCGGCCAGTTCCCGACCGTATCGTTCGATTGCGCTGGCCATCCAGGCCAGCATGCTGGAAGCACGCGGTTTTTCGAACGCCTCTTCGCTCAATCCTTCCCGGATACGCCTGACGACTTCGGCATCGACGTTTTACTCGCCCAGGTACCACAGCGCCGAGAGCGCCATGCCCGGCCTTTTCCGCACGTCTCCCCGTGACGAGGGATCCGCCTCAAGGTGATGGATGCGGATATGCGGAGAATAACGGTTGTTTTCTCCGCGCAACTTGCGGAGATTATCCTTGTCTTCGCGGAGAACAGGGCCATAATGTCCGCAGATATTGCGGAGATTGTAAGATGTACCTATGGGAAAAACCGGATTGGCCCGCCTTTACCTGGGATGAAACGAGCCTCTCCAGCCTGCTCGCGCGCGTATCCAGGGAACAAGGACGGCTGCTGGGCAAGATGGAGGCGCTGGGCTTTGACCTGCGCAGTGAAGCCCATCTCCGCACCCTGACCGAGGACGTGGTCAAATCCAGCGAAATCGAAGGCGAGCTGCTGGACCCCGAGCAAGTCAGATCCTCCATCGCGTGTCGGCTCGGCATGGATATCGGCGGGCTGGTCCCTGCCGACCGTGATGTCGAAGGCG
>CAYPEH010000066.1:11563-15215 GCA_964409585.1 uncultured Chromatiales bacterium | reverse complement strand
CGGGCCTCCGACACGAATCTGCTCAAACAGAATTATTAGAGGTGCCCTAAAGCCATATTCAGCGGGCCTCAGGGCGTTCAGCCACAAAGTGTGCCGCCGCCGGCATAGTGTGCACTATGTCAAGCCGGCGCAACACCGTAGATGGACGCCCTGGGGCCCGCCCGCAGGGAGTGCCCCGGATGTTCCGGCTCTGTGTTGCGGCCCTTGTAGAAGGCCGGGCCATTGTGCCCGCGGGCCGTGCCTTGCCCCGGAACATCCGGGGCGCTCTGAGTGTGGCTTTACTCAAGGTTGTCTCAGTACCGTATGCCTCGCCGATAGCGCGCCAGGGCATTGAGGGCGGAGGCGGCCAGGGCGCTGCCGCCCCGCCGTCCGGTGAGGGTGATGGCCTGCAGACGTGGATCGGCCTCGCAGGCTTCCCACAGGGCCTGTTTGGATTCCTCGGCGCCGATGAACCCCACCGGCATGCCGATGATCAGGGCCGGCCGGGACGCGTCATCCCCGAGCATTTCCAGCAGCCGGAACAGGGCGGTGGGCGCATTGCCGATGACTACGATGGCCCCGTCCAGGTGCGGCAGCCACAGGTCGAGGGCGGCCATGCTGCGGGTCACGTTCCGCCGCCGGGCCCGTTCCGCCACCGAGGGCTCATTGAGAAAACAGCGGATTGGGCCGTCGAGGAAGCGCCTGGCGATACCATGGACCACCATCTCGGTGTCGCAGAGCACTGTGGCGCCGGTGTGCAGGGCATCCAGACCGGAGTGGGTGGCCTGGCCGGTGAAACGGATCGCCCCGGCCAGCTCCGGTTCCCCGCTGGTATGCACCATGCGCATGGCCACCTGTTGCTGGACATCGTCCAGGCCGCTCAGGTCGGTGAGCCGGCGGATCTGTTCGAATGAGCGGCGTTCGATCTCGGCGGGGTCCCGAAGGTAGCTCATGGTCCGGCGGGCTCTCAATCCTCGTGGTGATGGGCGTGATGGTGATGATGATGGTGGTGGTGATCCCCGTCGGTACCGATGCCGCGCACGTGATGATGATGTCCGGCCTGTGGCATGCCCACCCGGTCCTCGAAACCGACGATGCGCTCCCGATACTGACACAACTGGCAATTCATGTTGCCATTGCCCTGCTCGGCCTCGCGCATGCGGTCCACGAAGGCTTCCACCACCAGGGGGTGGTCGTTGAGATAGGGGGCCTTGACCACCCGCAGTTCGGGATGGGCCTGCTGGAACTCATCGGCCACGGCATAGATCCTCTCCTTCACCAGGCGGCCGGTGAAGAGAAAGTAGGGGAAGACGATGACGTTGCGGTAGCCCAGGCGCCGGCTGCGTTCCAGCCCTTCCGGGACCCGTGGCGAGGTGACGCCGCTGAACGAGGTCTCGGCCCAGCCGAAGCCCATGCCTTCCCACAACATGCGGGTGATCTTGCAGATGTTGGAATTGGCGTCGGAATCGGAAGCGCCACGGCCCACCACCATCAACAAGGTGTCCTGGCGCCGGTAGTCCGCGCCGAATCCGGCCTCGGCCTCTTCGATACGTTCCCGCGCGGCCTGCAGCAATTTGGCGTGCACGCCCAGTTCCACGCCGTAGGTGAACTCCACCTCCGGGTAACGGATGGCCAGGGCGTTGACCTCGCTGGGGATATCGTTCTTGGCGTGGCCGGCGGCCATCAGCATGCCGGGCACGGCGGTGATGCGGCGGGCGCCGGCCGCGATCAGTTTCTCCGCGCCCTCGTCGATGGTCGGCCTGGCGAATTCCAGAAAACCGGTGGCGATGTCACGTTCGGGAAAACGTTCGCCCAGGCGGTCGGCGACTTGCAGGAATTCCTCCACGGCTTCCACGTCGCGGGAACCATGGCCGATGACAAGGATGGCCGGTGCGGTGTTCGGATCTGTGCTCAAGTGAGTCTCCGTGGGGATGGAACGGTTCGGGAGCCGTTGGGTTTGGCGGGCGCCCGGCGGCGGATGCCGGTGGTATAGTGGCGCGCAATCGTATCAGATCGGAAACCTGCCTTCTCCCTTGCCATGGAACCCCATTATCCGTTCTCTGCCGTGGTCGGTCAGCAACGCCTGAAAACCGCGCTGTTGCTGGCGGCCGTGGATCCGCGTATCGGTGGCGTGTTGATCGAAGGCCCACGTGGCACCGCCAAGTCCACCATGGCGCGGGCATTGGCCGACCTGTTGCCCGAAGGTTCCCATCGCTTCGTCACTCTGCCCCTGGGGGCATCGGAGGAGCGCGTGGTGGGCAGCATCGATCTGGAGAAGGCCCTGACCACCGGGGAGGTGGGCTTTTCGCCGGGTCTGTTGCACGCCGCCGACCAGGGCGTGTTGTACGTGGATGAGGTCAACCTGCTGCCGGACCACTTGGTGGATCTGCTGTTGGATGTGGCCGCCTCCGGCGAGAACGTGGTGGAGCGGGACGGTGTATCGCACCGTCATCCGGCGCGCATCGTGCTGGTGGGCACCATGAATCCCGATGAGGGGGAATTGCGTCCCCAGTTGCTGGACCGTTTCGGTCTGGCCG
This sequence comes from uncultured Chromatiales bacterium, assembly GCA_964409585.1. Classification (GTDB taxonomy): domain Bacteria; phylum Pseudomonadota; class Gammaproteobacteria; order JACKNK01; family CAYPEH01; genus CAYPEH01. The sequence continues at coordinate 12,699 of CAYPEH010000066.1, read as the reverse complement.
TGGCCTTGTCCAATCCGGACTCCAGCGGGCAGCGTATGGAAATCGTGCGCCGCCGGTTGGCCTTCGATGATGACCCGGAGGCGTTTCTGCGCCGCTTCGAGGCCGGGCAGGAAGAACTGCGCGCGGCCATCGCCGCCGCACGCGGGCGCCTGGCCCGGGTGGACAGCGATGACCGCCACTTGGGCCGGATCGCCGAATTGTGTCAGCAAGCCGGTGTGGAAGGGGTGCGGGCGGATATCGTCATGCTCCGGGCGGCCCGTGCCCATGCCGCCCTGCGTGGTGGAATGCGCATAGAGGACAGCGATATCGACTATGTCGCCGATCTGGTTCTGCATCACCGCCGTGGGGAGGAGGTCATGCCCCCACGGACCGATGTGGCGCCGCCTCCCCCACCTCCCGGAGCCGATCCCAACGGCCGTTCTTCCCCCCAGAGCGGGGATTGGGGTGTGATGCCGCCGGTCAGTGTCACCACCGGAGCCACCCGCACCCTGCCGCGGGATAAAAAAAAAGCCTGAAAGGTTCCAGCCTTCCGGAGCGCCTCCCGGCCGCTGATACCGGGCCTTCGTCGTCCGGACCGCGTGGACCCCGTGGGCGCGGAAACACCGGGGCGGCCGCCGGCCCGGTGGACTGGTTCGCCACCCTGGTCCGGATTTCCCGTTCCCGGCCGGGCCGGCTGATACGCAGGCCCCGCCGCACCCCACGGGGTGAACTCCTGGTCATCCTCGTCGATACCTCCGGCTCCACCCTGCGCGGGCAGGGCCTGTCGGCGGCCAAGGGCTTGATCGAGGGGCTTTCCCAAGCCGTATACCGGTGCCGGGGGCGTTTGGCCCTGATCGGTTTCAGCGGTCATGGCGTGCGGATACTGCACTCACCGTCGCGTACAGGAAAAAATCCGGGAAAACTGCTCTCCAGCCTAAAGGGCGGGGGCGGGACGCCGATAAGGAGGGCGCTGGAAGAGACCGTGCGCCTGCTGGACCGTGAACGCCGCTCCCATCCGGGGGAGTATCAGAAACTCCTGATTCTTACCGATGGACGCAGCCGGGACGACCTGGCGGGAATCGGGCCGATACCCGACTGTACGGTGGTGGATATGGAATCGGGCCCGGTGAGGATGGCCCGCTGCCGGAAGATGGCGC
>CAYPEH010000066.1:0-11463 GCA_964409585.1 uncultured Chromatiales bacterium | reverse complement strand
CTGGCCCGCCGTTTCGCCATGAAGAAGCCGGTCATGCGGGTGGTGAAGGAAGCCTCCGTGCCGACCGTGGTGGTGGGCGTGGGTGACAACGCCATCCATGGCCTGCTGGGAACCCGGCTGACGAAAGTGGGCGAAAGCAACCTGGATTCCATGCTGGCCCTCGTCACCTACGCGATGTACGACTTCGAGGACGCCACCGGCCGCTTGTTCAGCCTGCCGGTGCGGCCCCGGATGACACCCACCCGTTATGCATTGGGCGGCGAGCAGGCCCGGAAGGATCCAAAGGCCACCCTGTATGCGGGAAACGGTGCCGTTACCAAGTCACGTTTTGATCGTGGCTACTACCGCCAGGTACCGGCGGCCATCGAGGCCGGGATCCCAACAATCCCAACGACCCCAACGATCCCTGCGCATCATGACAGGCCCGTTGCCGCGCCCGAGCCTGAGCCCGGGTCGGATCCGCTCCCCGGATCTGAATGGAGTGATCGTGAAATCATGCTGGCGAAAAAGGGCGCGGTGGAACCCGTGACCGAAGCGCAGACCTTGGACAGGATAGAAGAACCGGCTCCCAAGGTGGTCGAACCCGCCGTCCAGCTGGCGGCCGAGGAAGTCGTGGAAGAGGTGCCGGAATCCATCGCCGCCATTGCCCCCGCGGCAGGTCCTGAAACGACCAAGCGGGTATCACGGGGCATCCGCTGGTTCATCTCCAACAGCGCCTGGACCCATTATCTGCGTGGTCGTGATGGATCACGTTGACGGGGCCGGGCCGCCTTCCAGCCCTTCCCCCGCCTCCAGCAGCGCCTCTTCCAGGCGTTGCGGATAGTCGCCGGGTTCCTTCCACATCCCCCTCTGTATCGCTTCGATCAGCCTTTCCGTGAGTTCATGCAGCGCATTCGGGTTGGTGCGCAGGAAGAATTCACGGGTATCGTCGTCCAGCACATAGGCATCGGCGACCAGCGCGTACTGATGATCCTGCACCAGGCCCGTGGTGGCGTCGTAGGCGAACAGGTAATCCACTGTCGCGGCCATCTCGAAGGCGCCCTTGTAGCCGTGCTGCTTGATGGCCTCGATCCATTTCGGGTTGACCGCCCGTGATCGCACCACCCGGGCGATTTCCTCCTCCAGCCGGCGGATGCGCGGCCGCGAGGGATCGGCGTGGTCGGCATGATAGACGCTGGGGGCGCTGCCCGAGAGGCTGCGCACGGCGGCGGTCATGCCCCCCTGGAACTGGTAGTAGTCGTCGGAGTCGAGGATGTCGTGTTCGCGGTTGTCCTGGTTTTGCAGCACCACTTCCAGGGAACCCAGGCGCGTGCGGAAGGCATCGCGGGCGCGGGTGCCGTCGTCCTGGCGGCCGTAGGCATAGCTTCCCCAGTTCAGATAGGCCTCGGCCAGGTCGTCGCCGTCCTGCCAGAGGCGTTCGTCGATCAGGCCCTGCAGGCCGGCGCCATAGGCACCCGGCCGGGAGCCGAACACCCGCCAGGTGGCCTGTGCGCGGGCTTCCTGCCGGTCCAGGCCACGTGCCTCCAGGTGTGCCGTTTCCTCCTGCACCCGGGCACGCAGGGGATTGATATCGGCCGGTTCGTCCACTTCGGCCACGGCCTGCACGGCGGCATCGAACAGGCGCACCACGTTCATGAAGGCGTCCCGGAAGAAGCCGGAGATGCGCAGGGTCACGTCCACCCGCGGGCGCCCCAGCACCGAGGCGGGCAGGATCTCGAAGTCGGTGACACGCGCCGAGCCTGCCGCCCACACCGGGCGCGCGCCGATCAACGCCAGGGCCACGGCGATGTCGTCACCGCCGGTGCGCATGGTGGCCGTGCCCCAGACCGACAGGCCGAGGCTGCGCGGATAGTCCCCGTGTTCCTGCAGGTGGCGTTCGATCAGTTGGGTGGCGGAATTCCAGCCCAGGGTCCAGGCCGTCGGGGTGGGGATGGCGCGGGTGTCCACCGAATAGAAGTTTCTGCCCGTGGGCAGTACGTCCAGGCGTCCACGGCTGGGCGCGCCACTGGGACCGGGTGGCACGAAGCGGCCCTCCAGGCCCGCCAGCAGATGGGCGATCTCGTCCCGGCCGCAGGCATCCAGGTCCGGTGCCAGCCGCTGTTCGATGCGCTCCAGCACGGCCCGCGTCTGCGCCAGGGCCGGGTCGCAGTCCCCGCTGCCGGCCTCCAGCAGCCGCCGTGCCAGCCGCTCCAGCCGTTCGCGGGTATCACCGTGGTTGCGCCAGGGGGCATCGCCGGGCGCCGCCAGCAGGGCCGGCCGTGGTCCGTTCCAGGGCGCCGCGAAGTCGCCGTCCAGGGGATCGTAGTCCTCGCCCAGGTGCAGATCCCGGGCCAGGGCGTGCAGCAGTCCGGTGGGGCCGTCCGCTTCCCTGGGCAGTCTGGCCAGGGCCAGCAGGGTGTCGGTGCGGCGTTCGCCCCGTGGCGATTCGCCGAAGATGTGCAGCCCTCCGCGAATCTGCGCCTCCTTGAGTTCGCACAGGTAGGCATCGACGCGGTTGAGGGTTTCGTCCTCGTCGCTTCCGTCCAGCATCAGTTCCCGGTGCAGGTCGGTCTCCTCGATTTGCCGCAGGATCTGTCCACGCAGCCGCTCGGCGCGGCGGCTGTCCAGATTCTGTGCCTGGTAGTACTCGTCCACCAGGGTTTCCAGATCACGCAGGGCGCCGTAGGTTTCGGCGCGGGTGAGGGGGGGGACCAGGTGGTCGATGATCACCGCCTGGGCACGGCGCTTGGCCTGTGCTCCCTCGCCGGGGTCATTGACGATGAAGGGGTAGAGATGGGGCAGGGGGCCGAGGGCGATCTCCGGCCAGCAGTTGCCGGACAGGGCCGTGCCCTTGCCCGGCAGCCATTCCAGGTTGCCGTGCTTGCCCACATGGATGACGGCATGGGCCTGGTAGGCCGTGCGCAGCCAGAGATAGAAGGCCAGGTAGGCGTGGGTGGGGACCAGGTCCGGGTCGTGGTAGCTGGCGGCCGGATCGAGATCGTAGCCGCGCGCCGGCTGGATGCCGACGAAGGTCAGGCCCAGGCGGATACCGGGGATCATGATGCGGTCCCGGCGTACCCTCGGGTCGTTTTCCACCGGGCCCCAGCGTTCCAGCAAGGCCCGGCGGTTGGGTTCCGGCAATGAGGCGAAAAAGGCGCGGTATTCGTCCAGCGGCAGGCTCTGAAAACAGTACCGCTGCTCCAGGGTGTCCAGGTCGTTGGTGACGCCGTCCAGCAGGCGCCGCATCAATTCGTCTCCGTCGGCGGGCAGGTCGGACACCGGGTAGCCGGCCTGCTGCATGGCCCGCAGGATGTTCACCGTCGAGGCCGGGGTGTCCAGGCCCACGCCGTTGCCGATGCGGCCCTCGCGGGTGGGGTAGTTGGCCAGGATCAGGGCGATTCGTTTGTCGGCGTTGGCGGTGTCGCCCAGGCGCGCCCAGTTGGCCGCCAGGGCGGCGACGAATCGCGCCCGGTCCGCCAGCAGGCGATAGCCCACGAGATCCGACTCGGTGCGTTCGACCCGTCCCTGAAAGTCCTTGAAGCTGATGGCGCGGCTGATGATGCGGCCGTCCATTTCCGGCAGCACCACGTTCATGGCCAGGTCCGACGGGCGCAGGCCGAGGCTCATCCGGCGCCAGTCCTCCACGCTGCTGCCGGAGAGGATCGGCTGCAACACGGGCACGTCACGGCTGTAAGGGGGCTGCCAGGGGCCTTCGCCACGGGAGAGGGAAAAGCCGGTGGTGTTGAGGATCACGGCCGCTGCGGCCTGTTCGGCCAGGCCGTTGACTACCTCCAGGCAGACGCTGTCCTTCAGCGAGGCCAGCGCCACCGGCAGGGGATTCAGATCCGCGTCCCGCAGTGTCTCGATGAACCCGTCGAAGGCGGCCACATTGCCGGCCTGCAGATGGGCGCGGTAGAACAGCAGCAAGGCCACCGGCCGGTCCGGCTGCCAGTCCTTGCGCCAGTGGTCCAGGGTGGCCTCGCCATGGGCAGGGTGATAGACCATGACCCGTGGCAGGGGGCGCGGGTCTTCGTAGGATTCGTCACGGCCGAAGTGACGGGCGCCGAGATAATGGAACAACTGGGTGGCGTTGTGCGGACCGCCCTCGCGCAGATAGCGCCACAGCCGGTGCAGTTCGGCACCGTCCATGGTGCTGCGCATCACCAGTTCCTCGTCCGGGTGATCGTCACCGGGAACGAATCCCAGCGGGATGCCGCGTCGCCGCGCCAGTTCCTGCACGCGCTCGACACCGTAGCTCCAGTAGGCGACGCCACCCAGCAGCGAGACCAGGATCAGCCGGGCCCGGCTCAGCACCTGGTCCAGGTACAGATCCACGGAGGCATGCTGCCGCAGGTAGAGCAGGCTGGTGAGGCGGACGCTGGGGTAGTCCTCCGGCAGCCGCTCCACCGCCCGCGCCAGCAGGCTCAGGTCGGTGTCCTGCGCCGACAGGATGACGATATCGCCCGGTGTCTGTTCGACGTAGGTGATGCCTTCGTCGTCGGCGTAGCCTCCGGGTTTGGCGGTGAGCAGGTGCATGGCGAGGGATCCGGGGGCGGTGGGTCAGGCTAGGAGCCTGTCGGACTCAGGCTGAATCGGCTGCAAAAGCGGGACAGCGGTCTGATTTTCCCTGATTTTTCGTCACATGGTTCCCACCATGCTCCTCAAAATCATGAAAAATCATCCTCGCTGTCCCACTTTTTCGCTACGATCCCCCTGAGTCCGACAGGCTCCCAGGCTTCTGTGCAGGGTCTGCCGCAGCCGTTCGCCGTCCAGTCCGTGTCCGATCAGGACCAGGCGGGTCATGCGTTTTTCGTCTTCCTGCCAGGGCCGGTCGAAATACTGTTCGAAGCGCATGCCCACCCCCTGGACCACCTGGCGCATGGGCTTGCCGGGCACGGCGACGAAACCCTTGGCCCGGTAGATGGGGTGTTCGGCGATCAATGCCTTGAGGGCGTCCAGCAGGCGCGCGCCGTCCACTTCGGGCAGCTCGACGACGATGGAATCGAAGGTATCGTGATCGTGGTGGTGGTGACCATCCGTGCCATGGTGGTGGTCGTGATGGCTGTGCCGGTCGGCGATGGATTCCTCCGAGGCCGATTGCAGGCCCAGGATCGTGCCCAGGTCCAGGTCGCCGTGGCTGGATTGCACCACTTTCACCTCCGGCGGCACCTTCTTTTCGATCAGGCGGGTGACCTTGGCGATATCCTCCGCGCTCATCCGGTCCACCTTGTTCAGGATCACCAGATCGGCGGCGCTCAACTGATCCTCGAACAGCTCGTGCAGGCTGGGGTTGTGATCCAGGTTCTCGTCCCGCAGGCGCTGACGCTCCACCTCGTCGGGGGAGTGGGCGAACTGGCCGATGGCGGCGGCGGGACCATCCACCACGGTGATGACGGCGTCCACGGTGCAGTGATTGCGGATTTCCGGCCAATGGAAGGCCTGCACCAGTGGTTTGGGCAGGGCCAGTCCGGAGGTCTCGATGAGGATGTGGTCGATCTCGTCCCGTCGTTCCACCAGCCGCTTCATGACCGGGAAGAATTCCTCCTGCACGGTACAGCAGATGCAGCCGTTGGCCAGTTCGTAGATGCCGTCGCCGCCCCCTTCCTCCCCTTCGCAGCCGAGGGAACAGGCGCGCAGCAGGTCGCCGTCGATGCCCAGTTCGCCGAATTCGTTGACGATCACGGCGATGCGTGCGCCTTCGCTGTTTTGCAGGATCCTGCGCAGCAGGGTGGTCTTGCCGGAGCCGAGGAAGCCGGTGACGACAGTGGCGGGTAGTTTGCTCAGGTTCATGGGTTTGGCTTGGTGAATAGTTACTGTGTGTATTGCAGGTATGGGGCTTTCACCCGGATCTATCCCGGCCAATGGGGATGATGCCGGTCGATGGTGAACGGATGCCGGTGGGTTACCGCCGCATGGTGGTGTGGATGCCGATGGGGTTCGGGGCCTTCCCATCCCTCGTGTTCATGCCGGTGGTGTTCATCGTGTACATGGGGGTGTTCGTGGTCCTGTGCCGGGTGATGATGCAGCCGTTCCACGGGATCGTCGGCCGGCCACAGCAGCATGGCGGACAAGGTGGCGATGCCTGCCAGCAGTGACAGTCCGCCAAAGGCCGCGCCCATGCCCAGGGTGGATCCCAACCAGCCGGCGAGCAGGTAACCCAGCAGCCAGGCGCCGTGGGAAAGCGCGAAATTCGCGGAGAAATAGGCGCTGCGGTCTCCGCTCCCGCTGGACAGGCGCACCAGGCGGCCCGCCGGGGTCTGGATCATCGAGGAAGCGGCACCGAGCAGGAACCAGAGTGACAGCAGGCCGGTGAATCCTGGCTCCAGGGTGCCCAGCGCCAGCAAGGAGGCCAGGGCGAAGCCGGCGGCCAGCATGGCGGGGCGGTCATGGAGATGATTCAGCAGTCGCGGCACGGCCAGGGCCACCAGCATGGAACCGGCCCCGGCGGCCATGAAGACGATCGCGGTGTCCTGGCTGTCCAGGCCCAGCAGGCTGCGCACATAGACCACGGTGTTGACAATGACCATGGACCCGGCGGCCGCCACGGCGGTGTACAACGCCAACAGGCCACGCAGGCGGGGTGTGGCCAGGTAGGCGCGGATACCGAAGCCGATACTGCGTTTCAGATCGCCGTCGCGGTCACTGATGGCGGCCCTGGGCAGGGTGGCCGAGGCCACCAGCAGGGCGGAGAGGACGAAGCCGATGGCGTTGATCTGGAACAGCAGATCGAAGCGCCAGAAACCCAGCAGGATGGCCGCCAGGGTGGGGCTGAGAAGGTTTTCCAGGTCGTATGCCAGACGCGACAGGGACAGTGCGCGGGTGTAGCGGGCCTCGTCGGGCAGGAGATCGGGGATCATCGCCTGGAACACCGGGGTGAAACCGGCCGAGCAGGCATTGAGCAGGAAGATCAGCACATACAACTGCCAGGTCTCGGTAACGAAGGGCAGCAGCAGCACCAGTCCGGCACGTACCAGGTCCAGGCCGACCAGCAAGGCGCGTCGTGGCAGACGGTGCGCGATGCCGCCGACCACCGGTGCCACCCCCAGGTAGGCCACCATCTTCAGCGCCAGGGCGGAGCCCAGCACCGCGCCGGCATCGTTCCCGGCCAGGTCGTGGGCGAGCAGGGCCAGGGCCACGGTGGTCAGGCCGGTGCCGAACAGGGATGTCACCTGTGCGGTGTAGAGGCGGCGGAAGCTGCGATCCGACAATGGCGAAGGATGTGACATGGTGGTTGTCGGTGGTGAACGTGGTCAGGAAAGCCTTGCGGTGAGTGTGCCCTGTGGTGGATCCACTGCCTCCAACCGGCCATCCACCAGGCAAACCCCGCGCGTCGTGACCTGGCGCAGGAAATCGTGGTCATGGGAGACCACAACCATGGCCTGGGGCAGTTCCGTCAGGATGCCGGACAGGCGTTCCCAGGATTCCCGGTCCAGGGCGTTGGTGGGTTCGTCCAGCAACAGTACGTCCGGCTGCATGGCCAGCACGGCGGCGAGGCTGACCAGGCGCTTCTCCCCCCCCGACAACTGGTGGGTGACGCGGTTGGCGAAGGCGGACATGTTCAGGCGGGCGAGGGTGTCGCTGACGATATCCAGGGCCTCCTCGCGGCTCTTGCCCAGGTTGAGCGGACCGAAGGCGATGTCCTCCTCCACCGTCGGGCAGAACAACTGATCGTCCGGATCCTGGAACAACAGTCCGGCGCGGGCGCGCACCTCGCGGAAATCCTTCTCCGCGCCACGGACCCGGCCGAAGGCCTCCACCTCTCCGGCATGGGGCCGGATCAGGCCGACCATCAGGTGCAGCAGGGTGGTCTTGCCGGCGCCGTTGCCGCCCATCAATGCCACGCGCTCATGGTCGTGGAGGCGGAATTCGGCCCCTGCCAGGACCGGACGCCGCGGGTGGTAGGCGAAATGGATTCCCCGCAGGTGGAACAGGGGGGCGGTGCTCATGCCAGTTCGATCCCGATGAGCAGGCCGAGCACCAGCACGGCCAGGCCGGCGAAACGGGTATCCCGGCGGCTCCATGTCAGGTGATCCACCAGGTACAGGCGGCCGTCGAAGCCCCGGCATTTCATCGCCGCCAATACCCGCTCCGACCGCTCCAGACTGCGGACCAGCAGCATGCCGAGCAGGTAGCCGATGCTGCGCCAGGTGTGCCGGTTGCTGCCAGCCTGGAAGGCGCGGGCCCGCATGGCCAGGCGCAGGCGGCGGTATTCCCGGTTCATGACCTCGATGTAGCGGATGGTGAACAGCAGCAGGTGGATGAATTTTTCCGGCAGTTTCAGGCGTGCCAGGGCATGTCCCAACTGGGTGACCTCGATGGTCCCGGCCAGGGCCAGCAGGGCGAGGATGACGGCATTGGCCTTGAGGGCGATTTCCAGGGCACGCATCACACCCTGGAGGCTGCCGCTGAGGCCCCAGAGGGTGAACAGCGGTTCACCGGGGGTGGTGAAGGGGAGCATCAGCAGCAGGAATACGATGAAGGTGTCCACGGTCAGAACCCTGCGCAGAGTCTGGGCCGGTGGCAGCCGGGCGGCCCAGGCCAACAGGACGGCGGTCAGCAGGGCCAGGCCGAGGGTCGTGAAGCCATGCGCCGCCACGACGAAGAATGCGAACACCGTGGCGGTGACGATGCGCACGCGTGGATCGAGGGCGTGAATGGCACCGGGGACTGTTGTGGCCGTCGCGTCCTTCCATGGATCCTGGATCTTTTCCAGGAAATGAGTCATGTGTCTTTTCCGTGATTCGAACGCCGTGCCGTCAGATAGAAGGCCAGACCGGCCAGACCGAGGATGTAGCCGATCCCCCCGAGAATGTCGTGCCAGCGGATGCGGTCCTCGTATTCGGCGATCTGTTTGCGCAGTGGCACCACCTGTCTGGACACCGCCCTGGAGATCATGGCTTCCAGATCGGTATCGGCTGCCCGGCCCTGGATCATGGGCGGGTCATGAGGGCGCACGGTCTGGTCCCCATGGCCTGAAGGGGTTGGCAGTGCGGGGGACAGTTCGTCGGCGGACAGGGTGAATTCGGCCCGATGGCCCGAGCCGGCGTCGGCCTGAACGATGTAGTCGCGGGCCTCGCCGACCGTGAAACCGAAGCCGCCCTCCTCGTCGATGCCGGTTTCGGCGATCCGCTCTCCGTCCGTCGTCAGCAGTGTAATGCTGGCCGAGGCCGGAGCGGTGCCGCCCTTCAGATAGACCGAACCCTCGATGCGGTTGCCTTCACCGTAGGCAAAGATCTTCAAGGCATGGGCCTGGGAGGGAGAGGTCCATGGGAGCAGGAGTCCGAAAAGCAGGATAGCCTTGCCAAGCCGGGCCGCAACGAAGCCACGTTCAGCGGTCCGTCCGCCGGGAGCGTCCCACAAGCCCCGGCCCGGTGTTGCGCCCCTTGGCAAGGGCCGCGCCTTGATCCGGGGCTTGCGGGGCACTCTGCATGCGGCTTTGTGGCGGCTCGGCTTAGTAAACATTGGCGGCGGTTTTTTCGAACAGGGCCGGTTTGACCCGGTTGATCAGGACAGCGGCGGCTCCGGTCAACAAGCCTTCCACGAACATGACCGGGATGTGGGCGAAAAAGGTCAATTGGGCGGCGGCAAGAAATTCCTCACCCGACAGGGCGAGGGACAGGGCCACCAGCAGTGTGGTCAGCGCGATGGCACCGGCTCCGGCCAGCGAGCCCAGGATCAGGCTTGCGCCGGGGGCGGCTGAACGGATGGCCGGGCCGAACAGGTGATACACCGCGACCGCGGGCAGGGCGATGTTGACCGTATTGACCCCCAGCACGGTGATGCCGCCGAAGCCAAAGAACACCGCTTGCAGCAGCAGGGCAATGAGTATGGCGGGGAAGGCCACCCAGCCCAGGGCCAATCCCATGAGGCCGTTGAGGATCAAGTGTACGCTGGACAGGCCGATGGGCACGTGCACCAGCGAGGCGACGAAAAACACGGCGCTCATCACGCCCGCCTGGGGGATGTGCTCCATCTCCATTTTCTTCAGGCCGAGGGCCACTCCAGCCACGGCAGCGGCCGCGCCGGCGGCGAGCACCGGGGTGGAGAGGGCTCCGTCTACGATGTGCATTACTTCATGTCTCTCGTGTATACCCACATCACTCCGCCCAGTTCCACCGGGGCATCCCGGCCATCCGGTCCTGGCAGAGTGTAATCGGCATCGAGCAGGGCAGCGAATCCCCACCAGCCCGCACGGGGCATGGCATAGGCGAACTGGCCGTTGGCGTCGGTCTTGATCACCTGTGTGATAAAGGCGTCATTGGGTGGGGTCACCGATCCATCATTGAGCCATTCCACCTCCACCACGGCGTATGGAAGCGGTTTGCCGTGGTATTTCACCACGCCACGGAACAGGTTGCCGCTCCAAAGGCCATAGGGGCGGGTCAGCGGTTCGATTTCCAGGGGCTGTCCACTGCTCGCGTCCCAGCCGTTACCGCCGCCATAGGCATCCACTATCACCTTGGTGTACTGAATGATCCACTTTCCTTCGGCCGGTTCCCAATAGGGGGCGGGGTCCAGATGGAACAGATGATCGCCCGGACGCTTTACCTTGAATGTCGCCCGGTAGCCCCGTTTCCCATCGCGTCGTTCCGGCTGGAGTGTGTCCAGCAAGTCCACCGATTGGCCATGGACGAGCACGCCGAAATGAACGGGTTGCCCCATGTCCATGAAGGGACCGCCCGCCATGGGGTGTGTAAAGGCCAGCTCCAGCTGGATCGTGCGTCCGGTATGCTGATCGAGCGAGTCCGTGGAGGGGATCAGGAGCTGAAAATGGGCTGCCGCGGAGGCGGATGCCAGCAGGCAGGGAATGCCGGCGATCAAATGACTGAACAAGCGGGTAAACATGCTTCCTCCCAATCAGGCGGGTCGGACGCCACTCGCCGGATCATCCTGGGGTTTTCCGGGCCGGCCCCGGCCAGGTTCCCGGGGCGGGGGAACCTACGGCGCGGTCCTGTGGTTGTCAAGATTCCTCACGCGGGTCTGTGATCGCCCCCATCCTGCGCGCGATGGCGGCGATCAGTGGCGGGGGCGGATATTCATCGGCCGCGGTTTCCAGGTAGGTCTGCCATTGGCTGAATGCCGCCGCCAGTTCCCCATCGCTGCCATGGCAGCCCAGTACATGGACGACGTGTCCGCCGATCTTCCACGGCCCTTCACCGCTGATTCCGCCTTCGATCAGGTGCATGGCCTCCTCCGGCCGGCCGAGGTGCCAGTAGAGGTCGAAATAGAGCAGCCCTTGGGGATGACGGAAATACTCGGCCATGATGCTCCTGCGCCCGTCGGGTGCGCGGATGGTCAGTGGGCTGGTCATGTGGAAGAGGTCGGCCATCTGGAATCTGCGCTGTCATGAAACAGGAGGAATATACTTCCGGAAAGCCCGGAATTGCCCTGATCGGTCCAGGGGCTTTCCGGCGTGGCTGTCTCCTGCCTAGCAGCCTGTCGGACTCGGGCTGAATCGGCTGCAAAAGCGGGACAGCGGTCTGA
>CAYPEH010000065.1:0-15363 GCA_964409585.1 uncultured Chromatiales bacterium | reverse complement strand
TTTTCAGGGAGCGAGCAGGGCGGCGATGGCCTCCGGGGAGGACGGGAAGTAGCTGTGCAGGTAGGTGGCGGTCAGCCGCCGCCGCCGGAATACCGGCTCACCGGGCCGCTGGCCGCGCTGGCGAACTGCGTGGAGGGCGGGTTGCGGGCCGGATTCCAGCCGGGAGTGGTGGAAGGTATGCCCGCGCAGGGTCCCCTCCGGCAGTTCCAGGGCCTGCATGCCCAGGCCCGCCACCCGGTCCTGCATGACCCCGTGGCCGGGCAGTGCGCCCACCATCCCGCCGCGGTTTCCGTGCCGGTCGGTGAGTGAATCGAGCAGGTAGAGCATGCCGCCGCACTCGGCCAGGGTGGGGCGGCCCGATTCGATGTGCCGGCGGATGGATTCCTTCATGGAGGTGTTCGCCGCCAGCCTGCCCAGGTGCAGCTCGGGGTATCCCCCCGGCAGCCACAGGCTGTCGATCTCCGGCAATGCCGGGTCCCTCAGCGGTGAGAACATCACCGTATCCGCCCCCATGGCTTCCAGGACACACAGGTTGGGTCCGTAGATGAAGCCGAATGCCTCGTCGCAGGCGATGCCGATGCGCACGCCGTCGAGCCGCCGGGGTATTTCCACCTCCGCCGGGGGGTGGAACGCGACCGCCGGGGGCAGCCCGGTGATACCGGCCCCGGCCACCACTTGCGCCGCCCTTTCCAGGCGGGTCTCCAGGTCGCCGATCTCCTCCGCCTGCACCAGGCCCAGGTGCCGGGAGGGCAGGCGGATTTCCTCTTCACGGGGAATGGTGCCGAGCAGTTCCGGCCCCTGGTCCATGCCTTCACGCAGGATCTCGCCATGGACAGGGCTGGCGACCCGGTTGGCGATGACACCGATGGTGCGGATGGTGGGCCGGTGCCGGGTCAATCCCCGGGCGAGGGCGCCGAAGGTCTGGCCCATGGCGGTGGCGTCGATCACCGGCAGCACGGGGATGCCGAACCGTTCGGCCAGGTCGGCGCTGGAGGGCTTGCCGTCGAACAGGCCCATGACCCCTTCCACCAGGATGATGTCGGCCTCCCCGGCCGCCTGGTAGAGGGCCGCCCGGCAGCCGTTCTCACCCACCATCCAGAGGTCCAGAGGGTCCACCGGTGAACCGGCGGCGCGGGCCAGGATCATGGGGTCGAGAAAATCCGGTCCGGTCTTGAACACGCGCACCTTCCGTCCCTGGTCGTGGTGCCAGCGGGCCAGCCCGGCGGTGATGGATGTCTTGCCCTGGCCGGAGGCGGGCGCGGTGATGAGCAGGGCGGGGCAGTGTCGGGTCAAAATTCGATCCCCGGCTGGGCCTTCACCCCCTGCTCCCGGAACGGATGTTTCACCGCCCGGATCTCCGACACCAGATCGGCGATCTCCACCAGTTCCGCCGGGGCATGCCGGCCGGTGACCACCACATGCAGCATCTCGCGGCGCGAAGCCAGCCTGTCCAGCACCGTCCGTGGTTCCAGGTAGCCGTACTTCAGGATCACGTTGAGTTCATCGAGGATGATCATGCCGTAAGAGGGGTCGTCCAGCATGCGTTCGGCCTCTGCCCAGGCCCGCCGGGCCGTGGCCATGTCCCGTTCCCGGTCCTGGGTGTTCCAGGTGAATCCGTCGCCGATGGTCTGAAAGTCCACGTTGTCGAAACGGCTGAGGATGTCCCGCTCGGCCGTGGCCATGGCGCCCTTGATGAACTGGACCACGCCCAGTTTCATGCCGTGGCCGATGGCCCGCAGGCCCATGCCGAAGGCGGCGGTGGTCTTGCCCTTGCCGGTGCCGGTGTGGACGATCAACAATCCCTTCTCCCTGGTGGCCCGGGCCTTTTTCCTTTCGTGGCCGCTCTTGCGCTTTTCGGCCATGGTCTGATGTTTGTCGGCGGAGATCATGGGTTCGTTTCCGGTGGAGGCGGGTCGTGGCGTGAATTTCTGTACCATGGGGAGTATGCGCGACGAGACCCCGGAACGGAAACGCCCCCTGCGCCATGGTTACACCACGGGTGCCTGTGCCACTGCCGTCAGTCTGGCGGCGGCCCGGTGCCTGCTCGCGGGCGACTGCCCACGCTCGGTGGAGATCACGCTGCCCCGGGGCGAACGGGTGGCGTTTCGGCTGGAATACTGCCGCCCCGGCGATGGCGGGGCCGTTGCCGCCACCATCAAGGATGCCGGCGATGATCCCGATGTCACCCATGGCGCCCTGATCCTGGCCCGTGTGCGCCGTATCGACAGGGGCATTGTGTTCCTGGCCGGCGAAGGGGTGGGCACCGTGACCCGGCCCGGCCTGCCGGTGGCGCCGGGGGAGCCGGCCATCAATCCGGTCCCGCGCCGGATGATGAGCGAACATCTGTGGTCCCTTGCCAGGGATCTGGACTATGCGGGGGGATTCGAGGTGACGGTGGGCATCGAGGGCGGGGAGGCGCTGGCGGAGAGGACCATGAATCCGCGTCTTGGCATCGTCGGCGGTCTGTCCATCCTCGGCACCACCGGCATTGTGCGTCCGTTTTCCTGTTCCGCCCATATCGCCTCCATCCACCAGGCGATGGATGTGGCGCGGGCCAATGGTATCGAACACATCGCCGCCTGCACCGGTTCCAGCAGCGAACGGGCGATTCGCGGGGCATTGCGGTTGCCCGACATGGCCCTGATCGAAATGGGCGATTTCGCCGGGGCGGTGTTGAAATACCTGCGCAAGGTGCCCTTTCCACGGGTGACCCTGGCGGCCGGTTTCGGCAAGTTGTGCAAGCTGGCCGCCGGGCATCTGGACCTGCACAGCCGGGCCTCTGCCGTCGATTTCGCCTTTTTGGCCAAGCTCGCCGGGGAGGCGGGCGCGGACGATGCGCTGCGGCGCGCGATCGCGGGCGCCAATACCAGCGTCGAGGCGCTTTCGCTGGCAGGTGGGGCGGGGGTGGACCTGGCCGGCGTGGTCTGCGGGGCGGCCCTCGCCCAGGCCAGGCGGCACCTGCCCGGCGGGGTGTCGCTGGAGGTGGTGGCGGTGGACCGTGGCGGCGGCATCTGTGGCCGGAGCGGATGAAGATCCTGCTGTTGGGAGGGACCGGTGAGGGGCGGCGTCTGGCCGTGGAACTGCACCGGCTGGGCCATGAGGTGATCTACAGCCTGGCCGGGGTGGCCGGTATCGTGGATCTGCCCTGCAGGGTGCGGGTGGGCGGATTCGGTGGCGTCGGCGGCCTGGTGGAATATCTGCGGGGCGAAGGGGTGGAGCGCCTGCTGGACGCCACCCATCCCTATGCCGCCCGCATCCACCACCATGCCGCTGCTGCGGCCGAGGCGGTGGGGCTTCCCCTGTGGGCGTTGCGCCGCCCTCCATGGCGGCCGCGGCCGGGGGACGATTGGCGGCCGGCCGGGGACTGGGCGGCCGTGCGCGAGGCCCTGCATGGTTTTCGCCGCCCCCTGTTCACCATCGGCCGGGGGCCGTTGGGGGAGGCCGGGACGATTCCCGCCGGCCAGCACTGGATCGTGCGCTGCCTGCCGGGGGGGGAGGCTCCGGTCCACCCCCGTTTCACCCTCGTCGCCGCCCGCCCCCACGCCGATCCGGAGGAGGAGATCGGGCTGATGCGGAAGCACGGGGTGGATGTGCTGGTGAGCAAGAACAGCGGTGGCACGGCGGCCTACGGCAAGATCGAGGCGGCCCGGCGGTTGCGGCTGCCGGTGATTATGCTGGAAAGGCCCGTGCTGCCCGTTGCCAGGCGGGAATTCGAGGAGGTGGGGGCACTGCTGGCAGCGATGGAGGTTTCCTGACCAGACCAAGCCATGGGTGATTCTCTAGCAGCCTGTCGGACTGGGGGGAGCGAAGCGAAAATGTGGGAGAGCGAGGCCATTTTTTCATGATTTTGAGGCGCATAGTGGGACTACGCAACGAAAAATCAGGGAAAAATGGGCCGCTCTCCCGCATTTGCAGCCGTTTCATCCCCAGTCCGACAGGCTGCTAGCGCACCAGGATCAATGGACAGTCCAGACTGCGTCGCAGTGAGTCCAGGACGTTTCCACGCAGCAGGGGGCTGGCGGCGTCGAGCAGGAGCAACCGGCAGTGCAGGCGGCGGCAGAGTCTGGTCAGTTGGGGGATGCCGGGCTGGGACAGGGGTTCCATCAGCCACCGGGTGCCCATCAGGGTCAGATGCTGGCGGGCCTGATCGGTCAGCCGCTGGGTCGTGGCCCGGTCCGGGGCCGGCAGCAGCACGGTCAGGGGGGAGCTGCCGGTCAGGTGGGCGGCTGCCTGCAGGGCCTTGGTACTGGCGCTGCCGCCGTCGAAGAATACCACCACGGGTCGTTTGCCGTGGCTGCTTCGGCGGTGCTCGCTATGTAATGGCAGGGTGTGATCAGGGCGTTCCAGCACGACCAGATCGACCTCGATCTGTTTCAAGGTGCGGTCGAGGTTGCCACGAACCACTTCGAACGACCAACGCAGCCGGTGTGTCTCCGCGCGCGTGGACATGGCCCGGCGCATGGCCTCCGCCTGTGCGCGCCAGCGCCGTTCCAGGGCCTCTCTGTCCACCGGCCGCTGCTCGCGGCTGAGCAGGCCCTGTTCGTGTGCGATAGGCAGGAGGGCGAGGCGGAACAGGCGTTCGTCCTCGATGAACAGGCCCATCAATTCCGCCCCCAGCCTGGTGGCCAGTTCCATGGCATCGTCCAGCACCGTTTGACCCCGGCCGCCTGAGTCCAGGGCGACCAGGATGCGGCGGATCTTCAGTGGGAAGTCAGTCATTGTTCTGTTCCGCGGCCGGCGGATTGGTGCTTTTGCCGCCGCTTTGCCCATCCGTGCCGAAGTGGCGGCGCAGGCTGGCGAATTCCTCCAGGCGGGCCTGAACCCGGCCATTGACACTGTCCGGCGGGAAACGGCCGTCCTCGCCGGGTTGGCCGGCATCGAGCCCGGTCATCACCTCCAGCGCCTCGTCCAGGTTGTGGATGGGATAGATATGGAAACGCTTCTCGCGCACGGCATCGACCACATCCTTGCGCAGCATCAGGTGCTTGACGTTGTTGGCGGGGATGACGACGCCCTGTTCCCCATTGAGGCCGTGTGCCTTGCACAGGTCGAAAAAGCCCTCGATCTTCTCGTTGACGCTGCCGATGGGTTGGGATTTGCCGTGTTGGTCCACCGAACCGGTCATGGCCAGTGACTGGCGGATGGGCACATCGGCCAGCACCGACAGCAGGGCGCAAAGTTCGGCCATGGAGGCGGAATCGCCCTCCACGAGGCCATAGGACTGCTCGAACACCAGGCTGGCGTGCAGGGACAGGGGCTGCCGCGGGGCGTAGCGGGCTGCCAGCAGGGAGGACAGGATCAGCACGCCTTTGCTGTGGATGGGGCCGCCCATATCGGTCTCGCGCTGGATGTCCACCACCTTGCCTGCGCCCAGGCGGGCGGTGGCGGTGATGCGCGATGCCTGGCCGAAGGAGTAACCGGCCATGCTGATCACCGACAGGCCGTTGATCTGTCCCACCTTTTCGCCTTCGCAGTCGATCAGGAAGGTGCCGCGCAGGACCTCTTCCTGCATGCGTTCGCGGATGCGGTCGGCGCGGCGGATGCCGGCGTCGATGGCGCGTTGCACGTCCCCGGCGGTGATCACTTCGTGTCCCGCATCCCGTGCCCAGTAGTCCGATTCGGCCAGCAGGTCGGTGATCTTGCCCAGGTGGGTGGACAGCTTTTGCGCATCCTCCACCAGGCGTGCGCCCTGTTCGATGACCCGCGCCACCGCACTCCGGTTGAAAGGCAGCAGGCCGTCCCGCTTGGCCACGCCCGCGATCAGGCGGGCGTAGGCCTGGGCGTTGTCCGGATTGCGGTCTACTTCGCTTTCGAAGTCCGCTGCCACTTTGAACAGCTTGGCGAACTCCGGGTCGTAGGCGTGCAGCAGGTAATAGAGCATGCGGTCGCCCACCAGCACCACCTTGACCTCCAATGGAATGGGTTCGGGCTCCAGGGTCAGGGTGCTGGCCAGGCCGTACATGTGTTCCATGGATTCGATGTGGATCCGGCCTGACTGCAGGGCGCGTTTGATTCCCTCCCAGGCAAAGGGCGACAACAGCAGTTTGCGCGCGTCCAGGATCAGATAGCCGCCGTTGGCGCGGTGCAGGGCACCGGGTTTGATGTAAGTGAAGTTGGTGACCAGGGTGCCCATGTGGGCCTGGTGTTCCAGCCGGCCGACCAGGTTCTGATACACCGGGTGGTCCTCGTAGATCACCGGGGCGCCGGTGTCCGCTTCGTGCTCCACCAGCAGGTTGACCTCGTAGCGTTCGAAATTGGATTCGCGGCCCATGGCGGCTTCCAGCGGGTTGCCTCCGTCTTCGCCCGAACGGAAGGCACTGGCGTTTTCCAGTACGTCCTGCTGTACCGCCTGGAGGTACTCCTGCACTTGGGGCAGGTCCGCGTAGGCTGCACGCAACTCATCGATGAGATGACCGGCGGCGTAGAGGGTGACCTCGTGTTGCAGTTCCTTGAGCTGGTTGTGGCTCTCCTTGTGCCAGCGCGGGATGTTGTGGAGGATGCTGCGCAGTTTGTCGTGCAGGGCCTCGATCACCGATTCATAGTGTTCCCGTTCCTCCTCGGTGAGCATGTCGAATTCGTCCGGCCCCAGTACTTCGTCGTCCTTGGCGGGGGCGAGGGCGAATCCGCTGGGGGTGTGGACCAGGGCCACGTGTTCCTTCTCCGCCTCTTCCTGCAGATCCTGAAAGGCCTTTTCCTGGCGTTCCTTGAAGCTCTGTTCGATCTCCTGAGCGCGGGAGCGGTATTCATCGCTTTCGAAGGCGGCGGGGATGGCGTTGCGCAGATCGTCCAGCAGTTGCCGCATGTCCTGTTTCAGCCTGCGGCCCTGGCCGGCGGGCAGCTTCAGGGCCCGGGGGTTGTGCGGTTGGTCGAAATTGTTGACGTAGCAGTAATCGTCCGGCGTGGGTTCCGACTTGGCGCGTTGTTCGATGAAACGGCGCACCATGGTGTGTTTGCCCATGCCGGTGGGGCCGAGCAGGAACAGATTGTAGCCGTCACGGCGGATGCCGATGCCGAAGTGGATTGCCTCCATGGCCCGGTCCTGGCCGATGACCTGTTCCGGCCCGTCCAGTTCGGCCGTGGTGTCGAACCGGAACTGATCCGGTTCACAGCGGGTGAAGAGTTTTTCCGCCGTCAGGGGGACGACGTTGCCGGCCCGGTTCTTTTGGTTCGCCATTCAGCCGCTCCATTGGAGGGGTGGGGCCAGGAGTCTGTCGGACTTGGGCTGAATCGGCTGCAAAAGCGGGACAGCGATCCATTTTTCCCGGATTTTTGATGCGCCCCATCCCTGGGGCGCACCCCTTCGGGGTCGCTGCGCGGTCCAAATCCGCTCCCGGCGGATTTGTCGTTACATAGTTTCCACTATGCTCCTCAAAATCATGAAAAAACTGTCATCACTGTTCCACTTTTTCGCTTCGATCCCCCCCAAGTACGGCAGGTTCCTGGCGGCTACTCCCGTTTCCAGGTGCCCGATTTGCCGCCGGATTTCTCCATCAGCCGCACACCATCGATAGTCATGCCGCGATCGACCGCCTTACACATATCGTAGACCGTCAGCAGCGCAACCTGGGTGGCGGTCAGTGCCTCCATTTCCACACCGGTCCGGCCACGGGTTTCCACCCTGGAGCGGCAGTAGACGGCATTGTTCCCGGGCTGCGCTTCCAGGTCCACCGTGACGTGGGTGATGGGGATGGGATGACACAGGGGGATCAGGTCGGCGGTGCGCTTGGCAGCCATGATCCCCGCCACGCGGGCGATACCGAGTACATCGCCTTTCTTGTGGTCCCC
This sequence comes from uncultured Chromatiales bacterium, assembly GCA_964409585.1. Classification (GTDB taxonomy): domain Bacteria; phylum Pseudomonadota; class Gammaproteobacteria; order JACKNK01; family CAYPEH01; genus CAYPEH01. Next base: position 7,578 of record CAYPEH010000065.1, on the reverse strand, counting down.
CGCCATGATGCGGGCGAGGGTCTCGGCCTGCATGAGGATACGGCCCTCGGTGACCGCCACCCGGTGGGTCTGGTCCTTTGCGCCAACGTCCACCATGTGGGCCTGGCCGTGTTCATTGAAGTGGGTAAGTTCCGCCATGCCGGTCACCATAGGGAGGTATCGGGAGAGATCAGACCAAACCCTCGAAGGGTTCCACCGTGACCAGTTCGCCTTCCTCCACGCCGCTGCTTTCCAGCGGCAGGATGATGAAGCAGTTGGCCTGGCTCATGGAGCTGAGGATGTGCGAGCCCTGTGGTCCCGTGCTGCGCACGCGCATGGTACCGTCGGCACCGGTTTCGAGGATACCGCGCTGGTATTCCAGACGGCCGGGACGTTTTTTCAGGCGGCCGGTCAGGGGTACGCGGAAGCGGTTCGGCACGGGGCGGGCCTCGCCGGCCAGCATGCGCAGGGAAGGCTGGACGAACTGGTAGAAGGTGGCCATGGCAGAGACCGGGTTGCCGGGCAGGCCAAAGAAGCGGGCCTTGCCGATGTGCCCGAAGGCCAGGGGCTTGCCGGGCTTGATGGCGATTTTCCAGAAGGTGACCTCACCCATCTCGTCCAGGGTCTCCTTGACGAAGTCCGCTTCGCCCACCGAGACTCCTCCGGAGGTGATGACCGCGTCGGCGATGGAGGATGCGTCGCGGAAGGCACGGCGTACATCGTCGCGGCGATCGCGGATCACGCCCATGTCGATCACCTCGCAACCCATGCGGTGGAGCATGCCAAACAGGGTATAACGGTTGCTGTCGTAGATCTGACCTTCAGCCAGGGGTTCGCCCACCGAGGCCAGCTCATCCCCGGTGGAGAAGAAGGCCACCCGCAGGCGGCGGCGCACGCTCACCTCGGGAACGCCCAGGGAGGCGAGCAGGCCCAGTTCGGCCGGGCGCACACGCTTGCCGGCCGCGATCACCACGCCACCCTTGGCGATGTCCTCACCGGGCATGCGGACATTGGCTCCGGTCTTTTCCGGGGTCTGGATGCGCACCGTGTCACCGTCACGCTCGGTATGTTCCTGCATGATGACGGTATCGGCCCCTTCGGGAACCACGGCACCGGTCATGATGCGTACCGCCTGACCGGATTGGACCGTGCCGTCGAAGGGGGCTCCGGCAAAGGAACTGCCGATGACCTTGAGTTCCGCTCTGCCTTCGGCCGACAGGTCGCTGCCGGCCAAGGCATATCCGTCCATGGCCGAGTTGCGGTGAGGGGGGACGTCGACCGGGGACAGAACGTCTTCGGCCAACACCCGGTCGAGGGCATCGCGGATGGCCACGCGCTCCACACCGGCAATGGGTTCGATGTTCTCGGTGACGCGGCGGATGGCTTCCGCCGCAGGCAGGTTATTGGGATCGAATTCGTCCATTATGCAGGGATCGCTTGTGTTCGGAGGTGGAGATTGGCAGATGGATGGCGTCCATTATAGACAGGAAGCCGCCGTGTCATTTGATCTTGTGCAAGGTATCCGGCTTCCGGATTGCCAGAATGGACTGGGGATAATGGGAATATGGCATTTTATGGATTCACCGAGAGGATGTGGGTATGCGAAGCCCTCCGCCGCACGGCCTGATCCCGCACCGGAAAGAACTTGTTATTCCTCCGGCGCTGGCTAAGATCACAGTAGGTCCGCAAGGGGGGCAGGACGATGCATGAATTGACCAAGCGGCAGGAGGAGATCCTGCAACTCATCCGCGATTTCATCAAGGAATACAACATGCCACCCACGCGAGCGGAGATCGCCCATGCCATGGGTTTTCGCTCCCATAATGCTGCCGAGGATCATCTCAAGGCACTGGCCCGCAAAGGGGTGATCGAGCTGTTTTCCGGTTCCTCCCGTGGGATCCGCCTGACGGAGAAGCCAGGTCTTCCGGTGGTGGGCCAGGTGGCCGCCGGGCATCCCCTCCTCGCCCAGGAAAATATCGAAGACCATTTTCAGTTCGATGCCGGCCTGTTCTCGCCCAAGGCCGACTACCTGCTCAGAGTGCAGGGAATGAGCATGCGTAACGTGGGCATCCTGGATGGAGATCTGCTGGCGGTGCACAAGACCACCGAGGCTCGCACGGGACAGATCGTGGTGGCCCGGATTGGTGAGGAGGTGACCGTCAAGCGTTTTCGCCGCAAGGGCGGGATGGTCTGGCTGGAACCGGAGAATCCTGATTTCGAACCCATTGAGGTGGATTTGAGGGAACAGGAACTGTCTATTGAAGGGTTGGGTGTGGGCCTGATACGCACGGGCAAGCCACTTTGACCCCAATATTGACTGGGCCGGAAATCCGCCTGAGAAAGATCATCCCGGCGCGATCATCGCACCCCCCGGTGCAGCACCGGGGTTAATTCGCTTACGCTCCGTGCCGCTGTTTTGACGCACGATGAAAAGGTCAGGGTATTACGTGCAGTCAAAATATTGTCGTTTTTGACCTCCATTTGATCTTGTTTTGTAACTATCTGAAAAATAATCTGTTAATTTATTCTTGAATGGCGGGGGGAGCCTCTCTCCGCTTCCATGATGTCCTTCTTTGGCCGGCAGGTTTCCCCCGGCTGTCCCCCATGTGACGGATTTTTGTTGCTGGAGTCAATAAACCGTCGCGTCATGCTCCTCCTTTAGTGTTTTGGTGGGTTCTTAAACCATTTAAATACAACAGCTTACGAGGTTTTTTTATTTGTGTTCCTGGCATGGATCATGCAGTGGGGTCAGGGTGTATGGGTATGTACGCTTACCACGCTGATCACAGTGGACATGAATGTATATGGATGGTTTCCAGTGCAGTGACCTGGCTAGAACGGTGCAAACCGTGAATGGCATCCAGCCGGTCAAGCTGCTGGCGATTACCAGCGGTAAGGGTGGGGTCGGCAAAAGCACGGTTGCGATCAACCTGAGTGTGGCCCTGGCCCGGCTTGGGCGGCAGGTGCTGTTGCTGGATGCGGATTTTGCCCTGGCCAATGTGAACATCCTGCTCGGTCTGGAACCCGGCTTCGATATCTCCCATGTGATCGGCGGGCAACGCAGCCTGGATGAGATTCTGGTGCAGGGTCCAACCGGTGTGCGCGTGGTGCCATCCACTTCGGGACACCGGCCGATGCCCTCGTTGGGGGCGTATGAACACGCGGGCCTGATCCATGCCTTCAGTGACCTGTCACAGGCCCCGGATGTTCTGGTGGTGGATACGGCGTCAGGGGTCGATGACGATGTGCTCAATTTCGTTGCTGCCTGTCATGAGGTCATCGTCGTGGTCTGTGATGAGCCGGCCTCCATCGTAGATGCGCAGATCTTGATCGAGAGCCTGAATCTGCGTTTCCGCATCCGCCGTTTCAGAATCCTGGCCAATATGGTGGATGGCATGAGGCAGGGGCGTGAACTGTACCTGCATTTATTGGAAAGACTGGATGCTGCTCACAATGTGACCCTCGAATTCATGGGCGTCGTGCCCTATGACGGGGATCTGCGGCGGGCAGTACAACGCCAGATGCCGGTGGTGGATGCCTATCCCAATTCCAATGCGGCATCCGCATTCCGCTATCTGGCTGAAAGAGCCGACCGCTGGCCATTTCCCGAGGATGCGGGCGGGCGCCTTGAATTTTTCGTTGAGCGTTTGCTGTATCCGCGCGCCAAAACAATAGGTGAAACGTCATGAGGGGAAACTCCGCCACCGCTGAAAAAATGGCCGATCCCCAGGTCGAGGAACTGGTGATGAGGCATTCGACCCTGGTCAAACGCATTGCCTACCATCTCATCGCAAAGTTGCCGCCGAGTATGCAGGTGGATGACCTGATCCAGGCTGGCATGCTGGGTCTGCTGGAGGCTGCCGGACATTATGATCCTTCCCAGGGGGCCAGCTTCGAGACTTATGCCGGCATCCGCATTCGTGGGGCAATGCTGGACGAGTTGCGCCGGACCGACTGGACTCCACGCTCGGTGCATAGAAAAGTGCGTGAAGTTGCGGATGTGGTGCGGCAGATCGAGCATCGGGAAGGGCGGGATGCCCGCACCGCCGAAGTGGTCGAGGCGATGGGAATCACGCTGGATGAGTACCACCGCATCCTCAAGGATGCAGCCTGTTCACAGGTACTCAGTTTCGATCAACCGGATCTGGTGGGCGGGGATTCCCAGGGAGGGAAGCGTTCGTTCCTCGATGGGCCCTTGGACAGGCTGCAGGATGAGGATTTCAGGGCCGCCCTGGCGCAGTCCATCGCCGGTCTTCCGGAGCGTGAGCAACTGGTCATGTCACTGTATTACGAACAGGAACTGAACCTGCGTGAGATTGGTGAAATCCTGGGTGTCAGTGAGTCCCGTGTGTGCCAGATCCACGGGCAGGCGCTGATTCGATTGCGGGCGCGCATGTCCGACTGGACCGGGGTGGAGGTGTCGGAGGATGAACTGCCGGGCAAGCGCCGGCGTAAACCCGCAACCAATAAGAAACCTCTGAATGGGTGAAATCGTTGCCTTCATGGCGCAGGCAACACTCTTTATCTATCGCTTTTCTATCGGCCAGTTTGGCAACGTCGAAGGCGGTGATTTCAGACGGACGCGCATGGCTGATTCGGAACGTATGGTCGTTAACCGCCGTCTGAGTGTCCATTGGAGCCGGGGCACCATTTCACGTTCACGCAGCAGTATCACAGCAGCATGTTAAGAGGCTGTGGATTGCTGTATAATCGACAGAGTTTTTTTCGCCGCATAGGAGCGGGCCCGTGGCTACTCTTGCCCTTACCAAAGACAATTTTGAAGACACCATCAACAACAACGATATCGTTATCCTGGATTTCTGGGCTGAGTGGTGTGGACCATGCAAGGCTTTCGGTCCCATCTTCGAGGCCGTTTCCGAGAAACACGAAGACATCGTTTTTGCCAAGGTGAACACCGAGGAGGAGCAGGAACTGGGCGCCATGTTCCAGATCCGCTCCATTCCCACCATGATGGTGTTCCGTGAGCAGATCATCGTCTTCTCCCAGCCTGGCATGTTGCCGGAATCCGCGCTGGAGGAGATCATCGGCAAGGTCAGGGAACTGGATATGGATGAAGTCCGCAGGCAGATTGCCGAGCAGCAGGCTCAGCAGCAGGGCTGATCCCCGGACACCGGTAACGGTGTAGGGTGTAGAGAATTCACTCGTCGCCGTGCCGGCACAGGCAGGTCAGGCTCTTGGGTGAAATGTCCAGTCTGTCCAGCCCCCCCGGCGGATACGAAAAAGCCGGTCCCGTATGTCGGGGCCGGCTTTTTTTGGGGCCGGTCATGAGCCGGCACGGAAGAGGAGCATGGCGGAGGTTGCGGGTTCAGTCCGGCAGGCTTCTAGGAGCCTGTCGGACGTAGGCTGAATCGGCTGCAAAAGCGGGACAGCGGCCTGATTTTCCCTGATTTTTCGTCACATGGTTCCCACCATGCTCCTCAAAATCATGAAAAATCATCCTCGCTGTCCCACTCTTTCGCTACGATCCCCCTAAGTCCGGCAGGCTCCTGGGGAACCTCTGATCGAATCGTGATGCAGCGCCTTGGCGCGTCCAATCGCCCTTTCGGCGTTACGAATCTTCGCAATGGCGGGCTATTACGTGCGATTCGTGCCTTGAACTGGACGATTCTCCACGCCAATCCGCTCGCGCCAGATTCAATCAGAGGTTTCCTAGTGACCGAATGCCACTTGGAACACATCCCGGTAGTGTTTGGCGAAGTGCGCCGTGATGCCTTCGCGGATATGTTCCGGCAGTTCCTCGAAATCCCGTTTGTTGGCATCCGGCAGGATCAGCTCGCGCAGGCCCGCGCGCCGCGCGGCGATCACCTTCTCGCGTATGCCTCCCACCGGCAGTACCTGTCCGGTCAGGGTCAGTTCCCCGGTCATGGCCAGCGACCGGATCTTCTCATTCCGCGCCAGTGACAGCAGGGCCGTGGCCATGGTGATGCCCGCCGAAGGGCCGTCCTTGGGGGTGGCGCCCTCGGGGACGTGCAGGTGGACGAAGGCCTCATCGAAGAACTTCTCGTCGCCCCGGTAGCGTTTCAGGTTGGAGGAGATGTAACTGTGGGCAATGGCCGCCGATTCCTGCATCACCTCGCCCAGTTTGCCGGTGAGTTTGAAGCCGCGGTTGATGGTGTGAACCCGTGTGGCCTCGATATTCAGCGTGGCGCCACCCATGGCGGTCCAGGCCAAGCCGGTGACGACACCGACACCGCTCATGGGCCTTTCCTTCTGGAACAGGGGTTGGCCCAGGTACTCCTCCAGTTCCTTCACACCCACGGTTATCGGCCCGCTCATCGGCTGTTTTGCGGAGACCACCTGCACCGCCGCCTTGCGGACGATGCGGCCGAGCTGCTTTTCCAGGTTGCGCACGCCGGCCTCGCGGGCGTAACCCTCCGCGACCCGGCGCAGGGCAGCGTCGCTGATCCGGATCTGCCTCTTCTCCAGGCCGGCCTGTTTCACCTGCCGTGGCCACAGGTGGTGTTTGGCGATGGCCACCTTTTCGGCGGTGATGTAGCCGGCCAGACGAATGACCTCCATGCGGTCCAGCAGTGGTCCGGGGATGGTGTCCAACTGGTTGGCGGTACAGATGAACAGGGCCTTGGAGAGGTCGAAACGCACGTCCAGGTAGTGGTCCAGGAAGTCGCTGTTTTGTTCCGGGTCCAGCACCTCCAGCAGGGCGGAGGCGGGATCTCCGCGGTAGCTGGCGCCGATCTTGTCGATTTCGTCCAGCATGATCACCGGATTGGCGGTCTGCACCTCTTTCAGGGCCTGGATGAACTTGCCTGGCATGGCGCCGATATAGGTGCGCCTGTGGCCCTTGATCTCGGCCTCGTCGCGCATACCGCCGACAGAGAAACGGTAGAACTTGCGGCCCAGGGTTTCGGCGACGGAACGGCCGATGGATGTCTTGCCTACGCCGGGTGGACCCACCAGCAGGATGATGGAACCGGCCACTTCACCCTTCAGCGCGCCGACAGCAAGGAATTCGATGATGCGTTCCTTGACGTCATCCAGACCGTCATGGTCCCGGTCCAGCACGCGGCGGGCGTGATCCAGGTCCAGCTTGTCCTCGGAATGCACACCCCAGGGCAGTTGGGTGATCCAGTCCAGGTAGTTGCGGGTGACCGTGTATTCGGGGGAGCCGGATTCCAGCATGCCGAGTTTTTCCAGTTCCTCCTCCACGCGTTTTTCCGCCTGTTCCGGCATCCGCAATGAATCCAGGCGCCCGCGGAAGCGTTCGATGTCCGCGGTGCGGTCGTCCTTGGCGATGCCCAGCTCTTTCTGGATGGCCTTTAGTTCCTCTTGCAGGAAGAAACGCCGCTGCTGGTCGCTGATCTTGTCCTCCACCTGCTGGCGGATCTTCGACTGCATCTTGGCCACTTCCAGTTCTTTCTTGATGATGACCATCACCTTCTGCATGCGCTGCATGACCGGCACGGTCTCCAGAACGTCCTGCAAGTCCTCCTTCGGCGCCGTGGTCAGGCTGGCGGCGAAGTCCGCCAGGGGGGAAGGCTCGTTGGGATTGAAGCGGTTGAGGAAGAATTTCAGCTCCTCGCTGTAGAGCGGGTTCAGCGGCATCAATTCCTTGATGGTGTT
>CAYPEH010000064.1:0-15458 GCA_964409585.1 uncultured Chromatiales bacterium | reverse complement strand
GTACCGGTCGTGCCTGGTACCCGGTCTGGAACGCCGGTTCCACCTACGCCATGGCCGCCGAGGCCGGCGCTGAGCTGACCCTGATGGAAAACCGCTTCGTGCCCACCCGTTTCAAGGACGGCTACGGCCCGGTCGGTGCCTGGTTCCTGCTGTTCAAGTCCAAGGCCACCAACGCCTTCGGCGAGCTGTACATGGTTCGCAACAAGGACATGCTGGACGACTATCCTCCCTATGGTCAGGCCGCCGTTCCCGCTTCCTGCCTGCGCAACCACCTCATGCTGAAGGAAATGAAGGAAGGCCGCGGTCCCATCTGGATGGACACCGTCACCGCTCTGGCCAACCTGCGTGAGACCCTGACCCCCCGCGAAGTGAAGCACCTCGAAGCCGAGGCCTGGGAAGACTTCCTCGACATGTGCGTCGGCCAGTGCGGTATCTGGGTGGGTGAGAACATCGAGCCGGAGAAGAAGAACTCCGAGCTGATGCCCACCGAGCCCTACCTGCTGGGTTCCCACTCCGGCTGCTGCGGCATCTGGACCTCCGGTCCGGAAGACGTCGGTGCCCCCACCGAGGAAGCGATGGACGGCGTGCCCGAGCACCTGCCCTCCGGCTGGCACTGGGGCTACCGTGGCATGACCACCGTCAAGGGCCTGTTCACCGCAGGTGACGGCGTTGGCGCTTCCGGCCACAAGTTCTCCTCCGGCTCCCACGCCGAAGGCCGCCTGGCCGCCAAGGCCATGGTCAAGTACGTCCTGGACAACAAGGATTGGCAGCCCGAGCTGGACACCAGCGTCGATGACCTGGTCGCCGAGATCTACAAGCCGGTCCGCAACTACATGGAGCACAAGGACTACACCACCGCCATCGACGTCAACCCCAACTACATCACTCCCAAGATGCTGCAGTTCCGCCTGCAGAAGATCATGGACGAGTATGTAGCCGGCGTGGCCACTTACTACACCACCAACGAGCACATGCTCGCCGTGGCTGAAGAAAAGCTGAACATGCTGAAGGAAGACGCCGAGAAGATGCGTGCCAAGGATCTCCACGAGCTGCTGCGCGCTTGGGAGAACTATCACCGCATCCTCACCGCGGAAGCCCACATGAAGCACATCCAGTTCCGCGAAGAATCCCGCTACCCGGGCTTCTACTACCGCGCCGATAAGAACTTTATCGACGAGGAGAACTGGCACTGCTTCGTCAACTCCATCTACGACAAGAACACCAAGCAGTGGACCTGCTTCAAGCGCGCCCACGTGGACCTGGTGGACAAGTCCAAGCTGTTCAAGTAATCCGTTACTGTAACAGTTGATGGATAGAGGTCCGGGGGCCGCAAGGTCCCCGGACTTTTTTGCTTGGAGGGCAACGTACAACCGGCGGTTCCCGCCGGTTGTACGTTGTTTTCCCGCACTGGATGAATTGGGGCGTGGTGCGTCCCGAAACCATGAGGTATCCACCCATGACCCAGCCTTCTGAACTCCCGACCGAATCCGCATTGGCGAAGAAGCTCGACCGCAGTGACAATCTGCGTTTCCGCTGTCACCCGGGTGTTTCCTGCTGGAACGTATGCTGCCGCAATGCGGACGTGACACTCACCCCCTACGACATCATGCGCCTGCAACGCCGCCTGGGCATGAGTTCCGAGGAATTCCTCAAGGCCCATGCCGTGCCCTTCACGCTGGATCATCAGGGGCTGCCCGGGCTCAAGCTGCGCACCCAGGACGAGGAGCCGGTGTGCCTGTTCAGCACGGACGAAGGGTGCAGCGTCTATGAAGACCGCCCCGCCGCCTGCCGCTTCTATCCGCTGGGGCATATGTCCAAGCATGATGCCGGCAGCAAGGGCCATGAAGAGGCCTATTTCCTGCTGCGCGAGGAACACTGCAAGGGCCATGACGAGGACTATTGCCAGACCATCGGCCAGTATTGCGAGGAGCAGGGCGTGGACCCCTACGAGGAGCACAGCCGGCACTGGCGCGAAATCGTGATGAAGAAGCGTTCCTCCGGTCCCAGTGTGGGCGCGCCCACCCCGCGGTCGATGAAGCTGTTCTTCATGGCCAGCTACAATTTCGACATGTTCCGCGCCTTCGTGGCATCGGAGGGTTTCCAGGAGATGTATGAACTGGACGAGGCGGAGAACAAGCGGATTCAGGAAGATGACGAGTATCTGCTCGACTTCGCCGGCCGTTTCCTCAAGCAGGTCCTGTTCGGCGAGGAATCCATCCCGGTAAGGGAGGAGGCCCGCGAGGCCCGTCAGCGGAAGATCATCGAGAAGCGCAAGGAAGAGGAGCGCCAGCGCATCGAGGAGGCGACCCGCTACGCCGAGCCCGATCCGGACTGACCTCAGGAACTTCTGAATAATTTGGGGATTTGGGGGAAGGGTTGCATGGACGCTCCCGCAAGCCACGAAGTTACATCCTTCCCCCAATGGACGATCCCCGAAAGGGGACTCTGAGCCAGGCGCGTAGCGACTTGATCAGAGTCTCCCTCAGGTGGTCAGCCGCCGGTAGATGTCCGAAACCTTCAGCGGCAGCTTCCGCACCTCGTTCACCACGGTGAATGCCGCCGGCCCGTAGAGGTGGGGCAGGTAGTCCCTGCCCTCCTCGTCGATGGTGATGCAGTAGGGGTGGATGCCAGCGCGGCGGGCCTCGATCAGGGCCTTGCGGGTGTCCTCGATACCGTACTCGCCACGATAATTGTCGAAGTCGTCCGGTTTGCCATCGGACAGGGTGATGAGGATGCGGTTGCGGGCCCCGGTCTCATTGAGCTTGGCGCACAGGTGGCGGATGGCGAAGCCCATGCGGGTATAGTCCTGGGGGCGGATGCCGCTGATGCGCCCCCTTACTTCCGGTGTATAGCCCTCGTCGAATTTCTTGATGCGGTAGATTTCGCAGCGTTTACGCATGTTGCCGCTGAAGCCGTAGATGGCGTAGCGGTCACCCAGGGTCTCCAGGGCCTCGCACAGCAGCACCAGGGATTCGCGCTCGGCGTCGTTGATCCAGCCCTTGGTGGAGCCGCTCATGTCCACCATGAACAGTACGGCGATGTCCCGTTCGCGCCGGTGCATGCGGGTGAACAGGCGGTCGCTCATCTCGTGTCCGGCATGCACGTCGGCCAGACCCTCCACCAGGGCGTCGATGTCCACGTTCTCCCCCTCCACCTGGCGCCTGAGCAGCCGGTCCTCGTCGCGGATGGCCTCGAAGCTGTTGCGCAGGTGTTTCACCAGACCGCTGTAGCGTTGCAGGGTGTCGCTGACGAACTCGTCCTCCACCGCTTCGACGTCCTTCTCGCGCACGGCGCACCAGTTCTTGCGGTAGGTCTGGCGGCGAAAGTCCCATTCGTCCACCAGGGTGGCGCCTTCCTCGTGATAGGTGCCCTTCCAGACATCGTCCGGGTCCACCTCCGGCTCCTCGAACAGGGACGGGTCATATTCGCCGGGGCCGGCCGGCACCAGGTAATCGTCGGGGATATGGCCCAGGTCCTGGATGATGGAGGTGATCAGGCCACGTGCCTCCTCGGGAGGTGGCAGCGGTTTGCCGTCCATGGTCAGCTCCACGCGGAAGCCATCCGGCTCGCTGGGGTCGGGGATCTCACGCTGGCCGAACGGGCGTAGCGAGGGGTCCGGTGCCGGTTGGCCGGCGGGTGGTTCCAGCTGTTCCTCCACCCAGCGGCGCAGCAGGCTGCGGAAATGGGCCTTCTCCTTCAGCAGGCGGGCCGCCATCACCTCGGCCACGGACTCGGGTGCCAGCCGGCCCTGGTAGCAGACGGGGGGCGGCAGTTCCGCCTCGCTGCCCACCCGGCTGGTGATGGCGAGTACGTCCCCGGCCGTGCTGTCCGGATCGGACAGTCGCTCCCGGTAGCTCTCCCAGCCGGCGGGCAGGCGGTCCTGCCGCAGTCTGTGTTTCAGGCGCATCATTTCCCGGTGCAGGCCGGGCAGCTCCCTGGCGATACGCGCCTCCAGGCGCAGGGTGTCCAGGGCGTGGAAACAGGCCAGGAAGTGCTCCGGGTCCGCTGCCTCCGCGGCCCGTTCCAGCAGCGGCACGCGGAAGCTGCCGAAACGGGTCTGTGCCCAGAGATAGACCGCCATGGCCTTGTACAGGAGAAAGTTGTCGGCGGCCTCCTGGAGGTCGGCGACGATGGGTGGCAGGTACAGGGTCTCGGTGTCGGTATAGGGTATATCGGCGGCCTCGATGTTCAGGCGCCGCCCGGACAGTCCGTGGACGAAGTGCAGCAGCACGCCCAGCTTGTCGTCCAGTACGGCGCCGGCGCGACGCTCGTGGCTGAGCCGAAGGAAATGGTCCAGATTGCGGATCACCGCCAGTGCGGGACGCAGTCCCTCGCGGTCATAGGTATCCATGGCGTCCTGCACCCAGGCCTCCAGCACGCGTCGGCCCACTTTCTCTAGGGTCTGCACGGCATGCAGGGAGAACTGGTAGGCGATTTCCACGTGGGCCCCGGTGGCGCGCCGGACCCAGTCCAGCAGGTAGTCCTGTACCGGCCGGGGGGCCGTGGCCAATGATTCCGCGGCCGGCTCGGTGTTGCGGAAGGAGAACTCCACCTGCAGGACCTCATCGAGGATGTCGGTGATCTGCTGTTGGCTGAGGGGGGCGGAGGTCGGCATGGGGATATACTAGGACGATCCTGAACAAAGCCAATCGTACCGCCCATGAAAGGCGCGATCCTCATTCCCGTCCTGGCCACGATATTGTCCGCCTGCACGATCCATCAGGCCGTGGACATTGCCACCAGTGGTGATGATCCGGTAACCGCCGCGCGGCGTGCGGCAGAAGGACGCATACAGGCCTATGCGCGCAATCCCGATCTGTTCAAGCACGATGTGCAGGCACTGGCCAAGGCAGCCCGCACCCTGATCGCCCTGCTGCGCGGCGAGGTGGAACCGCGCTGGGGTGAACCGGAGGTCCGGCTGCCGGAGCGCCGGCGCTATGTGAAATACAGCCGCGGCTATCTCAGCCGCGTCATCGTGGAGTTCGACGCGGGCCGCGTGATCGTCGAGACCCTGGACGAAGAGACGGCGCCGGACAGCCTGCGCGAGGCCCTGGTGGTGGCCCTGCTGACGCCGGACGATCCCCGCGCCGTGGACCTCTACAGCGACGAGCCGGTCAGACTGGGCGGCAGACCCTACCTCTACGGCCTGGTGCTGGACGAAGCGGGGCGGGCCATCGGTGACGAGGCGGCCGCACGCCGTTTCGCGCGCCAGGTGGTGAAGCAGCGTATGCGCAGCCGGATCATTCAGGTAGATGGCCGGACCCGGCGGCTGTCCTATGTGGAGGTGGCCATGGTGCCGGGGCACACCCAACGCCTGGCGCGGCGTTACCGGCCACAGGTGGAATCCCAGTCGAAACGTTTCGGTCTCAGCCGCAGCCTGATCTATGCGGTGATCAAGACCGAGAGCAATTTCAATCCCTTCGCCGTCAGTGCGGCCCCGGCCTATGGTCTGATGCAGCTGGTGCCCGGCAGTGGCGGCCGTGATGCCTGGCGGAGGGTGAAGGGCCGCGATGGCGTGCCGACGCCGGAGTACCTGTTCGATCCGGACAACAACATCGAACTGGGCAGTGCCTACCTGGATCTTCTGGCCTCGGACTATTTGCGGGGGATCGCCGATCCCCTCTCGCGGGAGTATTGCGCCATCGCCGCCTACAATACCGGCGCGGGCAATGTGCTGCGGGTGTTCGACCGGGACAGGAGCAAGGCCCTGGCGGTCATCAATGCCCTCCAGCCGGCCCAGGTCTACGCACGTCTGCGGCAGAAGCTGCCCCATGCGGAAACCCGCCGTTACCTGGCCAAGGTCGTCACCGCGAGGCGTGAGTTCGCCAATTTGAGGTAGGAGGCCTCTGAATAAGTACCGGGGGAAGGGGACTCGGATCAAGACGCGGCGACTTGATCCGAGTTTCCGTAGCAGCTCAATTCCCGCCCTCTGATTCACGCCTGTGCAGCCAGGCCAGCAGCAACAGGCCGGGAATGGCTATCAGGGCACAGAAGCTGAAGAACGCGAACCAGCCCATGCCTTCGGCCATATAGCCCGTGGGTGCGGCCAGCACCACCCGCGGGATACCCATGAAGCTGGACAGCAGGGCGTACTGGGTGGCGGTGAAGCGTTTGTTGGTGAGGCTGGCCATGTAGGCCACGTAGGCGGCGGTGCCCATGCCGCCGGACAGGTTCTCGAAGGCGATCACCGCCGCCAGCCCCCAAATCTGGTCGCCGAGCAGGTAGAGTACGGCGAAGCCCGCCGTGGACACCCCCTGCAGGATGCCGAACAGCCACAGTGCCCGGTAGATGTGCAGGCGCATGATCCAGATTCCGCCCAACAGGCCGCCGATGATGGTGGCCCAGAAACCGAACAGCTTCACCACCGCGCCGATCTCGGTCTTGCTGAAACCGATGTCCAGATAGAACGGCGTGGTCATGTTCGAGGCCATGGTGTCGCCGATCTTGTAGAGCAGGATGAACAACAGGATCGGCAGGGCATCCCGGCGTTTGAAATATTCGATGAAGGGTTGCACCACCGCCTCGGTCAGGGTCTTCGGCTGTCCGGCGGCGGCCACCGGCTCCGGTGCCAGCAGGGTGGTGGCCACGCCTACCAGCATGAACGCGGCCATGATCAGGTAGACGTTCTGAAAGGAGGTGTAGTCGGCCATGATCAGACCGCCGCCGGAAGCCAGCAGCATGCCCACCCGGTAGCCGTTGACGTACAGTGAGGAACCCAGCCCCAGTTCGTCATCGGACAGGGTCTCCCGCCGGTAGGCGTCCACCACGATGTCCTGTGAGGCGGAGAAGAAGGTCACCAGCAGGGCGGCCATGGCAACGCTCAGGGGGGCGGTGGCCGGTTGGCTGAAGGCGAGCAGGACGATGGCCCCTATCAGCCCCGCCTGGGTGATCAGCAGCCAGCCACGGCGGCGCCCCAGCAGCAGGGGCGTGTAGCGGTCCAGCAGCGGCGCCCAGAGGAATTTCAGGGTATAGGGCAGACCCACCAGGGCGAACAGGCCGATGGTGCCCAGGTCCACCCCTTCCTCCTTCATCCAGGCCTGCAACACCGACATGGTCAGCAGCAGTGGCAGGCCGCAGACGAAACCCATGATGAAGGCCACCAGCATGCGGCCGCTGAAGACGGCGTTCAGGGTGGCCTTCCAGGACTGGGAATCCGCGGCGGTGGGCATGACGGGTACCGGAGTGGTGGGAAAGGAATGGCGCATTCTAGCAGTCTGTCGGACTTAGGGGGATCGAAGCGAAAGAGTGGGACAGCGAGGACAGTTTTTTATGATTTTGAGGCGCATAGTAGGCCTATGTAACGAAAAATCAGGAAAAAATGGACCGCTGTCCCGCTCTTGCAGGCGATTCATCCTGAGTCCGACAGACTGCTAACCCAGGAGACTTTCCGGGTAATGGAGCCTGTCCGGGTAAAGGGAAGCGAAGCGAAAAAATGGACCACTTTCCCGTTTTTACAGCCGTTTCATCCTTGTTCGGCCAGTGTCCTGGCAGTCGATGCTTGGAACGCCATGGTTTCGTCCCCATATGGGAACCTCTGAATCAGTCATGAAGCGCGATCCCGCAGCCGGAATCGGTCTTTCCGCGTTGCCCGTCTTCGCAATAGCGGGCTGTTGCGTGCGATGGGTGACTTGAACTGGCCGATTCCCATCGATGATCTCACCACTCCATGGCTGATTCAGGGAATCTCCGAACAAGTACGGGGGGATCCGGGTTTCCTCGGAGGTTCCTATGGATTCGGTTCAGTACATTCTCGGGAGATCCATCCATGGCTATCGACGTCAAAACCGTCATCGACAACTTTGTTCGCCGGGGCCGCCGTTACCTGGAGAATCCGGGTGCCATCGCCGGCATGGAATTCGACGATGCCGCTGTGGCAATGCGAAGTCAGGCCGGGGCGCATCTGCAGGACAGCGAGCTGGCCACGCGCCTGGGGCAGTTCGGCGCGCTGATACGCCAGCAGAAGGTGGATGAGGTCCGCGCCTTGTTCGATGAGGTGCTCGAGGCCCTGGCCGGGCATGGATACGGAGGGAGACTCTGATCCAGTCGCTACGCGCCTCGGTCAGAGTCCCCTTGCGGGGGATCGTCCATTGGGGGAAGGATGAAAATCAGTGGCTTGCGGGAGCGCCGATGCCACCCTTCCCCCAAACCCCCATCCCCCGGTACTCGTTCAGGTGTTCCCGGAGACTACAGCGGATAGTCGTACTCCATGATCAGGGGCGCATGGTCGGAAAAACGCTCGTCCTTGTAGATGGCCGCCGAGCGCACCTTGTCCCGTAGGGATGGGGTGATCACCTGGTAGTCGATGCGCCAGCCGACGTTCTTGGCCCAGGCCTGGCCGCGGTTGGACCACCAAGTGTATTGCTCCTCGCGCGGGTCCACCACGCGGAAGGCGTCTACCCAACCGGCGGGGCCGTAGAGTTCATCCATCCAGGCCCGTTCCTCGGGCAGGAAGCCGGAGTTTTTCTGGTTGCTGCGCCAGTTCTTCAGGTCGATGGGCTTGTGGGCGATGTTCCAGTCGCCGCAGATGATGCGGTCACGGCCGTCCGCGGCCTGTTCACGCAGGCGTGGCATGTACAGGTCCAGGAAGCGGAATTTGGAGGCCTGCCGCTCCTCGTTGGCGGAGCCGGACGGGACATAGAGGGAGGCGATGGTCAGGTTGCCGAAACGGGCCTCGATGTAGCGGCCTTCCGCGTCGAATTCCTCGAAGCCCTCGCCGAAACCACGGATCAGCTCATCGGGTTCACGGCGGCAGTAGAGGGCCACGCCGGAATAGCCTTTCTTCGAGGTGGCATCCTCGTAGTAGCAGTGATAACCGGCGGGGTAGAACACCTCGTTGCCCTCCAGCTGGTGCTCCTGCGCCTTGGTTTCCTGCACGCAGACCACGTCCGCGTGCTGTTTTTCCAGCCAGTCGAAAAAGCCTTTCCTGGCGGCGGCACGGATGCCGTTGACGTTGACCGATATGATTCGCATGGGTGCTGTCCGTGGGGGAAAAGCCCGGTATCATACCCGACCGCATCCGCCCGCAAACCGTGAAAATCCCATGCACAATTACCAGAAAGAATTCCTCGATTTCGCCATCGAGCAGAACGTGCTGCGTTTCGGCGAATTCACCCTCAAGTCCGGCCGTGTCAGCCCCTATTTTTTCAATGCCGGCCTGTTCAATACCGGTGCCGCCCTGGCCCGCCTGGGCCGCTATTACGCCCAGGCCATCGTCAATTCGGGCATCGAGTTCGATATGCTGTTCGGGCCGGCCTACAAGGGCATCCCGCTGGCGGCGGTGACCGCGGTGGCGCTGGCCGATGAGCATGGCATGGACCTGCCGTATGCCTTCAACCGCAAGGAGGCCAAGGATCATGGCGAGGGCGGCAACATCGTCGGCAGTCCGTTGCAGGGGCGTATCCTCATCGTCGATGACGTCATCACCGCCGGTACCGCGATCCGGGAATCCATGGAGATCATCGATGCCGCCGGCGCCAAGGCGGGTGGCGTGATCATTTCCCTGGACCGCCAGGAGCGGGGCCAGGGGAGCACCTCCGCCATCCAGGAGGTGGAGAGCCGGTTCGGTCTGCGGGTGGCCAGTATCGTCGGTCTCAAGGAGCTGATCGAATACCTGCACGGCCGGAAGGGCCATGAGGCGGAACTGGAGAGGATACTCGCCTACCAGAAGCAGTACGGCGTCTGACCCGCCGCTTCACTCCCGCCCCCAGGGCCAGACGGTGACCAGGAAGGCGGCACCCAGGGCACCCAGCAGCCAGGACAGCACGGGCACGCCGCCGAAGGTGGCCACGCCCATGCCCGACATACCCATCAGGATCACCGAGGTGGCGATCAGGATGCTGCCCACCACGGCACCGAAGGTGCGGCGGTTGGCGCGGCGTATGTCGTGGCGCAGCTTTTCCAGTTCCTCCGACTGCCATTGCAGTTTCAGGCGGCCCTCGGAGGCCTGGGTCAGGACCTCGTGTACCAGTCCGGGCAGTTCCGGCAGCATTTCGCCCCATTCGGGTGCATGTTTTTTGGCCGCGCGAATGAAACCACGTGGCCCCACCTGCTCGCTCATCCAGCGTTCCAGGAACGGTTTGGCGGTGGCCCACAGGTCCAGGTCCGGATAGAGCTGGCGGCCCAGGCCCTCGATGTTGAGCAGGGTCTTCTGCAACAGGACCAGTTGTGGCTGCACCTCCATGTCGAAACGGCGGGCGGTCTGGAACAGGCGCAGCAGGAAGTGGCCGAAGGAGATCTCCTTCAGCGGGCGTTCGAAGATGGGCTCGCTGACGGTGCGGATGGCGGCCTCGAATTCGTCGATGCGGGTGCCGGGTGGCACCCAGCCGGATTCCACGTGCAGTTCCGCCACTCGCCGGTAGTCGCGGTTGAAGAAGGCGAGGAAGTTCTCCGCCAGGTAGCGTTGGTCCAGCGGGTTGAGGGTGCCCATGATGCCGAAGTCCACGGCGATGTAGCAGGGATCGGCCGGGTCCCTGGTCTCCACGAAGATGTTGCCCGGATGCATGTCGGCGTGGAAGAAGCTGTCACGGAATACCTGGGTGAAGAAGATCTCCACACCCCGCTCGGCCAGTTTTTTGAAGTCCACGCCGAGGCGGCGCAGGGTGTCCATGTCGCTGATGGGGACACCGTGGATGCGCTCCAGCACCATGACGTTCTTGCGGCAGTGGTCCCAGTCCACCTCCGGAATATGGAGGATGTGCTGGTCCTTGAAATTGCGCCGCAGGGAGGATGCATTGGCCGCCTCGCGCAGCAGGTCCAGCTCGTCGAAGATGGTCTTCTCGATCTCCGCCACCACCTCGCGCGGACGCAGGCGCCGGCCCTCGCTCCAGTAGCGCTCGGCCAGGGCGGCAATGGTGTAGAGCAGGTCCACGTCGCGGCGGATGGTGCGTTCGATGCCCGGCCGCAGCACCTTGACCACCACCCGGTGGCCGTCGTGGCGGGTGGCCGGATGCACCTGGGCGATGGAGGCGGAGGCCAGCGGTGTCTCGTCGAACTCGGCGAACACTTCGGTGACCGGCCGGCCGTAGGCCTTTTCGACGATCTCGCGGGCCTCCCGGCCGGAGAAGGGGGGTACCGCATCCTGTAGTTTGGCCAGTTCCTCGGCGATGTCGTCCGGCAGCAGGTCGCGGCGGGTGGACAGGATCTGGCCGAATTTGACGAACATCGGTCCCAGGTCCTCCAGGGTGCGGCGGATGCGTTCGCCCCGACTGGCGTCGCTGCGCTTGCGCAACCAGTAGATGGGCGAAAACCAGAGCAGAAAGCGGAACGGCCGGAACAGATGCGTGGCCAGCACCACCTCGTCCAGGCCATGGCGCATGAGCACCAGGTTGATGTAGATGAGGCGGGTGATCTGGGTGGGACGGATCAAAGGGAAACCTATGGCAAACGGACGGGATTGACAGGATTGGCGCAGGCAAGGCGGCCCAGGGAGTCTGTCCGGTGACGGGTCAATACCTTGCCAATATTCATAAGATTCTTATTGATGGCAATGAGTTGCCGGCTATTTTCCGGTGAGCCGGGCTTCCAGGCGTTTAACCCGTGCCTCCATGCGATCCGCGTCGCTGCGGATGTCGTCCACCGCCGCCAGGAATTCGTCCACCTCGTAACGGGTGGGCAGGCTGCGGGTCTCCTCGGTGAGGTAGTCGCCCAGATCCTCGTACAGGGTGGCCCGGGTCCGCCGTCCCCAGTCCGCCACGCCGCGTATGGCGCGGCCGATCTGGTGGGCGATGACGTCGCCGGTGAGGTGGGACAGATGCTCTTCCCAGTCCACGTCCACCGAGTTGAGCAGGTTCTGAAAGCGATGGCCCAGTTCGGTATCGCCTTCTACCCGGATGTCGCCGGAAAACAGTGTGCCCTCGCGGTCCTTCTGCATGGCCAGGAAGGCCAGCGGCGTGCCGATGATGCGGGCGTCGGCCTCACCCTCGTAGTGGCCCAGCACCTGGATGCCGCTGGCTGTGGGCAGCAGGTGGAGATGCAGGTCCAGGCCGCTGAATTCCAGTTCGATCACCTTGCCCTCGAACTGGCCGAGCCGTTGGTGGGCGTCCTCGTCCAGGGCCAGGTATTGATTGAAGGCCCCTTCGACGGCGGCAAGCAGAAGCGGGGGGGCATTCATTCCGGTTCTGCCTCCTACCTTACAGTTTGAAACCGCGATGGAGGGCGACGATGCCGCCGGACAGGTTGAAGTATTCACAACGGTCCAGGCCGGCGTCCTCCATCATGCCTTTGAGGGTCTCCTGGTCCGGGTGCATGCGGATGGATTCGGCCAGGTAGCGGTAGCTGCCGGCATCGCCGGTGACCAGCCGGCCCATGAAGGGCAGGGCGGTGAAGGAGTAGAGATCGTAGACGGGCTTCAGGCCGGGCACGACCGGCTTGGAGAACTCCAGCACCAGCAGGCGGCCACCCGGTTTGAGGATGCGGGCGATGGATTGCAGCGCCCAGTCCTTGTGGGTCACGTTGCGCAGGCCAAAGGCCATGGTGACGCAGTCGAAGTGGTTGTCCGGGAATGGCAGGCACTCGGCATTGGCCTGCACGTAGTGGATGTTGTTCAGCACACCGGCATCCGTCAGGCGTTGGCGGCCGACACCGAGCATGGTCGCATTGATGTCCGACAGCACCACTTCCCCTGACGGGCCGACCATGCCGGCCATGCGCTTGGCCAGATCGCCGGTGCCGCCGGCCAGGTCCAGTGCCCGCTGGCCCCGGCGCAGGCCGGTGAGATCGAGGGTGTAGCGCTTCCACAGGCGGTGGATGCCGAACGACATGAGGTCGTTCATGACATCGTATTTGTCCGCCACGGAGTCGAACACACCGCGTACGCGCTGCTGTTTTTCTTCCTCGGGGACAGTCTGATAGCCGAAATGGGTGGTTTTGTCTGTCATGGGGTGTGCCGGGTTGGGGATGTCGCCGGCGGCTCAGGAATCCAGTCGATTGACTTTGCGCTCGAAGCCCGCCTCCTGCAAGCGTTTCAGGTAATCCTGCCAGTGCCGCTCCTGGTTTTTCCCCAGATCGTAGAGGGTTTCCCAGGAGTATATGCCGGTGTGGTGATTGTCGTCGAAGAAAATCTGGATGGCATAGTTGCCCACCAGTTCGATCTTCTCGATCAGCACGTCCTCCTTGCCCACTTGCAGCACGGCCTCGTCCGGGCTGTGTCCGCGCACTTCGGCGGAGGGGGAGTAGACGCGCAGATATTCGGCGGGCATCACGAAACGCTCGCCGCTGTCGAAGGCGATTTCCAGTGTTCCTGACTTCTTGTGCAGCTGGATGTCGGTGGGTTTGGGGCCAGTCATTGTGAAAACCTCGGTTGTTCGGTCGGAATGGGCCGAAAGATTAGCAAATCCTGATGGGGCGATGGCGCGCGGGTGGTGGGGGAATGGCGCGCGCCGGAACCGGCCGGGGCCGTCAGGCCGGATGACCATCGCGGCTGAAGCCGCTCCTACAGGATGTAACGGGACAGATCCTCGTCCTGCGCCAGTGCCGCCAACTGCCCGTCCACGTAAGCGCCATCGATGACCACCTTCTGGCCGTCGCGGTCGGGGGCCTCGAAGGAGATGGCCTCCATCAGCCGTTCCATCACCGTGTGCAGGCGGCGGGCGCCGATGTTTTCGGTGCGTTCGTTGACCTGGAAGGCCACCTCGGCGATGCGCTGGATGCCGTCGTCGGTGAATTCCAGTTCCACGCCCTCGGTGCTCATCAGGGCGGCGTATTGCTCGGTCAGCGAAGCATCCGGTTCGGTGAGGATGCGCACGAAGTCCTCGGCATTGAGGGCGTCCAGCTCCACGCGGATGGGCAGGCGGCCCTGAAGTTCCGGAATCAGGTCCGAGGGCTTGGACAAATGGAAGGCGCCGGAGGCGATGAAGAGGATGTGATCGGTCTTGATCATGCCGTATTTGGTGGAGACGGTGCAGCCTTCCACCAGTGGCAGCAGGTCGCGCTGTACGCCTTCGCGAGAGACATCGGCGCCACTGGTCTCGGATCGTCTGGCCACTTTGTCCAGCTCGTCGAGGAAGACGATGCCGTTCTGTTCCACCGCCTCCACGGCGGACAGCTTGAGTTCGTCCTCGTTGATCAGCTTGGCGGCCTCCTCGTCCTGCACCAGGCGCAGTGCATCGGCCACCCTCATGCGCTTGGACTGGGTGCGGCCACCACCCAGGTTCTGGAACATGCTCTGCAACTGGCTGGTCATCTCCTCCATGCCGGGGGGGGCCATGATCTCCACGCCGACGCGGGGCTGGGCGATCTCGATGTCCACTTCCTTCTCGTCCAAGCGGCCCTCGCGCAGCATCTTGCGGAATTTCTGCCGGGTGTCGGAGGTGTCGTGCTGCGGTTCGGAATCGGTACCGATGCCCTGGGGCCGTGGCAGCAGGGCGTCGAGGATGCGTTCCTCGGCGGCCTCGTAGGCGCGGTGGCGGACCTTGTCCATGGCCTGCTCACGCAGCATCTTGATGGCCATGTCCACCAGGTCGCGGATGATCGATTCCACGTCGCGGCCCACGTAACCGACCTCGGTGAACTTGGTCGCCTCGATCTTGATGAAGGGGGCGTTGGCCAGCCGTGCCAGGCGGCGGGCGATCTCGGTCTTGCCGACACCGGTGGGACCGATCATGAGGATGTTCTTCGGTGTGATCTCCTGGCGCAGACGGTCGTCCAGTTGCTGGCGGCGCCAGCGGTTGCGCAGGGCGATGGCGACGGCGCGTTTGGCCTCGTCCTGGCCGATGATGTGCTTGTCCAGTTCCTGGACGATTTCGCGGGGGGTCATGGTCTGGGTCATGGATGGGAAAATGATCGTTGTGGGTTGCAGAGCCGGGAGCGCCGGGTGTACGGGCCAGGGTGTGGCGGCAGGCTTCCGGTTACTCCCTGGTGTCCAGTTCCTCGATCACGCGGTTGTGATTGGTATAGACGCAGATATCGGCGGCGATGGCCAGGCCCTTTTCGACGATGTCGCGGGCCGACAGCTCGGTGTTCTCCAGCAGTGCCGTGGCCGCGGCCTGCGCATAGGGGCCGCCGGAGCCGATGGCCATGATGGAACCTTCCGGTTCGATCACGTCGCCGTTGCCGGAGATGATCAGCGAGGCCTCGCGGTCGGCCACCGTCAGTAACGCCTCCAGGCGGCGCAACATACGGTCGGTGCGCCAGTCCTTGGCCAGTTCGACGGCGGCGCGCACCAGGTTGCCGCTGTGTTTCTGCAACTGGCCCTCGAAGCGCTCGAACAGGGTGAAGGCATCGGCCGTGCCGCCGGCAAAACCGGCCAGCACCTGGCCGTCATGGAGACGCCGCACCTTGCGCGCATTCCCCTTCATGATGGTATTGCCCATGGACACCTGTCCGTCACCGCCGATGACGACCTTGCCGTTGCGGCGCACGGAGAGAATGGTGGTTCCGCGAAACTGTTCCACTGTGTCGAGCCTTCCGGGATCTGAAAAGGGCGCAGATTCTAACCCTATTCAATGAAGGAACCTATGAAC
>CAYPEH010000063.1:0-15722 GCA_964409585.1 uncultured Chromatiales bacterium | reverse complement strand
CCATTCGAATCAATATCCTGCACTCTGCATCCCCTCTGAACCCACGGATTCAGGTTCAGACGATAGAGCACTCCAAACGTATACTCCAACTCACCTATGGAAGACCTCTTCATCCTTCTCCTGCTGTTGATCCTCTCGGGCTTCTTTTCCGGCGCGGAAACGGCCCTGACCACGCTCTCCGTGGCCAGGGCGGAGGCACTGGCGAAGGAAGGCCGGGCCGGTTCGTCCTGGCTGGTGCAGCTCAAATCCAACACCACCCGCATGCTGGTCATCATCCTGATCGGCAACAACCTGGTGAACATCGCCGCATCGGCCATGGCCACCGTGCTCGCCACCAGCTGGTTCGGCCACCTCGGACCCGGCATCGCCGTCGGCGTCCTGACCGTGGTCATTCTCATTTTCGGTGAGGTGACGCCGAAGAGCTGGGCCGCCAAACACGCGGAAAAGGTCTCCCTGGTGGCCGCCCCGGTCCTGTTCCACTTCGGCAGGCTGGTATTCCCGGCCGTATGGGCATTGGAACACATATCCGAGTGGCTGCACGCCCGCGCCTCGGTGGAAAGCGAGCCCCTGGTGACCGAATCGGAGGTCATCAGCCTGGTGGAACACGGTGCGGTGGAAGGCACCATCGAGGATGATGAAAGGGAAATGATCGAGCGGGTGTTCGCCTTCAACGATCTCACCGTCCGCGATGTCATGACCCCCCACAGCGAGGTGTTCTCCCTCGACGGGGCACTCAGCATCCGCGATGCCCTGCCCGACATCCTGGCGCAGCCCTGGTCCCGCATTCCCCTCTACGACAAGGATCCGGAGGACATCATCCGCGTGGTCTATCTGCGCGATGTGCTGGAAGCGGTGGCCGTGGGCAAGCTGGACACCCCCATATCCGGCATCGCCCACGAAGCGGTCTTCGTCCCCGAGACTCAGCCCATCGATGAACTGTTCGCCGCCCTGCGCCGCCAGTCACGCCATCTCGCCATCGTCATCGACGAACACGGCATGTTCCAGGGCGTGGTCACCCTGGAGGACCTGTTGGAAGAACTGGTGGGTGAAATCTATGACGAGACGGATCAGCGAAAACAACTGCTGAAGGTACTGAACGGGCACACCCTGCTGGCCAGCGGACGGGTGGAGATGCGGGTGATCGCGGAACATCTGCGATTGCAGGAACTGCCGGGCAAGCCCACGGATACGGTCAGTTTCTGGATACTGGAGAACCTGGCGCGGATACCCAGCGTGGGCGAGGAATTCGAGATCAATGGCCTGACCATCCGGGTGGAGGACGGGACCGACCGGGCCATCGGCACGGTGCGCATCTCGCGGCCGGCGTGAGCCTGCCGGGCCTGGCAGCCTGGAGAGCGGAGCGCGGGACGCCCTATTCCGATCCAATCCGTTCCTTCCACCACTTCTCCAGCCGCTTCACCGACACCGGGTATGGCGTGCGCAGTTCCTGCGCCCACAGGGACACGCGCAGCTCCTCGATCATCCAGCGGAACTCCATCACCTCGGGCACACCCTGCCCCGCATGCCTTTCGAACCGCTCCCATAACGGCGCCACCTGCCTGGCCAGTTGGGAATCCCTGCTGTCACCGGCCTTTTCCACCCTCCGTTGCAGGGCCTTCAGATAGCGCGGGTAGTGTCGCAGGACCGCGAACGGGGTGGCGGAGACGAAGCCCCGGTAGACGAGGCTGTCCAACTGGGCGCGTACCCCGGCCATGGCCTGCACCCGGTGGAGGGGAATAGGGCCGCTCAATGCCCTGGCGATGGCGTGATAGGCGGCGGCGATGTCCCGTATCAGGCCGGCGTAGTCCTGGGCCGTGCCCATGAGTGCCTTGCGTCCGGATTCCAGCCGCCGGCGAAAGTCCTGTTCATCCCGCACCTCTCCATCGGCGAGAAAGGCCTGGTCGATCACCGCCGTGTACACATCCTCCTTGAGCGCCTCGCAGGCATTGCCGGCCGCGCCCCCGCGGGCCGCCGCCGGCGGCTCCACCCAGGCCGGCGGCCGGACCCCGCCCGCGCTCATCAGTTGCAGGCATTGCTCATTGCCGACCGGCAGATGCCTGCGCAGATAACGGAAGGCGTCCCTGGCATGCAGGGCAAACAGACGCCGGGTCCCGGCCCGGTGCTGCCGGGCCGCCTCGCGGGCATCGTCGAACAGGCGCAGGCCGGCGCCCTCCCCCTGCGGGATCAGCGCCGGATAGCCATGCAGCAACAGGCCATCCCGCTCGAACTCCACCCGCTCGGGCAGCTCGCCGAAATCCCAATCCCGGATATCGTCACGGTGCCAGCTGTTTTTGGGCAGCGCCTCGAAACTCTCCCTGGCCTGTTCGCCATACTCCGCCTGCAGGCGTTCCAGGTCACGCCCCTGGCCCAGCGTACGCCCATCGGTGCCCAGCACACGGAAATTCATGCACAGATGGGGCGGCAGGGTCTCGGGCCTCCAGGCATCGGCGGGTATCTCCACCCCGGTCATGCGCAAAAGCTGGTGCGACAGGGCCGGCAGCAGCGCACCGTCATCCGCCTTCAGGTTGTTCAGGCAGGCATCGGCGAAATCGGGCACCGGCACGAAATTCCGGCGCAGGCGTTTCGGCAGGGACTTGATCAGCAGGATCACCTTTTCCCGCAACAGGCCCGGCACCAGCCAGTCACACCGCTCCGGGGTCAGCAGATTGAGGGCCTGTACCGGCACCAGGGCGGTGACCCCGTCCGCCGCATGGGATGGATCGAAGTGGTATTCCAGCTTCAGGCTCAATCCAGCCACTTCCAGGTGATCGGGGAAGTCGTCTCCGGCCACCCCGTCCGCCCGGCGCAACAGGCGGTCGCGTTGCAGAAACAGCAGTCGCGGCTGCCCGCGTTCGGCCTTGGCCCGCCAGCGCTCGAAGGACTTGCCGCTGTAGATGCCTTGCGGGATACGCTCATCGTAGAAGGCAAAGATGTCCTCTTCATCCACCAGGATGTCCTGACGCCGGGCCTTGGCCTCCAGGGCCTCGATCTCCGCCACCTGTTCCCGGTTGTGGCGGAAGAAGGGGGCGCGGCTGGACCAATTGCCATGCACCAGCGCCTCGCGGATGAAGATTTCCCGCGAGGCCACCGGATCGATGGGACCGTAATTGACCCGGCGGCGGGCCACGATGGGCAGGCCATACAACGTGACCCGCTCATAGGCCGCCACCTGGGCGGGACGTTTCTCCCAATGGGGCTCGGAATGGCTGCGCCGGACCAGGTGGCCGGCCAGCGGTTCCAGCCAGGCGGGATCGATCCTGGCCACCGTGCGCGCATACAGGCGCGTGGTCTCCACCAGCTCGGCGGCCATGATCCACTTGGGCGGTTTCCTGTGCAGGGCCGAACCGGGATGCACCCGCAACCGGAGGTTGCGCGCGCCCAGGAATTCCCCCTTCTCGCCATCCTTCAGCGCCACGTTACCCAGCAGGCCGGTGAGCAGGGCGCGGTGGATGGCGCCGTAATCCGCCTCTTCCCGGTTCGGGCGCAGACCCATGTCCTTGACCATATTGGCCAGTTGGCGGTGGATGTCGTGCCACTCACGCATGCGCACATAGCTGAGGAAATGCTCGCGGCAGAGCTTGCGCAGCTTGTTCTGCGACAGGTGGCGGGACTGCTCGTGGAACCAGTCCCACAGCTTGAGGAAGGCGAGAAAATCCGATTGCTCATGGCGGAACAGGGCCTGTTTCTGATCCGCCGCCTGCTGCCTGTCCAGCGGTCGTTCACGCGGGTCCTGGATGGACAGGGCGGCGACGATCACCAGCACCTCGGCCAGACTGCCCTCCTTCCACGCGGCCAGCAGCATGCGCCCCAGGCGGGGATCGATGGGCAGGCGGGCCAGCTGCCTGCCGGTCTCCGTCAGGCGGCCCCGCGCATCGAGGGCGCCGAGTTCCTCCAGCAGGCGGTAACCGTCGCGGATGAAACGGGAATCCGGCGCTTCGACGAACTCGAACGCATCCACATCCCCCAGGCCCAGGGCCTGCATCTGCAGGATGACCGAGGCCAGGTTGGTGCGCAGGATCTCCGGTTCGGTGAATTCCGGCCGGGCCTGGAATTCCTCCTCGGAATAGAGGCGTATGCAGATACCCTCGGCCACGCGGCCGCAGCGCCCGGCACGCTGATTGGCCGAGGCCTGGGAGATCTTCTCCACCGGCAGGCGCTGGACCTTGGTGCGGTGGGAATAACGGGAGATGCGGGCATATCCGGGGTCGACCACGTAGCGGATGCCCGGCACCGTCAGCGAGGTTTCGGCCACGTTGGTGGCCAGGACGATACGGCGGCCCCCGTGCGCCTTGAACACCCGGTTCTGCTCGGCCGCCGACAGTCGCGCGTACAGGGGCAGGATTTCCGTGTGGGGCGGGTGGTGTTTGCGCAGGGCCTCGGCGGTTTCACGAATCTCCCGCTCACCGGCCAGGAATACCAGGATGTCGCCCGGCCCCTCCCGGGACAGTTCATCCACCGCATCCAGGATCGCGGTCACCTGGTCCCGGTCGCGCTGATCCTCGTCCGCCGCCAGCAACGGCCGGTAGCGGACCTCCACCGGATAGGTGCGGCCGGACACCTCGACGATGGGGGCGCCATCGAAATGCCGGGAAAAACGTTCCGGATCGATGGTGGCCGAGGTGATGATGACCTTCAGGTCCGGACGCTTCGGTAGCACCCGCTTGAGATAACCCAGGATGAAATCGATATTGAGGCCGCGTTCATGGGCCTCGTCGATGATGAGGGTGTCGTACTGGCCGAGGTAGCGGTCCGACTGCATCTCCGCCAGCAGGATGCCGTCGGTCATGAGCTTGATGAAGGTGTCGGGGCCGGTGTGGTCGCCGAAGCGGACCTTGAAACCCACCCCCTGTCCAAGCCCGGTCTTCAGTTCCTCGGCGATCCGCGCCGCCACCGAACGGGCGGCGATGCGCCGCGGCTGGGTATGGCCGATGAGGCCGGCCGCGCCACGGCCCAGTTCCAGGCAGATCTTCGGCAACTGCGTGGTCTTGCCGGAGCCGGTCTCGCCACAGACCACCACCACCTGATGATCGCGGATCGCCGCCGCGATCTCGCCACGCATGGCGCTGACCGGCAGTTCCTCCGGGAACTCGGGCCGGGGAAGGGCGGCCCGGCGCCGTTCCAGCCGCTCCGCCGAGGCGTCGATGCGGGCCTCCAGCTCCGCCACCTGCTCCGGCCGCAGGCGTCCCCGTTTCCGGTCCGCGCGCAGGCGCCGCAGACGCTGGCGGAAACCATGGCGGTCGGCGGTCAGGCAGGAATCGATGCGCGATTGCAGGGAAGACAATCGGTCCGTCGGCATGGGGTCGGGGGGTGCGGGTTTCAGGTGGCCGGGTTCGGGGCTCTGCCCGCCATCAGTTCCCGGTACTCGTCCGGGGCCAGGATCTGGCGGATGTCGATGAAGCTGCCGCTGGGAAAGTCGGACAGATGCGGCAGCGCCTCCAGGATGCGTTCCGCCGCCTGGCGCGGCCGGGGCATCGCCTCCGTCCCGCGGGCATTGCGGATGCGTTGCAGGGCCGGGAAGGCCTCCACGTCCGGCTCCACGCATAGATAATCCATCATCGACGTGTCGATCAGCCCCGGTGCGATGGCGCTGATGTGGGTATCGGGAAATTCATGGGAATAGAGTCTCGCCAGCATGTTCAGCGCCGCCTTGGACAGGGCGTAGCCACCCCAGCCACGGTTGCCCAGCACGGAGGCGCCGGAGGAAATCATGACGATCTGTTTCACCGGCCTGCCCCAGCCATGCAGCCAGTCCAGAATCACCTTGTTGGACCAGACGTTGATATCCATGATCCGCCGCAACTCATCCATGGAGGTCTCGGTCATGAGCTTGATGCCGCCGAGGATGCCGGCATTGAGGATCACCAGGTCCAGCCCCGTGGCCTCGCCCAGCAACCGCTCCAGGGCGGCGGGAACGGTATCGAAATCACTCAGATCACAGCGGATGTCGTGCAGGGCCCCGCTGTCGATCCCGCAACCACGGCGGCTGCAACCATAGACCCGCCAGCCCCGTTGCAAAAAGACCTCGGTCAGTCCCCGGCCCAGGCCCGAACTGTTGCCGGTCACGAACAGATTCATCACCGTTCCCCACCTGCCTGAACCCGCCCGCCACCCAGGGGCGTGGCGTTCAGACCGCCTTCGAGCAAATACGCATCGAAACCGTTTTCGATCATCACATAGACCGCCGCCGCGCTGCGCCGGCCGGTGTCGCAGCAGACGATGTAGCGCGCCGACTTGTCCAGCTTCGGCAATTGCAATCTCAGGGTCACCAGGGGGATGTTCACGCTGCCGCGCAGGTGACGGTTGGCGAATTCACTGGGCAGGCGCACGTCCAGCCACAACGCGCCCTCGCGGGTCAGTTCCTTGGCCTGTTCCAGGTTGACCGAGGCCAGCACGGGAGCCTGCAACAGCTCATGGAAGTCATCCTTGTTCAGGCGCATGAGTTCGCCGTCGGTCTCCATGACGATGGTGGCGGTGCGCGGCCCGCCGGAGATCAGGGCATCCTGGCCGAATCCATCACCGGGACCGAGGTGATTGAGCACCACGCCCTCCGGCTTGCGGGGTGTTTCACGGATGACCCGGCAGCGCCCCTGCTTGACCACGTAGAAGTAATCGCCGGGGTCGCCCTGCTTGATCACCACATCCCCCGCCGAGACCCGCACCGGCTCCAGCGATTCCAGCAGGCGGTGGATATTGGCCGGGGGGATGCGCTGGAAGGACTCCTGCTCCAGCAGGCGCAGCATCCAATCGCCACTGTCCTTGCCCTCGCCCAGTTCCACCACCTCGTAACCGGCGGCCTCCTGGTCCCAGGTGAGCATGATGTCCAGGGTACGGCCATCGACCACCAGGCATTCCGCCTCCGTGGCGGTGCGGGCGGTATAGGCGCGCGGCTGTTCCGGCGCCAGGGGGTACCGCGCATCCTCCCCCCCCACCGTGATGGCGGACACCACCTTGCGGCCCTTGAGCAGCTCCACCTCGCCTGCCATCAGGAACCAGGTTTCCTTGTCCACGTCCCCCTCCCGGAACAGGATCTCCCCCTGTCCCAGCTTCTGGACGCGCGCCTTGTGGGACAGGACGCGCAGGTTCTCCTCGCTGAGGGCGTTGGGCGGGATGAATTCGCGCAGGATGGAGATGTCGACTGGGTCGGACATGGTGTCACACTGGCTGCTGATGGATAGTCGGTCGCAGGGTTTTCACTGGTCCGGTCGAGGCGTGTGGCGACTTGGTCAGAGTTTCCCTGTACAACGCACCGCACCCGCGGGGGTTGGCGCTGGAGCCCCCACGATACGGCAGGCGGGGATTGTATCGCAGCGGCGGCACCCTCACCGCCCTTTCCTCGCATCCCGGATCATCTCATAGGCCTGGCGGATCTCGTGGGTCTTCTGCGCGGCCATCTTCATCATCTCCTCCGGCAGGCCCTTGGAGACCAGCTTGTCCGGGTGGTGGCGGCTGATGAGCCGGCGGTAGGCCTTTTTCACCTCCGCATCACTGGCGTCCGGGGAAATGCCCAGGGTCGCATAGGCATCCTCCAGGCTGGGCCCCTGTTGCGCGCTGGCCGCCTCGTACTGGTGGCGCTCGGCGCGGGCCATGGATTCCAGTTCCTCGAATTCCATCCTGGAGAAACCAAGCCATTCACAGATATCCGCCAGCAGGCTCCGCTCCGCCGCGTGCAGGGTCCCGTCGGCGTAGGCGGCAAACAATTGGATCTCGATGAACATGCGCATCAGGTTGCGGCGCCGGTGACACTCCCGGCGGAACTGGCCGACCACGTCCCGCAGTGGAAAGTCCGGCGACTTGCCTTCCCGGAACAGGGCGATGGCTGCCTCCCGTTGCGCGGCGTTCAGACCCATCTGCGCCATGACCTGCTCCGCGGCGGAGATCTCGTCCCGGGTGACCCGGCCATCGGCCTTGGCGATGGCCCCCATGACGGAAAAGGTGGCGGTGAAGAATGCGCTCTGGACACGCTCCGGGTCGCCGGGATCCAGGCCCGGGTGCTCCAGCCGCAGCCCCTCCAGCCCCTGGTCGAACTTATGCCCCAGGGCCGCGCCCAGCACCGCGCCGAGCGGACCGCCCAGCATGAAGCCGAAGGCGCCACCGACAATTTTTCCCCACCAGCTCATGTCTGCATCCCGTACCTCATCCTTCCGTGGGCAATGGTACCGGTTTGCCCCGCCCGATTCATGGCAAACCGGCCTTCGACCCGATGACGGTTCACTCTTCCTGCAGCCACTCCACCAGCAGTTGCAACCCGCGCAGGCCACGGTATTCGTTCACGTCCAGCCGGTAGGCCAGATGCATCCGGCTGCCCTCGTCCGGCATCCGCTCCAGGGGAAAACCGAAGGCGATGGCATCCAGGGCGATGTCGCCCTGCTCCGGCCTGACCGTCATCTTCAGGTGCCTGTCTCCCACCACACGCCGCCGCTCCACCCGGAAGCGGCCATCGAACACCGGCTCGGGGAAGCCCTGGCCCCAGGGTCCGCCGTAGCGCAGGGCCTCGGCCAATTCCAGGTTCAGTTCCGATGGTGCCAGTTCTCCATCGCTCCACACCATGCCCCGCAGGTCGTCGGCGCCGAGATGGCGGCGCACCTGGGCATCGAAGGCGACGCGGAAGTCCTCCAGCCGTTCCGGTTGCAGCGACAGGCCCGCCGCCATGGCATGGCCACCGAAGCGGTCGATCAGGCCCGGATGGGTGGTGGCGATCTCATCCAGGGCATCGCGGATATGCAGGCCGGGAACCGAACGTGCCGACCCCTTCAGTTCTCCGTTCTCGCCGGGCGCAAATGCGATCACCGGCCTGTGCACCCGATCCTTGACACGCGAGGCCACCAGCCCCACCACGCCCTGGTGCCAGTCCCCGTCGTACAGGCACAGGCCAACAGGCAGGCCGGCCCCGTCCTCCAGATGCAACCGCTCCACCTCCGCCAGTGCCTCCTCGCGCATACGGTCCTCGATGGCGCGGCGTTCCAGATTGAGATCGTTCAGTTGCGCGGCCAGCTCTCGCGCCCGGCCGGGATCATCCGCCAACAGGCACTCGATGCCGATGGACATGTCCTCCAGACGGCCAGCGGCATTGATCCTGGGCCCGGCGAAGAAACCCAGATCGGAGGCCACGGCGCGCCGCGGGCTGCGGCCGGCCACCTCCAGCAGTGCCTGGATACCAGGACAGGCACGGCCGGCTCGTATACGCCTGAGCCCCTGTTCCACCAGCACCCGGTTGTTGTGATCCAGGGGGACCACGTCGGCCACGGTGCCCAGGGCCACCAGATCCAGGTAATCGGCCAGTATGGGTTCTTTCAAGCCCTGCCGCGTGAACCAGCCTTCCTGACGCAGGCGCGCGCGCAATCCGGCCAGCAGATAGAACATCACCCCCACCCCGGCCAGGTTCTTGCTCGCGAATTCATCCCCCGGCTGATTGGGATTGACGATGGCATCGGCGTCGGGCAGCCGCTGGCCGGGCAGGTGATGATCGGTCACCAGGACACGGATGCCGGCCTCTTTCGCGGCCCGCACGCCGTCGATGCTGGAGATGCCGTTATCGACGGTCACGATCAGATCCGGTGCCCTGTCCACGGCCACCCGGACGATGCCGGGGGTGAGCCCATAGCCATAACGGAACCGGTCCGGCACCAGATACTCCACGTGGGCCGCGCCACAGGCCCGCAGCACGCGCACCGCCAGGGCCGTGCTGGTGGCCCCGTCGGCATCGAAATCCCCGATGACGAGTATGCGCCGCCTCTCCATGAGGGCCGTGCCCAGCAGATCCACGGCCGCCTCCATGCCCATCAGTTGCGAGGCTGGCAGCAGGCGGTCCAGTCCCCGTTGCAGCTGATCGGCACGCAACAGGCCGCGGGCCGCATACACCCGCCGCAATACGGGGTGCAGATCGTCCGGCAGATGGGCGCTCTGATCCCGCCGGGAACGGCGGATGATGACGCTACGGCCGCCGCCCATGGGAGACGGGAAACATGAAACAGGGGCAACGTCTTGATGTCATAGGTTTTTTCCTTATGGAACAAAATATTAAGTCACTCTCTGATATGGCAAGGATACCGGATCGGCTATTCTGACGATGATGAAAGAAATATCGTCCCCGCATATCGGCCGTATGGTATTGGCAGGCGTCGGTTTGACCCTGCTGTTTGCCGTGCTCGTCTGGCAGGCCGGCACCTGGCAGCGTGATGCCGCACTGGCCGATCTGCAGGACAGCAATGCATACCAGTTGAACCTCTATGTCGCCCACCTGGAGGGACAACTGTCGAAGTATGAATATCTGCCGGAACTTCTCTCGAGCGACAGCCATTTGGTGCAGGTGCTGCTTCATCCGGACGACCAACGGCTTCTCGATGATCTGAACCGCCGCCTGGAAACCATCAATTCCATCACCGGCACATCGGATATCTACCTGATGAATGCCGCCGGCCTGACAGTGGCGGCAAGCAACTGGAACTCACCACATCCCTTCATCGGCCGGAATTTCAGTTTCCGGCCGTATTTCCAGGATGCCATGAAGGGCGGACTGGGGCGTTATTTCGCCCTGGGCAGCACTTCACAAAAACGCGGTTACTACTTCGCCTATCCGGTCAGGCATGAAGGCAAGGTACTGGGCGTCACCGTCGTGAAAGTGGATATCAGTGCGGTGGAAAAACACTGGAGCGGGCACGGCCATCAGGTCATGGTCGTCGATCCGGATGGTGTCGCTTTCATCACCACCCGCGATGAGTGGCGTTACCGCACCCTCACCTCACTGGATTACACGGCCCGTGAGCGCATTCATGCCAGTAAACGCTATCCCAACATTCAGTTGCAGACCATGCCCATCAGGGAAATCCGTCGGCTAAGCGCCGACAGCCGCCTGTGGGAGATCCGCTGCCGGGAGATAGACAGCGAACAACCGGAAACCTGTACCTACCTGGTCCAGATCCAGTCCATGCCCATGGCCGGCTGGAAAGTGTATCTGCTGACACCACTGGATCAGGTGGAACGGTGGGTTCTGTCCTTCTACCTCATTGCCGGCATGAGCTGGTTCGCCATCCTCCTGATCGGCTTCATCCTCTTCCAGCGGCACAAACGGCGCCAGGATCGGGCACGCTACGAGTCCCATGAACAGGCCGCATTGCGGGAGGCGCACGATCAGCTGGAACGACGGGTCCAGGAACGTACGGCGGAACTCCTCCAGGAGGTGGAACGACACCGGCTGACCGCCGAAAAGCTGCGCAAGACCCAGAACGAGTTGATCCAGGCAGCCAAGCTGGCGGTGCTCGGACAGTTGGCTGCCGGTATCAGCCATGAACTCAATCAACCCCTGGCCGCCATTCGCGTCTACGCGGATACCGGGCGCCTGCTGCTGGAACGGGAACGCTTCGACGAACTGCGTGACAATCTGGCCAGGATCGGCCAGATGACCGAACGCATGGGCCACATCAGCAGCCAGTTGAGGGAATTCGTACGCAAGACCAGCGGGGATCTGACGGCGGTGAACCTGCTGGATGTCCTGGAGACCAGCCGCATCATCCTCCATCCCAGATTGAAGCATTCATCGACGGAACTGCACCTGGAAGTCGATGAAGGCATCCGGGTCATGGCCAACCGGGTACAACTGGAGCAGGTGATGGTGAATCTGATCGACAACGCCATCAATGCCATGGAGGGTGTCGAACAGCCGCGCATCCACATCCATGCGGAGGTCACGGACGGACAGGTGCGCATCACGATCCGCGACAACGGCCCCGGCATCCCCGACGAGAACCTGGAGCAGATCTTCGAACCATTCTTCACCACCCGTGAAACGGGATTGGGACTGGGACTTTCCATTTCCCAGCGCATCGTCCATGGCATGGGCGGCAGCCTGAGCGCCGGCAATCATGCCGAGGGCGGCGCGGAGTTCACCCTGATCCTGGAAGCCAGTCCGGACTGAAGGAAGCTCTGTACGCGCGATTCGCGCCTTGAATCCGGCTGTTTCAGCCTGCAATCCGATACGCCCGGAATTTCCTGAAAACGGAAACGGCGGGCTCAGGCAACGGCGATGGGGATCACCTTGTCCGCCAGTCCCCGGTACTCCGCGATCTCATGGAAGTTGAGATAGCGGTAGATCTCGTCGGCCATGGGCTGAATGGTCTTCATATGCTCCATGTACTCGTCCACGGTGGGCAGTCTGCCGAGAATGGAGGCCACGGCCGCCAGTTCCGCCGATGCCAGGTAGACCTGCGCATCCTTGCCGAGACGGTTGGGGAAATTGCGTGTCGAGGTGGACACCACCGTGGCGCCATCCCGCACCCGCGCCTGGTTGCCCATGCAGAGGGAACAACCGGGCATCTCCATGCGCGCGCCGGCACGGCCATAGATGCCGTAGTAGCCCTCCTCGATGAGCTGGTGCTCATCCATCCTGGTGGGCGGTGCCACCCACAGGCGGCCGGGAACAACCTGCCCACTGGCCTCCAGTACCTTGCCGGCGGCGCGATAGTGGCCGATGTTGGTCATGCAGGAGCCGATGAACACCTCGTCGATGGCGGTGCCGGCCACCTCGGACAGCAGCTTCACATTGTCCGGATCGTTGGGGCAGGCCAGGATCGGCTCCCGGATCTCGTTCAGGTCGATCTCGATCACCTCGGCATATTCGGCATCGGCATCCGGCTCCAGCAGTTCCGGGTTGGCCAGCCATGCCTCCATGGCCCGGATGCGGCGCTCCAGGGCGCGGGCATCGCCATAACCCTCGGAGATCATCCAGCGCAGCAGGGTGACGTTGGAGTTGAGGAACTCGATGATGGGTTCCTTGTCCAGGCGCACGGTGCAACCGTTGGCGGAGCGTTCGGCGGAGGCATCGGCCAGTTCGAAGGCCTGTTCCACCTTCAACCGGGGCAGGCCCTCGATCTCCAGAATGCGGCCGTTGAAGCAGTTCTTCTTGCCGGCCTTTGCCACCGTCAGCAGACCCTTCTGGATGGCCGCATAGGGAATGGCATTGACCAGGTCGCG
Source organism: uncultured Chromatiales bacterium (assembly GCA_964409585.1). Lineage (GTDB taxonomy): Bacteria > Pseudomonadota > Gammaproteobacteria > JACKNK01 > CAYPEH01 > CAYPEH01. The sequence goes on along the minus strand of CAYPEH010000063.1, from coordinate 2,756 downwards.
CAGGGTCACGCCGGGCTGCATTTCGCCCTTGAAACGCACCAGAACCGATTCCGGCATATCCAGCGGCATCACGCCCAGGGCGGCGGCGAAGGCCACCAGGCCGGAACCGGCCGGGAAGGAGATACCGATGGGGAAACGGGTATGGGAATCACCGCCGGTGCCGACGGTGTCGGGCAGTATCATGCGATTGAGCCAGGAATGAATCACCCCGTCACCCGGTTTCAGGGAGACGCCACCCCGGTTGCGGAAGAAATCCGGCAGGGTGTGTTGCAGGGTCACGTCCACCGGCTTGGGATAGGCGGCGGTATGGCAGAAGCTCTGCATGACCAGATCGGCGGAAAAGCCCAGACAGGCCAGTTCCTTCAACTCGTCGCGGGTCATGGCGCCGGTGGTGTCCTGGGAACCGACGGTGGTCATCTTCGGCTCGCAATAGGTGCCGGGGCGCACACCCTCCACGCCGCAGGCGCGGCCGACGATCTTTTGCGCCAGGGTAAAGCCCTTGCCGGTGTCGTCCGGCTCCACCGGCTTGATGAACATGGTGGTGGGTTCCATGCCCAGCCGCTGCCGCGCGCGGGCGGTAAGACCACGGCCGATGATCAGTGGGATACGGCCGCCGGCACGAACCTCATCGGGCAGGGTGGCAGGCCTGAGTTCGAATTCGGTCAGCACTTCACCGGCCTCGTTCAGCACCTGGCCGTCGTAGGGGCGGATGGTGATGACATCGCCCATGGCCAGACCGCTCACATCCAGTTCGATGGGCAAGGCGCCTGAATCCTCGGCGGTATTGAAGAAAATGGGTGCGATCTTGCCGCCCAGCACCACCCCGCCCTGGCGCTTGTTGGGAACGTGGGGAATGTCACTGCCCATGTGCCACAAAACCGAGTTGATGGCGGACTTGCGTGAGGAACCGGTACCCACCACGTCGCCGACATAGGCCAGCGGATGCCCCTTCTGCTTGAGTTCGGCGATGATCTCCAGCGCGCCTTCCATCTTGCTCCGCAACATGGCCTGAGCGTGCAGGGGGATATCGGGACGGCTCCAGGCCTCGGTGGCCGGGGACAGATCGTCGGTGTTGGTCTCACCCGGTACCTTGAACACGGTCACGGTAATGGATTCGGGCAGTGGGTCACGGCGGGTGAACCACTCGCCCGCGGCCCAGGATTCCAGCACCTTGCGAGCCCAGGGATTGGCATCGGCCTTGTCCGCCACGTCATGGAAGGCATCGTAGACCAGCAGGGTACCGGACAGGGCCTCGGCGGCGGTCTCCGCCGTATCTTCCCGGTCCAGCAGGGCGATCAGCGGTTGAATGTTGTACCCGCCCAGCATGGTGCCCAGCAGGCGGGTGGCCTCCAGCGGGTCGATCAGCCGGCACGCCACCTCGCCCTTGGCCACATCCGCCAGGAAGGCCGCCTTGACATAGGCGGCCTGATCGACACCCGGCGGGACACGGTTGGTCAGCAGATCCAGCAGGAATGCCTCTTCACCAGCGGGAGGGTTCTTGATCAATTCCACCAGATCGGCGGTCTGTTCGGCGGACAGGGGCAGCGGCGGCAGACCGTCCGCGGCACGCTCCTCCACGTGTTTGCGATAGGCTTCCAGCACGTCAGATACCTCGGAAACTACAGAACTCGTAATCGAGTAGTGTACCCTGCCGTTGCCGCCTCGGATCCCTACAGTTGCCAAGGCGATTGGGGATGGGTTCCGAGAAGGCTGTCCAACTTACCTCAAGAGCCTGTCGGACTTGGCAAAAACGGGACAGCGGTCCACTTTTTCTATTCGCCCCCCCTGACAGGCTCTCAACCCGCCCACAGGGAATGCTCAGCGGATGGGATAGGAAGTCCACAGCATGCACTCTCCAGGCGCGGTCTTTTTCATCACCACCCGCAGCCTGCGCAGATCGATGATGCCGGCCTCATCCCTGTATACGCCCCAGCCGATGATTCTGGAGGTCTTGAAATCGAGCGACTTGAAGGCACCGACCCGGGCCTTGGGCTCCCACTCCACGTTGAACAGGTGGCGGTTCTGATTCAGGGCCTCCTGGATGTAGTAGTTGGCCGTCTTGAAATCATGGTAGGAACTGATCCCGGAAGCACGCCGGCTTCGATTCAGGCGCTGTTCCATCTCCTCCATGGTCAACCCCACATGATACTTGAGGGTACGTCCTCCCAGGCTCTCCTGGTTCTTCAACCAGTCCTTGGAAAACTCCTCGGGTACACAGTCCGCAGCCGCCGCGGACACCATCAGAACCGAGGCAAAGGCCGAACTTATCACCTTGAAAATCAATTTATTATTGTTCCTTCTTAAAGCATATTCTAGATTTTATTGACCCGGCCACCAAATGTTTGCGCCTTCAGCCAGCCTGTACCCGCCCGAGGCAAGGCATCGAAACGCCGCTGTAGCATTCCTACAGCCAGTTTCGATAACGCCGCATCGGGCGGGTACAGGCTGGCCGGTCATTTGAAAAAATCAATGGGTTCGGGGCTTCAAGAATGCGCCAGCTCTTTGTTGCGGCCCTTGCCAAGGGAATGACCATTGGCTGCGGGCCGCGCCTCGATCTGGCGCATTCTTGAAGCCCTGAAGGTGCAAACATTTGGTGGCCGGGTCAATAATCATGGATTTCTGAAAATCCACGCTCTGGAGACTGCCCGGCGGCATGATCACTTGCCAATCCGTAGTCTACCCCATCTCCCCCTTCAGGCAGCCAGGAGCCTGTCGGACTCAGGGGGATCGTAGCGAAAAAGTGGGACAGCGAGGAT
>CAYPEH010000062.1:0-15930 GCA_964409585.1 uncultured Chromatiales bacterium | reverse complement strand
GGCATCCCGAACGATCACCGCCTGTCTCTTCTATTATGGCGGAGAGAGAGGGATTCGAACCCTCGATGGAGCTATAAACCCCATACTCCCTTAGCAGGGGAGCGCCTTCAGCCGCTCGGCCATCTCTCCTGAAAACACCTCGGGCCGCGGCCAGAATGGGTCGGTCGCAGCCCGAGCGCGGGTAGAATACCCACGTGCAGGTCAGGCGTAAAGCCTTTACTCTTCGTCCGTATCCTGCCCTTCCTGTTCGCGCTTGATACGCTCATAGATTTCCTCGCGATGCACGGCCACGTCCTTGGGGGCATTGATGCCGATACGCACCTGATTACCTTTCACCCCGAGCACGGTCACGGTGACCTCGTCTCCAATCATCAGTGTCTCGCCTACGCGGCGTGTCAAGATCAACATAGTCGTCTCCTTAATTCCAAATCCGATGTCGTCAAGGGCCAGACAAGCTCATCGGCCCGTCAACACAGTCCCACGCATGTGGGATCTTCCCCCTTCGAAGCTCCTTGCTGCCACACTTCCCTGACAGTGCCAGGCGTTGGCAAACGGTGCTTCCGTCACTCAGTCTTGTTTCACCAGGGCGTCTCCACTGTCGCCGAGTTGAAAGGCCTCATGCAAAGTCCGTACCCCCAACTCCAGGTACTTCTCATCGACCACTACAGACACCTTGATCTCGGAAGTGGAGATCATCTGTATATTGATGTTTTCCCTCGACAACGCCCGGAACATGCTGCTGGCGATCCCGGCATGCGAGCGCATACCAACTCCCACTAATGAGATCTTGGCAATCCGGTCGTCACCAATGACTTCACGTGCCCCCAGTTCCCCGCATCGTTTCTTGAGGATGTCCATTGCCTTTTCGTAGTCGGCACGGCTTACGGTGAAGGTAAAGTCCGTGGTCGCGTCCTCGGCCACGTTCTGGACGATCATGTCCACTTCGATATTCGCGTCCGCCACCGGCCCGAGGATGCTGTAGGCCACGCCGGGCTGGTCGGGAACACCCAGAACGGTGAGTTTGGCTTCATCACGGCTGAACGCGATACCGGAGATCAGTGGTGCCTCCATTTGCTCGTCCTCGATGGTGATCAGCGTGCCCTCGCCTTCCTCGAAGGAAGACAGCACACGGATGGGAACGTTGTATTTGCCGGCGAATTCCACCGAACGAATCTGTAAGACCTTGGAGCCCAGGCTGGCCATTTCCAGCATTTCCTCGAAGGTGATGCGCTCCAGGCGCCGCGCCTCGGGCACGACCCGTGGGTCGGTGGTATAGACACCGTCGACGTCGGTATAGATCTGGCATTCATCCGCCTCCAGGGCGGCGGCCAGGGCCACCGCAGTGGTATCGGAACCGCCCCGCCCCAAGGTCGTGATGTTGCCTTCCTCGTCCACACCCTGGAATCCGGCGACGACCACCACATGGCCTGCTTGCAATACGCGACGCACTTTGGCGCCATCGATCTCGAGTATGCGCGCCTTGTTGTGTACGTTGTCGGTGAGGATATGGACCTGCGAACCGGTAAAACTCAGTGCCGGGCAATCACGCTGTTGCAGGGCCATGCTCAACAGGGCAATGGTTACCTGCTCCCCCGTGGACAGAAGCACATCCAGTTCACGCGGAGGCATGGACTCATTGACCGCCCTGGCCAGATCGATCAGGCGATTGGTTTCCCCGCTCATGGCGGATACCACCACCACCACGTCGTTGCCCTGATTGCGCGTAGCCAGCACACGGTCCGCCACCGCCGCGATGCGCTCGGGCGTGCCGACGGAGGTACCACCATATTTTTGGACGATCAGGGCCATATATAAGGGTTCTGTGAAAAAGGGCGCGATTTAACTACAAATTTCCTTGCAGTTAAATAGGTGGGGGAAATATTTTTTACAATTGCTCCCTGACCCAGTCCGGAATCGCCGCCAAGGCGGCCGGCAGTGCCGAGGGATCGTTGCCGCCCGCCTGGGCCATGTCCGGACGGCCGCCGCCCCGGCCACCGACGGGAATCGCCACCGCGTTCACCAGATTACCGGCCTTGATCCGGTCCGTGGCATCCTTGGTGACACCGGCCACCAGACGCACCTTGCCACCATCCACGGTGGCGAGCACGACGGCGGCCGTGCCCAGCTTGTTCTTGAGCTGATCCACGGTGTCGCGCAGAGTCTTGACATCGGCGCCTTCCAGACTGGCCGCCAACACCTGGATACCGCCCACGTCCACTGCCTGGGAGGCCAGGTCGCTGCCGGCGCTGCTGGCCAGCTTGGCCTTCAACTGCTCCAATTCCTTCTCCAGCTTGCGGTTGCGGTCCAGTATCTGGCGCACCTTGACATCCACGTCCTCACGGCTGCCCTTCACCAGATCCGCCACCTTGCGCAGGAGGGCATCCCCCTCGTCCACCCAGCGCAGCGCGCCCTCGCCGGTCACCGCCTCGATGCGGCGCACGCCAGCAGCCACACCGCCCTCGGAGACGATCTTGAACAGGCCGATATCACCGGCCCGCCGCACGTGGGTGCCACCGCACAATTCGGTGGAAAAGTCCCCCATGCCGACCACGCGCACCTCATCGCCGTATTTCTCGCCGAACAGCGCCATGGCACCGGCTGCCACCGCATCGTCGTAGGACATGACGCGGATCTCCACCGCCGCGTTGGCGCGGATCTGCCGATTGACGATGGACTCGATCTCGGCCAGTTGCTCACCGGTCACGGGTTCGAAATGGGAGAAATCGAAACGCAGGCGGTCGGGCTCCACCAGCGAGCCCTTCTGTGTCACATGGCTGCCGAGCACCCGGCGCAGGGCCGCGTGCAGCAGATGGGTGGCGGAGTGGTTCGCCGCGGTGGCCTGGCGGGCCTGGACATCCACCCGGGCATCCACCGTGTCACCCACACGGATCTCGCCGCTGAGGACACGGCCCACATGGCAAAACACGCCGGCACCCTGTTTCCGCGTATCGTCCACCTGGAAGCGCACGCCCTCGCCCTCCAGCACGCCGCGGTCGCCGACCTGTCCGCCCGATTCGGCATAGAACGGCGTGCTGGCCAGCACCACCATGCCCTCATCGCCCTCGGACAGGCTGTCCACGGATTCCCCGCCACGCACCAGGGCGGTGACGGTCTCACGGCCGCTGAGATGTTCGTAGCCGGTGAATTCGGTCGTGCCCTCCAGTTCCACGCCCTTGCCATGCCCGGCTCCGAACTGGCTGGCGGCGCGTGCCCGCTCGCGCTGGGCCTGCATCTCGCGTTCGAAACCGGCCTGATCCACCGAAAGGCCGCGTTCGCGGGCAATGTCCGCGGTCAGATCGAGGGGAAAACCGTAGGTGTCATAGAGACGGAAAGCCGATTCACCGGAAATGGTCGAACCGGACAGGGCGGCGATATCCGCCTCAAGAATCTTCATCCCCTGATCCAGGGTCTCCGCGAAACGCTCCTCCTCCATACGCAGCACCCGTTCCACGTGCTCGCGATTGGCCGCCAGTTCCGGATAGGCATCACCCATCTCATTGACCAGCGGCTGCACCAGCTTGTGGAAGAAGGCATCTTGCAGACCGAGCTTGTGGCCATGGCGGGCGGCGCGGCGAATGATCCGGCGCAGCACATAACCGCGCCCCTCATTGGAAGGCAGCACGCCATCGACGACGAGGAAGGCACAGGAGCGGATATGGTCGGCGATCACGCGCAGGGAACTGTTGTCCAGCTCATCCGTGCCGGCCAGATCCGCCGCCGCCTTGATCAGGTTGCGGAACAGATCGATGTCGTAATTGCTGTGTACGCCCTGCATCACCGCGGCCAGGCGCTCCAGACCCATGCCGGTGTCCACCGAGGGTTTGGGCAGGGGCGTCAGGGTACCGCTGGCATCGCGGTCATATTGCATGAACACCAGATTCCAGATCTCCACATAGCGGTCGCCGTCCTCCTCCGGGGTACCGGGAGGCCCGCCCTGGATATCGGCGCCGTGGTCATAGAAGATCTCGGAACAGGGGCCACAGGGCCCGGTGTCTCCCATGGACCAGAAATTGTCGCTCTCATGGCGCTTGCCACCGGGTTTGTCACCGATGCGGGTAAAACGGCCGGGATCGACACCGATCTCATTCAGCCAGATGTCCGCGGCCTCGTCATCGTCCGCATAGACGGTCACCCACAGACGCTCTGCCGGCAGCCCCATGGTCCCGGTGAGGAATTCCCAGGCGTATCCGATGGCTTCCCGCTTGAAATAGTCGCCGAAGCTGAAGTTGCCCAGCATCTCGAAAAAGGTGTGATGGCGCGCGGTATAACCGACGTTCTCCAGATCGTTGTGCTTGCCGCCGGCGCGCACGCAACGCTGGGCACTGGCGGCGCGGACATAGCCGCGCTTCTCCCGCCCCGTGAACACGTCCTTGAACTGGACCATGCCCGCGTTGGTGAACAACAGGGTGGGATCGTTCGCCGGCACCAGTGGACTGGAGTCCACGATCTCGTGCCCACGCTCACGGAAGAACTCCAGAAAAGCGGTGCGTAATTCAGCGCTGCTTGCCATCTCTACTCTATCTGCCAACAATCATTCACGGCCCGAACGGGTCAATGTGTCTCTGATTTGCTCCAGGGAAAACCCCCGCTGGACGAGGAATCTGGTCTGTCTCGCACGTTCGTGGAAGTCCGCCGGCACCTCGCCGCCAAAGCGTTTCTCCCGTACCGCCGCCAGCCGCTCCGGCCAGGCATCGGCATACTCATGCAACACGGATTCGACGATACCTTCCTCGATACCACGCTCACGTAACTCAGCCCGGATGCGCAACGGGCCATAGCCCCTGTCGACGCGCGCGCGGACATAACTCTCGGCGAAACGGGCATCGCTCTGATAGCCGCGTTCCACCAGCGCATCCAGTACCGCGCGGATCTGCGCCCGCCCCCAGCCGCGTGCCGATAACTTCTGCGACAACTCACGCCGGGAATGCTCCCGACGCGCCAACAGCCTCAGGGCGGCTTCATAGGCCCGCGCCTCAATGTCGTTGGACTCGTCACTGGACATGCGGCCCCGCCACGCGCACATAAAAGGTTCGGAAATTTACCATAGATGAAAGGGTGCGGGACAGCACGGCGACGGGCGCGGGCCGGGCGGATGAAAAAAAGCGGCCGGACAAAACCAGCCACCTTACATTGCCAGTATCGAAAGTTGGTCAGACGATGTTGCGCGGCGCGAACGACATCGAACGGAACTCCTTCTTGTACTTGGACTCGCCGATCTTCTTGATCTTCGAGACGCCCAACTTGTAGTGATGAGGTTCCTTAATAAAGCCCCACCAAATCCGGCAGGCGGCTGGACTCCACAGCCTCCTCGCCACCCTCACTGCTGCTCATGCCATGAGACGGGCCGCTGCCCATGGCGTGCATGTCAAATTCCCGGCACATCCCGTGAGCACCTTGGGAATGCAGGTGTCATATTCCCATCACCCCCACCCACTCAACCGGATTATCTTCGTTTTTTCAATGTGTTGAACATGTAGGCACATTAAATGCGTGGAAAAACCCGAGTGACATGGGAAGGCCATGGATCGTGCGTCGCACACCCACTTGGGGAAACGGCAAAACCGACCGGCACCCGTCATTCGCGTTTCGGTGGTGAATCAGCAATCAGGAATGACCCGGAGAGACATTCGGGGAACTGCGTGGAGGCCAGTGCCATGAATGACCGTCATGGCACACGGCCACAGCAATATACCGTTCTTTTCATCACCCCGGCTGCCAATACTGAATGGGTGAACAACATGCGCATCCTGGTCATCGACGACTCGCGTTTCGTGCGCGCACAACTCGCATACGCATTGGAAACCTCGCACCAATCGGTGCAGGTCGATCAGCTCGACCCGGCCAATGGCAAACCGGGCTCCGGATTCCCATGGTCACGCTACGATGTCCTGGTGATGGACTACCTGCTGGCCCCGGGCGAGGATGGCATCAATTGGTACCGCGACTTCTCACGTCAGCAGGCAATGCCGCCAGCCATTCTGGTCACCGGATCGAACGACCAGGACATCGAGAACGAGGCCCTCGCCGCAGGTTTCGAATGCGTAGTCAGGAAGGATGAGAATACGACCCGAAACGTGATTGGTGCCACGCTCAAGGCCCGCATCGATCAACTGCAACCGGAGCACGAATCAGTACCCTGAACCATCGCCCGGGCGTTCATTCAATGAGGAAGGCAGGCGGCAGATGAATCGCCGCAGTGTTTTTTTCAACCGCCTGTCAAGCCAGACCACGACTATTAACCCGGCCACCTAATAGGTCGTGTTCAGCCGTGCTGTGCGCGTTCACGGCAAGGCGTCGAAACGCCGCTGTAGCACTCCTACAGCCAGTTTCGACAACGCAGTCCGTGGGCGCGCACAGCACGGCCTGTCATTTATAACCCATTGGTCAGGAGCCTCAGGCATCTCCCCTCTCGGCGTTGCGCGCCTTGCCAAGGGAATGACCATTGCCTGCGGCGCGCGCCTTGATAGGGAAGATGCCTGAGGCTCTGAACACGACCTATTAGGTGGCCGGGTTAATACCTCCTCAGCTTCAACCCCAATTCATAGAGGGCGTTCTTCTGTGCGCCGCTGATGCGGGCGGCCAGTTTCGCCGCCTGCTTCAGGGGCAGTTCTTCCAGCAGCACCCGCAACACCCGCTCCGCCCCGGCGTCGGGGACGCCGGGCCCGTCCACGTCGCGGCCATGGATCATGACCACGAATTCGCCCTTGCGCTGGTCGGGATTCCGGGCGACCCAGGCCACCAGCGCCTCCAGCCGGTCGCCGTGTATGGTCTCGAAGGTCTTGGTCAGCTCCCGCGCCACCACGGCCTCGCGTTCGGCACCGAACACCCCGGCCATGTCCTCCAGGGATTCGACGATTCGGTGGCTGGATTCGAGGAACACCAGGGTGCAGGTCTCGCCGGCCAGCCCCTGAAGGCGGGCACGGCGGGCGGCACGGCGGGCGGGCAGAAAGCCCTCGAAGCGGAAGCGGTCGGTGGGCAGGCCGGCCGCGGACAGGGCGCAGATGACGCTGCTGGCCCCCGGCACGGGTACGACCCGGTGACCGGCGGCACGCGCCTCGCGCACCAGATGATAGCCGGGATCGGAGATCAGCGGTGTTCCGGCATCGGAGATCAGCGCCACGCTGGCGCCGCCGGCCAGCAGCTCCAGTATCCTCCGCGTACGCTGGCGTTCGTTGTGCTCATGCAATGAGACGAGACGGGCGCCAATGCCGAAATGGCGCAGCAATGCGCCGCTGTGGCGCGTGTCCTCGGCGGCGATGGCATCGACACCCCGCAGCACCTCCAGCGCTCTCTGTGTGATGTCCGCCAGATTTCCGATCGGCGTTGCCACCACGTATAAGGAACCCGCTTCGATTGACACTCCAACCCCCAAGCCCGGATACTTCCCGCGTCATTGCAATCCCCACAATATGAGCCCGTCCCTTGCCCGGCACAAGCATGCGCCTTTCCTTTTTATTTCTGCTTTCCTCCCTGCTGCTGAGCGCCTGTGTTTCGCTGCCTGAACTGCCCGGCGGCGCACCAGCCGGTACGCTGCCGGCCGAGGCCAAGAGCCTGGAGCAGAAGGGACGCCTGCGCCAGGCGGCGGAGAAATACCGTGAGGCGGCGGCCCTGAGTCCGGCCCCGGAGGCCGCAGGGTACCTGCTGGATGCCGCGCGCCTGCTGTATGCGTCGCAGGCCCATGCGGAGGCGGCCAAGGTCATGGCGGGCATCGATGCCGGCAAGCTGGCAAAAGGGCGTTCCGTCGAGCGCGCCGTCCTCGCCGCCCGCATCCACCTTGCACTGGCACAGCCGGAACAGGCCCTGAGGCAATTGAGCGGCATCGGGCGCCAGGTTTCCACGCAACAGTGGATCACCATCACCCAGCTGCGTGCCCAGGCCCTGGCGGCCCTGGGCGATATCGCCGGTGCCGCCCGCAACCTGGTGGATCTGAGCCCCTATATCACCGATCCGCAACGGCAGGCCGACAACCGGCGGGCCATCTGGGAGATGCTTTCCACGCTCACCGCCACCGATCTCACCAATCTGCGCGCCGGCGGCATGGAGGGGGCCTTGTCCGGCTGGCTCGACCTGCTGCATGTGATCCGCGCCAACCTGACCGATGTGGACGCCCTGGAGGCCGCGCTGGCGGCCTGGCGCCTGCGCCACCCGGCCCACGATGCCGACGGCCCCTTCCTCCAGTCCCTGCTGGGGGAACTGATGAAGGACATCCGCTATCCGCAACAGGTGGCGCTGCTGCTGCCCCTGTCCGGCCGCCTCGCCGTGGCTGGAAACGCAGTGCGGGAGGGATTTCTCGCTGCCCATTACGCCCGGCACGGCCATGGCGGCGGACCGGTCCTGCGTATCTATGATGTCGGCGACGGCGGCCCGCGGGCCGCGCGGGTCTACGTCCGGGCTGTCGACGAGGGGGCGGACCTGATCGTGGGCCCCCTGGACAAACAGGGCATCGAGATGCTCGGTGAATCCCTGACCGTGCCGGTGCTGGCATTGAACCGCACCGACACCAGCGACACCACGGAGGGCCTCACCCAGTTCGGGCTCGCCCCGGAGGACGAGGCCCGGCAGGTGGCCGAACGCGCCTTCGCCGACGGCCTGAACAAGGCGGTGGTCATCGCACCGCGCAGCGGTTGGGGTGACCGCATCGTCAATGCCTTCAGCCAGCGCCTGCAGGAACTGGGCGGCGAAGTACTGGCCGACAGCCGGTACCGCAGCGGCACGAGCGATTTTGGCGGCTCGTTGCAGCACCTGCTCAACATCGATGCCAGCAAGGAACGCCGCAACCGCTTGCGGCGACTGCTCAACCGGCGGGTGGAATTCGAACCCCGACGGCGCCAGGATGTGGATTTCGTGTTCATGGCCGCTCTGCCCAGGCAGGCACGCCTGATCGCACCGCAACTGGATTTTTTCCAGGCTGGCGATCTGCCACTCTATGCCACCTCGCATGTCTATACCGGCAACGTGGACAAACAGGCGGACCAGGACATGGCCGGCGTGGTGTTCTGTGACCTGCCCTGGGTGCTCGATGAGGAGCATCCTCCCGAGATCAAGACCCTGCTGGAGCGTCTGCGGCCGGATGAGATGAAACGCTACACACGCTTTTTCGCCCTCGGCGTGGATGCCCACGGACTGATCCCCTATCTGGGTTATCTGCGGGCAAACCCAGGCGCCCACTATACCGGCGTCACGGGTGAACTGAGCATGGATGCCCAGGGTCGAATCCACCGTGGCCTGAACTGGGCGCGATTTGCAAAGGGAGAGCCAAGGATGATCGCCGGGCCCTTGCACCCGGTGCAGGAGCAAGCCGATGAAACGCAGCAAGCCGCTTCACCTGATGCGCGGGCGGACGGCGGAGAATCAAGCCTGCCATTACCTGAAACGCCAGGGCCTGAAGCTGATGACACGTAATTACCGCTCACGCTGGGGAGAGATCGATCTGATCATGACCGAGGACGATACGCTGGTGTTCGTCGAAGTGCGGCAGCGCTCGGGCAGCGGCTTTGGCACCGCCGTGGAAAGCGTGGACCGGCGCAAGCAGCGGCGGATCACAGCCACCGCCGCCAGTTTCCTGCAATCACGGCCCGCCCTGGCGGGACGGCAGGCGCGTTTCGACGTGGTGGGTATCGATGGCGACGGCGGCATCCAATGGGTGCGTGATGCCTTCCGCGTGGAGGAATGATGCCATGGACCTGACGGCCCGCATCATCGACAATTTCCAGTCCAGCATCGCCACCAAGGAACAGGCTCTACAGACGCTGGTGCCCGGTATCGCCCGCGCCGCCGAGACCATCACCGCGGCCCTGTTGGAGGGACAAAAGATTCTGATCTGCGGCAATGGGGGCTCGGCCGCCGATGCCCAGCATTTCGCCGCCGAGATGGTCGGACGGTTCCAGCGCGAGCGGGCGGCACTGCCCGCCATCGCCCTGACCTGCGACACCTCTATCCTCACCGCCGTTCCCAACGATTACGGCTTCGAGGAGGTCTTCGCACGCCAGGTGCGTGGTCTGGGCCAGACCGGGGATATACTGGTCGGCATTTCCACCAGCGGCCAGTCGCTGAACGTGATCCGCGCCATGGAGGCGGCGCAGGAAAGAGGCATGCAGGTCATCGCCCTGACCGGCAACGACGGTGGCCACATGGCCACGCTGGCGCGCGAGGAGGATGTGGAAATCCGTGTGCCCAGCGATTCGACGGCACGCGTACAGGAAGTGCATATCCTGGTCGTGCACTGCCTGTGCGATCTGGTGGACAGTCAGTTACTGGGTGGATAGGAGACATGCAATGAAAGCCATTCTGTTCGTGATCGCCTCGGCCTGGCTCGTGCAGGCCTGTGCTCCGGTGGTGGTGGGCGGTGGCGCCGCGGTTGGCGTGGGGGCCGCGCATGATCGCCGTTCCGTGGGTACGGTGATCGATGACGAGGCCATCGAGTTGACCGCCGCCAACATCCTGTTCAGCGACAAGGAACTGTATGAACAGACGCACGTCAATGTCACCAGCTACAACTACGTGGTGCTGCTGACCGGTGAGGCCGCCACCGAGGCCCTGCGGGACCGGGTCGAGCAGGCCATCGCCGGAATCAAGGGGATACGCCGCATTCACAATGAAATCCGCGTGGCAGGCAAGAGTTCCCTGTTCTCCCGCAGCAGCGACGTACTCATCACCGGCAAGGTCAAGACCAGCCTGTTGGATGTGGACGTGGAAGGCGGGGAAGACTTCGATTTCACCCGTGTGAAGGTGGTCACCGAGGCCGGTACCGTCTACCTCATGGGACTGGTCACCCGTGCCGAAGCGGATGCGGTGACGGAAAAGGTGCGCCGTGTCGGTGGCGTGCAGCGCGTCATCAAACTGTTCGAGTATCTGGACTGAGTCCGCCTCCATCCGTGTTCTCCCCCGTCTCCGCCGAGGTGCTCGCCGGCCTGGAGGCCATTACCGGCGCCGGGGGCTTGCTCACCGCCGCGGCCGATTGCTGGCCCTACGGCTGCGACAACAGCCCCCGCCACCATCCACCGGAGGCGGTCGTACTTCCCGTCAGCCACGCCCAGGTCCGCGATGTGGTGGCCCTGTGCGCACGGCACCGCGTCCCCCTCACCACCCGCGGCCGGGGCTCGGGGACCACCGGCGCGGCGGTGCCCACCCTGGGTGGTGTCGTGCTGTCCCTGGAACGCATGGACCGTATCCTCAACCTGGATCCCGACAATCGTGTCGCCGTAGTGGAGCCGGGCGTGACCAACGAACGCCTGCAACAGGCCGCCGCCGAACGGGGTTTCTTCTGGCCCCCGGACCCGACCAGCTCCGCCTTTTGCACCATTGGCGGCAATCTGGCTTATAACTCCGCGGGCCCCAGGGCGGTCAAATACGGCACGCCCAGGGAGAACACCCTGGGCCTGAGGGCGGTCACCGGTGACGGTCGTGAACTGCGCACGGGGACCTACACCAGCAAGGGCGTGGTGGGTTACGACCTGACCCGCCTGCTGATCGGGTCGGAGGGCACCTTGGCCGTAATCACCGAGGCCACCCTCAAGCTCACCCCCATTCCCGAGGCCAAGCGTACGCTGCAAGCGGTTTACAGCGACATCGTGGCCGCCTCCCACGCGGTCTCGCGCATCATGGCCCAGCCGGTAACCCCCTGCTCACTGGAATTCATCGATGGCACCGCCATCGAAATGATCCGCGGCTACGCCGATGTGGAACTCCCGTCCAACGCGGGCGCCATGCTCATGATCGAGGTGGACGGTCCCGCCGGTTGCCTTGAAGAAGCGGTCGAATCGGTACGGCAGGCCAGCCGTGGCGAGGGACTGCTGGAACTGAGGGCCCCCACGGAAGCCAGTGAGATCGAGGCCTTGTGGGCCACCCGCAAGGCACTTTCACCGGCCTTGCGCAAGGTGGCTCCGAAGAAGATCAACGAGGACGTGGCCGTGCCGGTCTCCTGCATGGGTGAATTCATAGGGGAGCTGGAAAAACTGTCCCGGCGGCATCACATCACCATCGTCAACTTCGGCCACGCCGGCAACGGCAACATTCACGTCAACCTGCTCACCGAGCCCGACAGCGCCAGCATGGAACGGGCCTGGCGCTGCCTCGACGAGGTATTCGATCTGGTCCTGTCCATGAACGGCACCTTGAGCGGTGAACACGGCGTGGGTATCGAGAAACGGCGGTTCGTGGACCGTGAACTCGATCCAGTCAGCCTGGACCTGATGCGCCGCATCAAGCGGCAGTTCGATCCGCAGGGGATCCTGAACCCGGACAAGACCCTGCCGGACTGAGGACTGTTATTAACAGCCTGTCGGACTGGGGATGAAACGGCTGCAAATGCGGGAGAGCGGCCCATTTTTCCCTGATTTTTCGTTGCGTAGTCCCACTATGCGCCTCAAAATCATGAAAAACTGGCCTCGCTCTCCCACATTTTCGCTTCGCTTCCCCCCAGTCCGACAGGCTGTTAACCCGGCGACCATGTATGTCGGGTTAATGGGAGAGCAGGCGACGGTAGATCTCCGCATCGCTGTCGCTGAAACAACAGGCAATGATGCGTTCGAACCGCTCTTCATAGGCCTTCATCGCCTTCAGGGCGATGCGGGCGGCCGGCTCCTTCGGATACCCGTACACACCGGTACTGATGGCAGGAAAGGCGATGCTGGCCACCCCGTTGTCCAGGGCCAGTTCGAGGCTGTTGCGATAGCAGGCGGCCAGCAATTCCGGCTCACCGCGCCGCCCCCCGGACCATACCGGGCCAACGGTGGAAATCACCCACCTGGCAGGCAGGCGGAAGCCGGGGCTGATGCGTGCCTCGCCGGTGGGGCAACCGCCCAGCCTGCGGTTGTACTCCCGCAGCTCCGGCCCGGCCGCGCGATGGATGGCCCCGTCCACACCGCCCCCGCCCAGCAGGCCGTGGTTGGCCGCGTTGACGATGGCATCCACGTCCAGAACGGTGATATCGCCCGTGATCACCTCGACCGCCATGACCACCGTCCCCGCCAGCGGCTCACTTCACGACGCGCAATGCCGGCCGGCGCGGCCCGCCGTCTCCCGGCCCCGGATCATCGTCCGGCGCAGGTCCCCCGTCCTCTCCGGTGAACATCATGCCCTGCCCGTTCTCACGGGCGTAGATGGCCAGAACGGACGGCACCGGCAGATAGACTCCCATGGGCCTGCCGCCGAAACGCGCCTCGAACTCGATGGCATCGTTGCCCAAACGCAGGCCGCGTACCGCCTGCATGGACACGTTCATAACGATGCGCCCATCCTGAACGAACTCGGTCGGCACGACCACCGATTCATATTCCGCATTGATCAGCAGATGCGGGGTCAGGCCATTGTCGACAATCCATTCATGCAAGGCGCGGATCAGGTAGGGGCGGCTGGAAGTCATGGTGTCCATGGTGGAACGAGACGTGCCTCATCGATCCCGGTGGCCGGGACCTCAGGCGCGCAACTCCCTTTCCGTCTCGGTCATGCTGGCCAGGAAGGATTCACGCTCGAACACCCTTTCCGCATAGGCGCTGACCGCAGCGGCCTGCGCGGGGAGCTTGATGCCCAGGGAAGGCAGCCGCCAGAGGATCGGGGCGACCGCGCAATCCACCAAGCTGAACTCATCGCTGAGAAAATACGGCTTGGCGGCAAACACTTCATTGGCGGCGATCAGGCTGTCGCGCAGGGTCTTGCGCGGCTTGGCCAGCGCCTTGCCTTCCCCGCGCCCCAATTCCTCCACCAGTCCGCACCAGTCCCGGTCGATGCGATGCAGCATCAGGCGCGAACGCGCGCGGGAAACGGGATCGACCGGCATCAGCGGCGGATGCGGGAAACGTTCGTCCAGGTACTCCATGATGACATTGGCGTCATACAGCACCAGATCACGATCAACCAGGGTCGGGATACCACCATAGGGGTTGAGTTCCCGCAGATCCTCTGGAGGGTTGTCCGGATCGATGTCGACGATATCCACCGAAATGCCCTTTTCGGCCAGCACCATGCGGACACGGTGACTGTAGGTACAATTTGCCTTGGAAAACAGTGTCATTACCGATCTGCGGTTGGCGGTCACAGCCATGGAGGTGTCCTCCTCGTAGTTTCGCGCCATCGCTGCAGGCCGTGCATCGGCCGGCCACATGGCGCAAAAACAAGTGTACCGGCACCCCACCCAGGGGATGCCGGTACGCTCTCACGATGCCTTGAATCCCAAGGGAAGCTCTGATCGGTTCCGGACGCTCACCTTGCGTCTGAACGATCCGGTTTCCGCGTTGCGAATCTTCGCAATAGTCCGGCTATTGCGTGCTATTCGCGCCTTGAATCCGAATCGTTCAGCCTGCAATCCGATACGCCCCGAACCGACCAGAGCTTCCCAAGCGGATCAATGCACGTCTTTCCAGTATTCCTTCTTCAGCAGGAACGCCAGAACGGTGAAGATCAGCAGGAAGCCGAGTACCCAGGGACCCAGGGCCGCGCGCTTCAGCTGGGCCGGCTCACCCATGTACACCAGGTAGTTCACCAGGTCGGTGACCATGGCCTCGTATTCCTTGGCGCTCATGGAGCCGGGCTCCCCCATCTCCAGATCGGCGCTGCTCTTCGGGCCGTGCTCCGCGGCGCTGTCCTTCACCTTCAACAGCCCCTGAAGCCCCACCAGCACATGCGGCATGGAGGCACCGGGAAGGGCGATGTTGTTGACGCCGAAGGGACGGGTGTCGTCCTTGTAGAAGGTGGTCAGGTAGGTATACAACCAGTCGGCACCACGCGAACGCGCAATCACGGACAGGTCGGGCGGCGCCTTGCCGAAAAACTGCTCCGCGTCCTCGGCCGACATGGCCACGTTCATGGTGGAACCCACCTTGACACCGGTGAAGATCAGGTTCTCCAGCAACTGCTCCTCGGTCAGACCGTAGTCCGCACCCAGGCGGTTGTAGCGCATGACCTTGGCGGAATGGCAGCTGAGGCAATAGTTGACGAAGTACTTGGCGCCACGCTGTACGGAGGCCACGTCGGTGACATCCACCTTGGCGTGATCCAGGTGCACTCCACCGCTGGCCAGGGCCAAAACCGGGGAGACCATCAACAGTAAAGAGGCGATTACCTTTTTCATCTTTTTTCTCTCCCCTGTCATCACTTCCCGGTAACCCGCTCGGGCACCGGCTTGCACTGCCCCATCCTGGAATAGATCGGCATCAGGAGGAAGAAGGCGAAATAGAGAACGGTGCAGACCTGGGCCAGGGCCGTCTTGCCGGGGGTGGCCGGCTGGGTGCCCAGGTAGCCCAGGGTAACGAAGGCCACCACGAAGATGCCCAGGATCACCTTGTACAGGGTCGGCTTGTAGCGGATCGACTTCACCGGGCTGCGGTCCAGCCAGGGCAGCAGGAACAGCATGATGATGGCCAGCCCCATGGCCGCCACGCCGGGGAAGGCGGAACCGGCCACGGAAGGCACGGCGCGCAGGATGGCGTAGAACGGGGTGAAGTACCACAGCGGCACGATGTGCTCGGGGGTCACCAGGGGATTGGCGGGGATGAAGTTGTCCTTCTCCAGGAACCAGCCGCCCAGATTGGGCCAATAGAAGACCACGGAGAAGAAGATGAACAGCATCACGCCGTAACCGAACAGATCCTTGATGGTGTAGTAGGGGTGGAAGGGAATGCCGTCCACCGGCACGCCGTTCTCGTCCTTGTTCTGCTTGATCTCGACACCATCCGGGTTGTTGGAGCCGGTCTCGTGCAGGGCCATGATGTGGGCCACGACCAGTCCCACCAGAACCAGCGGCACGGCGATGACGTGGAAGGCGACGAAGCGGTTCAGGGTCGCGTCGGAGACCACGTAGTCACCACGGATCCAGATGCCGATGTCCTCACCCACGAAGGGGATGGTGGAGAACAGGTTGATGATGACCTGCGCGCCCCAGTAGGACATCTGCCCCCAGGGCAGCAGATAGCCCATGAAGGCCTCGGCCATCAG
>CAYPEH010000061.1:0-16072 GCA_964409585.1 uncultured Chromatiales bacterium | reverse complement strand
CAATCTCCCCAAAGGGGACTCTGATCAAGTCGTGCGCGACTTGATCAGAGGTTCCCTATACCGGCCAGTCGACGATGTGGGTGATGGGATCGTCCGCTTCGTCTTCCGGGATTACCTTGCCCATGACCGATTTCCCTTCCCGATGCACACTGCCGGGGTCGCCGCTCACCAGCGGGTGCCAGCCGGGCAGTTCCTTGCCCTCGGCCAGCAGGCGGTAGGCGCAGGTGACCGGCATCCAGTTCAGCTCACCGGCCAGTTGTGGAGTCAGGGTCACGCAGTCGGGTACCAGCACGGAGCGGTTCCGGTAGCAGGTGCAGCGGCAGGTGTTCAGGTCCAGATGGCGGCAGACGATGTTGGTGGTGTGCAATTCGCCGCTGTCTTCGTCCTCCAGTTTGATCAGGCAGCATTTGGCGCAACCGTCGCAGAGGGATTCCCATTCCGCGCGGGTCATCTCCGTGAAGGGCTTGGTTTTCCAGAAGTCGGATTTGGTCATGTCTGGTTGGGGGGGATGGCCTGTGGGGGAACCGGTGTCACCCCCATACTCACACATCCACCACGCATTGCGCGATCCACAGGCCGTCTTTTTCTCGTCGGACCCGTAAACTGGTGTAGGTGGCGGCCTTCACCTCCACCGTCGGGTGGTGGCGCTTCCGGTCCACCGTTTCACCAAAGGCGCTGGCCCGCAGCCGCTGCCCTTCGATTTCGAGATCGAAGTGGCTGAACAACATCTGGCGGCTGGACATTTCGTAGACCAGGGCGTTGAGCCAGTCGACCAGCAGCAGTTCCGGTTCCGGTGCCTGCACCCCGATCCGGACCTCTGTCCGGGGCCGTACCGTGTCCGGATCGGTGACGACGGCCGTCAGCGCCAGGGCCGCTTGTACGAATGCTTCCTCCAGACTTGTGGCGATACCGCGTATGCCGATGTCGGCCTGGTGATGGAAGTGCTGCCAGCGGCCGGTGTTCATGCCAGGTCGGGTTCGTCGCAATGCCGGAGGATGGCCCGGCGGGTTGCGTCACGCAGCCGGATGGCGGCCTGCCAGCCGCTGCCTTCGGGTTTCAGGGGGGGGGTGACGATCACTTCCGGCCGTCCATGCCGGGGCAGCCAGCTGCCACTGCGGAGCATGGCGCGGCTGCCGCGAATCACCACCGGCACGATGGGCACGCCGGAGGTTGCGGCGGCGACAAAGGCGCCCATGCGGAAGGGCTTCAGCCCTGGTGCCGCATCGAAGGTGCCTTCCGGGAAGAATATCAGCGATTGGCCCGCACGCAGGGCATCGTTCAGCCGATGTGTGTCATTACGGCTGCGGTGGGGGTCGAAACGCTCCACGAAGATCGCGCCCAGGCGTTGCAGGGGGTATTTCGTCCAGGGGTTGTCGAGCAGCTCCCGTTTGGCCACGAATGCGTAACGCGGGGGCAGGGCGGCGGTGAGCAGCATGGCGTCCAGGTAGCTGGTGTGGTTGGCGACCAGGATGCAGGGTCTTCCATCCGGCAGCTGTGGCAGGCCCTCGACGTGTATGGGCTGTCCGGTCAGGTGCAGGGCGGTCCGTGCCGCCCACCTGGGGGCTCTGCGGCGCAGGGATTGGCCGGGCAGCAGCACGATCAGGGGCCATGCGACCACGGTCAGGATACTGAACACCGACCAGGCATACCCGGCGAACAGATAACGGCTCAGGGTCCGCATGCCCCGTTGCAGTACCCGGGGCAGGCCGCTCAGGCTAAGCCGCGCAAGTTGCCACCAGAGATTCTGTTTGCGGCCGATCTGTCCACGTTCGTAGCGTTGACGGCATTCATTGCGCCGTATCTTCCCGCTGGATGTGCGGGGAATGGAACCCGGTGGTGCCAGAACCACGTCATCTGCCGGGGTTTGCAGGTATTGGATGGCCAGTTCATCGACCTGCCTGCGTAATTGGCGCAGGCGCTCCGGGTCGTGCTCCTTGGTTTCCGCCAACACGATCACCCGTTCGCTGCCGGTGTCCGGGTCGGGGCTGGCGAATACCGCCACCTGGTTGCTGCGGATGCCTTCGATCCTTCCCAGCGCCTGTTCCATTTCAAAGGGTTGGATGTTGCGTCCGGCACGGATGATGAGTTCCTTGGCGCGGCCGGTGATATAGACCTCTCCGTTGACCTGGTAGGCATAGTCGCCGGAGTCGAGCCAGCCGTCCTGGATCAGTTCGGCGCTGGCCCGCGGATTCCGGTAATAACCGGTGGTGGCGGATGGTCCCTGGAATTGCAGGCGTCCCACCTGCCGGTCACCCAGGGTTTCCCCGTTTTTCCCGGCAATGCGAATGCGATGGCCGGGCAGGGCGCGGCCACAGGCGACGATCTGTTGCACATCGCCGTCTTCCTCGCTGGCGGGCAGGGCGAGTCCTTCGGTTTGCAGACGGGTGCGCTGAATACGGTCCACCAGCGGTCCGCGTTCCAGTGGCGGGAATGCCAGGCCGACACAATTTTCCGCCAGGCCGTAGACCGGTGCCATGGTTTCACGCCGGAAACCATGGGGCGCGAATCGGTCGATGAAGCGTTGCATGGATTGGGGGCTGATTGGTTCTGCGCCATTGAAGGCGACCCGCCAGCTGGACAGGTCCAGGCCTTCCAGGTCTTTCGCGGCGATGCGGCTGGCACAGAATTCATAGGCGAAATTGGGGGCGGCGGACAGGGTGCCGCCGTGGCGGTGGATGGCCTGCAGCCAGCGTACCGGCCGGGCAATAAAGGCCAGCGGTGACATCAGCACCAGCCGGCAGCCGTGATAGAGGCTGCCCAGCCAGGCACCGATCAGGCCCATGTCGTGATAGAGGGGCAGCCAGCTGACGAAGACGTCGGTGGAGCTGGCCTGTACCGCCTGGCCCATGGCGCGGATATTGGCCAGCAGATTGGCATGGCTGAGTACGACCCCTTTCGGTGTGCCGGTGCTGCCGGAAGTGTATTGCAGCAAGGCCAGGTCGCCGGGTCTGGCCCGCAGGCCCCGAAAGTCGCCGCCGGATGACAGCTCCCCCGGCGTCGGTACGTGCTGCAGATGGGGCAGGACCGTCTTCAGCAGCGGCACCAGGTTGCGTGCCTGTTCCATGCTGACCAGCACCCGGCATCCGGCATTGTCGAGTATGGTGGCCTGACGACGCAGGTGTTCGGCCAGTTGGTTGCGGCGCTGTGGCGGGTAGATGGGTACCGGGATGGCGCCGGCCAGCAGGATTCCGGCGAAGACGTGGAAAAAATCCTCGCCGGTGGGCAACATCAGGGCCACGGTGTGACCGGGTTCCACACCCCGTTGCCGCAGCCCGGCGGCTACTTTCCGGGCACCTGCCAGCAAGGTTCCGTAGCTCAGGATCGGCCCGTCGTCCTGATCCTGGTAGAACTGGATGTGGGGGCGGTCCGGGTGGCGCCCGGCATGCCATTCCAGCACCTCGGTCAGGGTCTCCGCGTGGTCCGGGACGGGGATGGCTCCACCCCCTTTGCTGTCGGCCCGGTGCATGGCTGCCGCCGGCGGGGGGAGGCCGTGTTGGCCGCCCAGGGCCTGCCACAGATCGGCCGGTGTCTCGGCGGCCAGCACGGCCTGTTCCGGAAGTACCAGGCCGTAGCGTAGCTCCAGACGCTGCAACAGTTCGATACGTCCCAGGCTGTCCAGGCCCAGATCCCGTTCCAGGTGGCTGTCCATGGTGACCGGCAGTTGGCCGCGGCGTGGGTGCAGTTCCAGCACCACCTCCCGGATCAGTGCCAGCAGTTCATCCGGTTCCAGGTTGTGGGCAGGGTTGGGCACGGCGGTAAAAGATCGGCACCTTGGGGCCGATCCGGTGTCAGAAGATCCCGGCGAATTGTGGCGGGTAGACGATATGGCCACCGCCGTTGAGGGTGCCTTCCTTCAGTTCCAGGGCGGTGATGGCGCTGTCGTTCACTGGCAGGCTGCATGTGAGCGCCCATTTGCCGATGGGCTCGAAGCCGAAACACTGGAAGAAGTCCGGCCGGCCGGCTTCCACCACGGCGGTGTGGCCCAGGTCGCGGGCACGTTCGATGGCCGCCCCCACCAGTTGTGCACCGATGCCGCGGTGGGACTGTGATGGCAGCACGGACAGGGGACCGAGGGCGAGGATGTCCAGGCTGCCGTCGTCGCGCCGCAGCTGCACCCGGGTCAGCATGATGTGCCCGACGATGCGCTTGTTGAATTCCGCCGCCATGGACAATTCCGGTATGTACGCATCGGACTTGCGCAGGGCCTCCACCAGCTTGGCCTCGGTTTCCCCCTTGAAGGCGGCCAGGTTGGCTACCTCGATGGCGCGTATGTCATCCGCGGATTCGGCACGGACCACGATTTCCCACATGGGTAATACCCCGGCGTTCGGTTGTGATTGGATACGCGGTTATAATCGCACGCCCTGCGACAAAGGCAACCGTACCGCCCGGACGTGTTCCGTCATGACAGAAGAAAGTAAAGGGATCCTGCGCCTGCTGGTCATTCACGACTCCATGAACGAGTCGGAGGAGCTGGTCAGCGCCTTGCGCAATGCCGGATACGGGGTGCGTGCCTCGCGTGCCAACGACGCCGAAGGCGTGCAGACGGTACTGGATGAAAAGCATACGGACCTGATCCTCTGTTCCACCAACCTGAAGGAGTACAGCATCCAGGACCTGGGGGAGGCGGTGGCGGCCACGGGCCGTGCCGTGCCGGTGGTGGCCGTAACCGGTGATGCGCGGGGGGCCTCCATAGCCGATGTCATGCGCGCCGGTGCCAGGGACCTGGTTCACGAGGGAGACGATGAACACCTGCGGCTGGTGGTTGCCCGTGAACTGGCGGATCTGCAAGTGCGCCGTGCCCTCGTCCGCTGCGAGGCGGGATACCGGGATTCGGAGCAGCGCTGCCAGGCTCTGCTGGACAGCTCCCGCGATGCCATCACCTATGTGTTGGACGGCATGCACATCTACGCCAACCGGACCTATCTGAAGATGTTCGGTTTCAGCGAGGCGGAGGATGTGGATGGCACGCCGGTGATGGATATGTTGTCGCCCGACGATCACGACAAGTTCAAGGATGTGCTGCGCCGTTTCGCCAGGGGGGACGAACAGGTCGCCAGCGTGGATGTGATCGGCTTGCGCGCGGATGGGACACCCATGGACGTGACCATGGAACTGTCGCGCGCCACCTTCGAGGGCGAGGATTGCACCCAGATCATCATCCGCGACAACAGTGCCCAGCGGGAACTGGCCAACAAGGTACAGGACCTGAAGAACCGCGACCTGCTGACCAATCTCTACAACCGGCAATACCTGCTGGCGCAGATGGACCGGCACATGGCCGAGGCTTCCGCGGGCACCACCCCCTGGGCGTTGCTGTTCATCCAGCTCAATGCCTTCGACTCCCTGCGCGATGCCATCGGTATCGGTGGTGCGGACCTGGTGCTCGGGGATATCGCCGGCCTGTTGCAGGGGGTGGCGGACCCGGATCATCTGGTGGCCAGTTTCGGCGACGACTCCTTTGCCATCCTGGCGCCGGACCTGGATCGCAGGCAGGCGGCCGAATTGGGCGAGAAGATTCGTGCTGCCATCGAGGAGCACATCAGCGATGTGGATGGCAGCAGTGTATCCACCACCTGCAGTGTGGCGGTGGGCATGCTGCTGGATTCCGGGGGTGACAGTCAGCGCCTGGTCTCCGCATTGACGAAAACCGTGCACGAACTCAACGCCGAGGGCGGTAACCGGGTCAGGGCCTACAACCCCATCGAGCATGAACATACCGGGTTGCTGCCGGACAAGCAGTGGGTGGCGCTGATCCGGGACGCATTGAAGAACAACCGCTTCAAACTGCTGTTTCAGCCCATCGCCAGTCTGCACGGCGAGGCCAGTGAGAGATACGAGCTGCTGATTCGCCTGCGTAAGCCCAACGGTGATGTGATCCTGCCGGGTCAGTTCTTCCCCGTGTGCGAGAAATACGGCCTGACCACCATGATCGACCGCTGGGTGATCGCCCATGCCATCCATCTGCTGGGAAAACGGCGTCAGCAGGGAAAGAAGACCGTCTTCTTCATCAAGATCACGGCCGCTTCATTGAGCGACAAGAGCCTGCTGCCGTGGGTGCGGGAGCGTCTGAAGATGGTCCGCCTCCAGGGCGACAGCCTGGTCTTCGAGGTCGCCGAGACGATCGCGCTGCCGCGCCTGAAGGATGCCGTGCGGTTCCACCAGGGCTTGCAGCAGCTGCATTGTGGACTGGCCATCGAGCATTTCGGCAGCGGCCTCAATTCCCTGCACCTGTTCCGCCACCTGCAAGCCGATTACCTCAAGATCGACAGTTCCTTCATATCCGACCTCGGGGAGAACGAGGAAAGCCAGGAGATGGTCAAGTCCATCACCGACGCGGCCCACGCGGCCGGCAAGCTGACCATCGCCGAATGTGTCGAACAGGCGGAGTCACTGCCCCTGTTGTGGCAGTTCGGCATCAATTACATCCAGGGATATTTTCTGGCGCCGCCGGGGGAGAAGCTGGACTACGACTTCGTCGGCGCGATCGGCTGAAGCGGCGGCGGGCCGCAATGCCACGGCCCGCCGCGTGGCTCAGTCGAGCAGATGGGAGACCAACCCGTCGGCCAGCTTGGGTTCGAACCAGGTGGACTTGGGCGGCATCACCTCGTTGGCATCGGCCACCGCCATCAGATCCTCCATGCGGGTGGCGAACAAAGAGAAGGCGACAGCCATCCCGCCACTGTCCACCCGGCGTTCCAATTCCTCCAGGCCGCGGATGCCGCCAACGAAGTCGATGCGCTGGTCACGGCGTGGATCGCTGATACCCAGGACCGGCTCGATCAGATTGTCGTGCAGCAGACTCACATCCAGGCGGCCGACCGGATCGTCCGGGATGTGCTCCTGTTTCAGTTCCAGCCGGTACCACTGGCCGTTGAGATACATGCCGAACTGGCCGGGCCGGCCGGGATGCACCGCCGCGGAGCTGGGCTCGAAGCTGAAACGCTCCGGCAGCCGGTCCAGGAACTGTTCCTCGCTGAGACCATTGAGATCCCGGATGACCCGGTTGTAGTCCAGGATCTGCATCTCGTGGTGAGGAAAGATCACCGTCAGGAAGTAGTTGTAGGGTTCATCGCCGGTGTGATTGGGGTTGTCCTTGGCGCGTTTGGCCGCGACCCGGGAGGCGGAGGCGGAACGGTGGTGGCCATCGGCGATATAGAGGGCATCCATGGCGTCGAAGGCAGCGGTCAGGTCATCGATCAGCTCGCGGTCGCGGACCACCCAAAGGGTATGCCGCACGCCATCATCGGCGGTGATGTCCACTTCCGGCTCCCCCCTGGAGCCCTGCGCCAGCATGCCGTCGATCTCGCTCTGGGGCGGGTAGACCAGGAACACCGGGCCGGTCTGGGCGTTGAGCGCGTCGATCTGGCGCACGCGGTCGTCCTCCTTGTCCGGGCGGGTGAATTCATGCTTGCGGATGCGATTGGTGTCGTAATCGGCGACCGAGGCGGCCGCCACCAGACCGGTCTGGACGTGGGCCCCCATTTGCAGGCGGTAGATGTAATAATAGGCATCCGGATCCTTCTTCAGTATGCCCTCGTCGATCATCCTCCTGAGGTTTTCCGCTCCCTTGGCGTAGACCTCGGGGGCATGGGGATCGGTGCCGGCGGGCAGATCGATCTCCGGCTTGGAAATATGCAGGAAGCTCCAGGGGCGGCCCTCGGCGCGGGCGCGCGCCTCTTCGGTGTTGAGCACGTCGTAAGGGGGGGCGGCGACATCCTCGGCGCGGCCTGGAACCGGACGCAGGCCGGCAAACGGACGGATCAGGGACATGGTGGCGTGATACTCCCAGAGATATGGATTCAGGGCGGGGGATTATAGCGTCTGCGGACGCGCCGGGCTGCCCTGGCCGGCCCGGTTCGTGCGGTGCCGGGCCGGGTGGCGCACTGTCGCACATTCTGAGACAGTGGCTGGAGCATCATCGGGACATCGGCGGAACCGGCCCCGGGGCCGGTAGGGAAGAACGGAAGGAGGCGAACGATGCGTTGCGAGGATGGAGCGGAAACCACCCCCCCGTACCACCGCTACTGGGGCAAGGCCAGCGGGCCGGACGAAACAGCGGGAGCGGACTGCCATCTGCTGGTCTACCACGCCCTGGACGTGGCGGCGGTGGGTCAGCGTCTGTTGGAAGGCAACGGACGGCTGCTGGAGCGCCTGGCCTCCCTGATGGGTCTGCCCGCCGGGTCGGCGCGCACCTGGTGCCTCTTTCTGCTGGGCCTGCACGATCTCGGCAAGTTCGCCGAGAGCTTCCAGCAACTGCGGCCCGATCTGCGCCAAACGCTTTGGCCGGACGAGAAAATACGCAAGTGCAACTATTCCATCCGCCACGACAGCCTGGGCTGGATGCTGTGGCGGCAGTTTCTTGGTCAACAGATCTTTCCCGAAGCCGATGAAGCCTTGCGGGACTGGCTCGAAGACGGCATGCCCTACTGGCTTGCGGCGGTTTTCGGTCATCACGGCTGGCCGCCGGAAGATGCCGAGCGCATCAAGCGCCATTTCCGTGATTTCGACCAGCAGGCGGCACAGGCGTTTTTTCAGCAGTGGCGCGAGCTGATACAGCCCGACTTCGCCGCGGCAATCCAGGCAGGCCGGGATGATGCTTTGCAGCGCCAGAGAGAGGCCAGCTGGTTGCTGGCGGGAGTCGCCGTGCTGGCCGACTGGCTGGGATCGAACCACGAGTTCTTTCCCTATCGCAGCGATGTCGTGTCCCTCGAGCAATACTGGGCCGAACACGCCTTGCCTGCGGCGGAAAAAGCCTTGCGTGCGTCGGGACTGGTTCCCTCCCCGGTACGCCGGAATCCGGGCCTGGCCGACCTGTTCGACTACATCGAAACCCCCACGCCGTTGCAAAAGCTGTGCGCCGAATGCCCCATCGCCGACGGTCCGCAACTGTTCATCCTCGAAGACGTCACCGGTGCCGGCAAGACCGAGGCCGCCGCATTGCTCGCTTCACGTCTGCTTGCCGCCGGGCTGGCTTGGGGGCTCTACATCGGCCTGCCGACCATGGCCACCGCCAACGCCATGTATGAGCGCATGGCCCGTGTCTATCGTCGCTTTTTCGCCGACGATGCCCATCCCAACCTGATTCTCAGCCACGGCGCACGGCATCTGTCCGAGGTCTTCCGCCAATCGCTGCTGGAGCAGCGCGCCGATGAGGGTGCCTATGGCGACGAGGAGAGCATCGGCGCCCAGTGCAACCGCTGGCTGGCGGACAACCGCAAGAAGGCGCTGTTGGCCGATATGGGGGTGGGCACCATCGACCAGGTCCTGCTCGCCATTCTCCCCGCCCGCCATCAGTCCCTGCGCCTGCTGGGCCTGAGCGACAAGGTGCTGCTGCTGGACGAGGTGCATGCCTACGACGCCTACACCTCCGAACACCTCAATACCCTGATCCGCTTCCACGCCGCCCTCGGCAACAGCCTGGTGCTGCTCTCGGCGACCCTGACCCGCCGCCAGCGCCGGCATCTGGCCGAAGCCTTTGCCCGCGGCGCGGGCGAACGGATCGAATCTGGGGCCTATCCGTTGCTGACCCGGGTCGATGCCGAGGGATCGGTGCGGGAAACACCCGTGGCCACCCGCGCCTCGGTGGTGCGGGAAGTGAAAACGGCCTTCGTGCACGACGAGGCGACCATCATCGAGCATATTCGCGAGGCCGTGGAGGCCGGGCAATGTGTCTGCTGGATTCGCAACACCGTGGCCGATGCCCGCGACGCCTGGCGGCAGCTGGCCGGCGCGGAGTGGCTGGCCGGGGATCGCCTGCACCTGTTCCACAGCCGCTACGCCTTCTGTGACCGGATCGGCATCGAACAGGACATGCTGGCGCGTTTCGGCAAGGAGTCTACCGACCAGGACCGGCAAGGACAGGTATTGATCGCCACCCAGGTGGTCGAACAGTCGCTGGACCTGGACTTCGACCGGATGATCTCCGACCTCGCACCCATCGATCTGCTGATCCAGCGCGCCGGGCGCTTGCACCGCCATGCCCGGGGCGATCGCGGCACGCCGCTGCTGATCGTCCATGCGCCCCCGTTCGACGACGACCCGCAGGCCGACTGGTATGAGCAATGTTTACCCAAAGCCAACTTCGTCTATGCCGACACCCTGGTACTGTGGCGCAGCCACAAGATTCTCGCCGAAAAAGGCGGCTGGAAAATGCCGGAGGATGCCCGTGAACTGCTGGAATTCGTCTACGACGAGGCCGGCGAGATTCCGCCTGGATTGATCGATGCCAGCAACGAGGCCAAAGGGAATGAAATGAGCGAACGCGATCTCGGCCGCTTTGCCGCGCTGCGGCTGGAAAGCGGCTATCAGCGCAACCAGCGCTGGGACGAGGAAGCCCGCGTCGCCACCCGTCTGGGCGAGGAGAGCCGCACCGTCTATCTCGCCCGCTGGCAGGACGGCCAACTGCGCCCCTGGGCCGGGGAAGGGCGCTACCCCTGGGACCTGAGCAGCCTGTCCCTGCGCACCGATAGTCTCGTTTCCATCGACATCGAAGACGATGCCGAACTGGCCGAAGCGCTGGACCGGCTGCGCGACTCGGAGCCCCTGTTCGACGAACACAGCCTGATCCTGCCGTTGCGGCAAGAGAAAAACCACTGGACGGCGCGGGGGCGCGGCGGAAAGGGCAGAACCGTTGCAATCACCTACGATCCCGTGACGGGACTGGAGCTGAAACATGAATGAACACGCCACACACAACCTGCTCGATGACCGCTGGCTCCCGGTTCGGTTGGCCGATGGCAGCCAACAGATTCTGACGCTGGCGGAAATCGGCCGCGCGGAGGTCGTGGACATCGTCATCCCCCGCGCCGATTTTCGCGGCGCCATCTACCAGTTGCTGATCGGCCTGCTGCAAACCGCTTTCGCGCCCGAAGGACGCAAGCAGTGGCAAAACTACTGGAACGAACCGCCCGCGCCGGAAACCCTCGCCGCCGCGTTCGCGCCGTATAGCGCGGCATTCGTTCTCGATGCGCCGGTGGGAAAACCTGCGTTCATGCAGGATTTGCTGCTCCCCCTAGACAGTATTGAACCTGTTGAGGCATTGCTTTTCGGCGGCCCCGGGGAAAGTACTCGCGAGAAGAATACCGACCATTTCATCAAGCGAAACACGGTATCAGCAGTCAGCACCTACTGGGTGGCGGTTTTACTGTATTCCTTCCAAATCAATACAGCGGGCGGCGGGAGCGGGCACCGGGTAACACTACGAGGTGGCG
The DNA here is from genome assembly GCA_964409585.1 of uncultured Chromatiales bacterium. GTDB lineage: Bacteria > Pseudomonadota > Gammaproteobacteria > JACKNK01 > CAYPEH01 > CAYPEH01. Next base: position 4,859 of record CAYPEH010000061.1, on the reverse strand, counting down.
GACCATTGACCACATTGGTCCTACCTCCAGAATCATCAGCTCCCACCCCACTTTGGCAAAAATTGTGGCTAAACATCCTGCCCCGCGATCGCTTCTCCCTGATTCATGGCAACCATGAACTGACAGCGCTCGCAGACATCTTTCCCTGGATGGCACCGACCCGTACCAGCGAAAATGACGAAAAGACTCTGCCCAGCGATGTAAACCCGCTGCAGATGTACTGGCCCATGCCGGCACGGATTCGTGTCGCCTGGGATTCATCCGGCGAAACGATCTGCGATATTTCCGGCCTGACAACACGGCATTTCACGCGCCAGGTGGCCCGGAAAAACAAGGGCGTCAACTATTCCGGTCCCTGGGTACATCCTCTCACACCGTATCAGTACAAAAAGCCGGATGAGCCGATTTCATTAAAAGGCCGCGAAGCGGGCGAAGGTTACAAGAACTGGCTCGCGCTGGTACTGGGCAGCAAGAACGAGCATACCGAACCAGCCACGGTGGTCACACAAGTGATGGATCGATTACGCACTGTGGGCATGGCGAATGAAGAAGCGAGAATCTGGGGATTCGGCTACGACCTGGAAAGCGCCAAGGCAAAGTGTTGGTATGAATCGGAAATGCCGGTTCTGCCGATAGCCGCGGAACAGTCCGACGAGTTGGCCTATCGTGTGGAAATGATGGTGATAGCTGCCGACACCGCTCTGGATCTTCTGAAAAAATCTCTGAAAGCCGCCTTGTTCCGGGATCCGAAAAACGATGCCAATGCAAAACAGTTCCTGAAAAAGACACCCGATATCGACGCCAACTTCTGGTCCACCACCGAACCCGATTTCTATGCCCGCCTGCACCGCCTGGCCAATGCGCTGGACAACGAAGACGCCCAGGACGAGATTCTCGCCGGCTGGCGGACCACATTGAAACGCGAAGCCCTCGCCCTGTTCGACCAGTATGCCCTGTCCAGTTGCAACGAGGACGGCGATCTGGCCCGGGTTGTGCGGGCGCGGGACGGCAAGGGCGGATTGAACCACCATCTCAATGGCAACAAGGCGCTCAAGGCGCTGGCCGCATAGGGAGACGCCATGAAACTCTGGATACTCAAGCAAGACGACGAAACCGACGAACCCCAGGCCATCGCCGACTGGCATACCGAGATTCACCGTGACGACCGGCGCGGCGAACGCGCCCGCCTGCGGCGCTGCGAGTCGCTGGACGAGGTCCTGATGCAACCGGCCTTCTTTCGCCTCGCCCGGTCCTTGCCCCGGTTGGAGCCTCGGGGGTTGACCGGCCTGGCGTTGGTGGCCGGGTTGCTGGTCTGGGCGGAATCGACCACGGAAACCGACCTGCCGGTGATATTGGGCAAACCCAAGACCCAGGGCAGCGATACGCCGCTGTTCAGCGAACTGCGCTTTCAGCGCCTGCTGGCGTCCAGGGAGCCGGAGGAATTCTTCCAGTCCATGCGCCGCGCCATCGTCCAGGCCGGCAAACAGGCACATCCAGTTGCGCTGGCCGACGCCATCCTGCACTGGGAGGCGCAACAACGGCGGCCCGAGTCCTATCGCGGCAACCGCCAATGGCAGTACCGCATGGCCCGGCCCTACTACACCGGGCAATCCTGAAAATAGTTTCATTCACATGCAATCGAGGGAATCGATCATGACGCAATTCATCCAGCTTCACCTGCTCACCAGCTACCCGCCCTCCAACCTCAACCGCGACGACCTGGGCCGGCCCAAGACGGCCATCGTCGGCGGCACCGAGCGCCTGCGCATCTCGTCGCAGAGCCTGAAGCGCGCCTGGCGGACCTCGGTGCACTTCGAATCCGCGTTGGGAGCGTTCAAGGGTACCCGTACCAAACGCCTGGGTCAGAAAGTGTTTCAACGGCTGCTGGGCAGGGACGTCAAGGAAAAGGATGCAAAAGACTGGGCATCCAGCATCGCAGCCGTTTTCGGCAAGGTGAAAAAGGAAAATCCGCTGGAGATCGAGCAACTGGCCCATGTTTCACCGGAAGAGTGGCAGGCGGTGATGGCGCTGGCCGACCGCCTGGCCGAGGAAAACCGGGAGCCGGAAAAAGAAGAACTCGACCTGTTGAGAGAGAAGCCCAAGGCCGTCGATATCGCCCTGTTCGGCCGCATGCTCGCTTCCACCCCGACCTTCAACGTGGAAGCCGCCGCCCAAGTGGCCCATGCCATCACCGTCAATGCGGTAAAGATCGAGGACGACTTCTTCACCGCCGTGGACGATCTGAACCGCCACGAGGAAGACGCCGGTGCCGGCCACATGGGCGATGCCAGCTTCGGCTCCGGCATCTTCTACCAGTACATCTGCATCAACCGCGATCTGCTGGTGGACAACCTGCAGGGTGACGAACAGCTCGCCAATCAGGCCATTGCTGCACTGACCGAGGCCGCCGCCAAGGTGGCCCCCACCGGCAAGCAGAACAGCTTCGCCTCCCGCGCCTACACTTCCTACCTGCTGGCCGAGAAGGGCAGCCAGCAGCCGCGCAGCCTGGCGGTGGCCTTCCTCAAGGCCGTGAATGACAAGGACCCGATGAAGGCGGCCATTGCCGCTCTGGAGGATCAGCGCGAGAAGTTCGATAAGGTCTATGGACAATGCGCCGACGACCACAGGACCTTGAACGTGGAAAAAGGCGAGGGTTCCCTGGAGAAGATCCTCGACTTCCTGAAGGACTGAACGAGATGACGGACTATCTGGTCTTCCAACTCTACTCGCCGCTGGTCTCCTGGGGCACCCAGGCGGTGGGCGAGGAACGGCCCATCGAGGACCACCCCGGACGTTCGGCCCTGCTGGGCCTGCTGGCCGCCGCGCTGGGCATCGACCGGCGGGACGAGGAGCGGCATCGGTCATTGTCGGATGCCTGCCGCTTCGGTATCAAACTGTGGGCACCGGGGCTGCTGCTGAGGGACTTTCATACGATCTCTATACCCAAAGGACACAACCTAAACTGTCATACCCGGCGGGACGAAATACTGCTATTCGAGTTGCAATCAAAATCTAAAAGTAAAAATACGCGACCTGACCCAACCTTATCCTACCGTAGCTATTTACAAGACACGGTAAACGTCGTCGCCGTCGAATCGACCGGCGACGACTGGCCGCTGGAGCGGTTGCAGCAAGCCCTGGAGCAACCCCGCTTCTCCCTTTATCTCGGCCGCAAGTCCTGCCCGCCCGCCGCGCCCCTGAACCCGGAGATCATCCCCGCCGGGACATTGAAAACGGCCCTGGATGCCTATTGCCTGGCGCCGCCGTTGACGGGCCTGATCCCCCGCTCATCGACGCCCCGGTATTTCTGGGAAGCGGGCATGAACGCCGGCATCGACCGACGCTACCGCGTGCCGCGCCACGACCAGCCAATCAGCCGCCGGCGCTGGCAGTTCGCCCCCCGCGACGAATACGCCTCACTGGGAGAAGGGGAATGATGTACCTGAGCAAGATCGCTCTCACCCGCACCAGCCTGGAACAGATCCATCGGCTACGGCGCAAGGATGGCGACTTCTGGGAACACCGCATGGTCTGGAACCTGTTCGACAACGCCCCGGACCAGAGGCGGGACTTTCTCTATCGCCGTGAAGATCCTCCGGGCGAACGGCCCTTCTACTACCTGCTGTCGCTGCGGCAGCCTGTCTGCAATCCAGTGGATGCAGACATCCAGACCCGGAAATTCGACCCGGTATTGCAGACCGGCGACCGCCTGGCCTTCAGCCTGCGCGCCAACGCGGTGGTCACACGCAAGGTCGATGATCACGGCAAACGCCGCCGCCGACTCGACATCATCGATGCCGAATACGAAGCCCGTTATCCTGATCCGGCAGACCGGCCACCACCGGCCGTGATCCAGCAGGAGGCCGCGGAACAATGGATGAAACGGCAGGGCGAACGGCATGGTTTTCACCTCGATGCGCTGCGGGTGAGCAACCACCGGTACCACAAGATCCGCAAACCGGGCGACGGCAACCTGCGCCAGTTCACCAGCCTGGACCTGGACGGCCTGTTGACCGTGGAAGATCCGGCGGTGCTTCGGAGCGCACTGTTCCACGGCCTGGGGCGCTCCAAGGCCTTCGGCTGCGGCCTGTTGCTGGTGCGTCGTGCCTGACGGGGTTATACTGGTATGACATCTGTCATACATGAAGAGCCATCATGAGTGGAATGCGTATTAATGCCCGCCTCGATGAGCAGACGGCGGCCGATCTTCAACTGCTGCGTAAGGCGCTGGGCGATGTTTCGATTACTTCGGCGCTCAAGCATGCCTTGCGGCTTGGGGCACAGGAGATCCGCGACCGTGAGCGGGCGCGAGCACAAAAACAGGTCTGGATCGACAGCGGTTTTGTCGGTGGCTTCGAAGGACCAGAAGATTTATCCACCAACTACAAGCGATATTTCGCTGAATGCCTCGATGAAAAATATCCTCGCAAGGAATAGCCTGATCGTCGACAGCGGTTTCTGGTTCGCGCTGGCCAACCCGAAAGATCGTCATCACCCGCTGGCCCGTTCAGCACTGGACAAGTTCCAGAGCCTGTTGTTCGTGACCACCTGGCCGGTCATTACCGAATCCTGTTACCTGATCGGCCAAAGAGTGGGTCACGAGGCTCAGCTGAAGTTTCTGCATAACATTCAGGCAGGTGGCAGCGACCTGTTTCACATACAGGATTGGCACTGGTCGCGCCTGGTTCAGTTGATGCACCGCTACCGCAACCTCCCCATGGACCTGGCCGACGCCTCGCTGGTGATTCTGGCTGAAAACCTGGGGCATGGTCGCATCCTCTCCACCGACCAGCGCGATTTTCAGTCGTACCGCTGGAAGAACCACGAGCCCTTCGACAACCTGCTTTTGCCCGGTTGAG
>CAYPEH010000060.1:0-16156 GCA_964409585.1 uncultured Chromatiales bacterium | reverse complement strand
CTGCGGCGCGCGCCTTGACAGGGAAGATGCCTGAGGCTCTGAACACGACATATTAGGTGGCCGGGTTAATAAAAGCACTGACAGCCCGGTGAATAATCCGGGCGGATTCCTCATTACAGATCAAGGCTGCACCCGCTGCTCGCCAGGGGATTGGCGAGAGACATGGGGCGGTTGCGGTCCAGGGACATGGAGCCGGGCACTGCCCGGCTTTTTTTTTTGGCCTGTTTGTTGCTTGAATCCGGTCGTTTCGCATGTCGCCCGGGGAATTCCCGAACGTTCTATATTTGTGAGCCGTGAAATCGCTCCTATATGGGCGGATGCTGGAGTGCAGCGGGTGGTTGGTTGGCATGGCCCCCAACCGGCCTGGTTTCTATCGGAGGGTATTTTCCCGGTCGTCAATGGCTTAGGCTGTTCACTCGATCGCAGATCCGTTCGGGAATGGCCGCCTTCAGGTGCGCCCGGCGTGTCTTTTGGTAAAACGTTTGGGCCAGGTTCGTTGGTGTATCGGAACGATCATTTCATTCGATTCGGCTGATGGCTTCTTTTGATTTTCCATTTGGTCCCGGCAGGGGAAAACAGGCGGGTGGGGCTGACACCACACCGTTGCAGGGGGATCGGCAGCTGACGGAACAGGATTTTTCCCGTGAGCGTGTGCGGGATTGGGTCGGGAAATTACCGCTGGGTGACAGCACCCGTGCCTGTCAGGCCCTGCTGCAACGGATCAGTGCCTGCAACCGCATGGATTTGCAGGTTGCGACGCAGTCGTATTTTTTGCAGGAAATCTGGCCGGTGTCAGTCCAGGTTGCCGCCACCCTGACCCGCCGTTATCTGCATGCAGGGCAGATGGACAGCAAAGCACTCGATCAACAGGATGCGCTTTGGGCTGAACTGGCGGAGGCACACGCACATCTGCTGGATGGGGGGACGGATGATCCTGCGTCACTGCCTGAGTGGGTGGTGGCCTATCGGTTGATGGTATCCCTGTCCGGGCGTCTGATGCTGGCCTATCTTGGCTACCGTTCCGAGCCGGCCGGTGTCTGGGCCCGGCTGCATCGAACCTATGTGGCGTGCGAGCAGCGCAATCTGCTGGAACGGGATGTGACTTTGACCGAACAGGAGGGGGCGGTGGAGACTCCCGGACTGGCGTACAAGCGTATCTTGTTGCTTGGACTGGCCAACCCATCCCGCTTGATGTATGGCGAAGCGGCCACCCTCTACAGCTACCTGACCCCATTTGCCGACAAGGTGAAATTGGAACCGGTATCGGAGGTGGCCGAGGCAGTACCGGTAGTGGATCTGAGCGGCGATTCGGGCCCCCGGATCTTGTCCGGAACGGCCGTTCCGGCCGGTGCTATCTGCCTGCGCCTGGGGGCGGTGGAGGCGGTCCTGAAGGCCAAGTTGAGGCAGCTTGAGAGGGGGTTCACCGATCGGGAGGTGTATCGGGGAGGCATCGGTGAGCGCCTGCACCGGGATATGTTGCTGCGCCTGTTCCATGCCTGGAGCCAGAATCGAGCGCGGGTGGCGTCGAGACAGAGCAGTGATGAGCCGGTCACGGTGGCGATCGGGCTGCGTGCCGCCCATTATTGGATCAGTGGCGAGGCGGCATTCGAACCGGAGAGCTGGGAACGGCGACTGCGGCTGAGCGGTGAGGAGAAGAAAAAAGGGCAGTTCAGCCTCATGCCGAAGCCCGGTGAGGCGGCCCCGGATCTGATCTCGGTGGCGCCGGACAGGGATTCGAGCAGTGTGTTTGCTCCGGATTCCATGGCCATCGATGCCTCCGCGCTGGCAGGATTTCAGGCCTACCAATGGCAAAGCCGCAACCGGGGTGACAGCGGCATGCAGTTGTATGCTCCGATGGAGGATTGGGATCAGCTTCGCGTGGGCAGTCTGCTGGCCTTCCGGCCCTCCCGGAAGGATGCAGGCGAGTGGCGCCTGGGGGTGTTACGCTGGATGCAGGTGGAGGCGGACCAGGGTGTTGCGCTGGGCGTGGAAAGATTGGCGGATGGTGTCATCCCCATGGCCATGCGTGCGGTAGAGGGAATCGGGGCGGGCGGTGAGTTCATGCGTTGTCTGCGTGTCCTCGACAGGCGGCACGGCGGTATGACGGAAAGCCTGTTGGTGCCGGCCGCCCTGTATGAAACCGGAACCCTTCTGTTGTCCGTGACGCGTGACAGAAGGGAACACTTTAGATTGGTGGAATTGTTGGAAACCACCCGGATGTTTTCGCGCTTCCGCTTCGAGTCGCTTTGACGCGATGCGGGAGATACATAATAGAACTGCAGAACGATAGCCTGTCTTCGAGTGTCTTCGGCCGATGTTTTTCTCCAGATTTCGCCATCCAGGCCGGTCCAATGGTGTGGGTGTCACCGAGTCGTTGGTGGTGGAGCGTACTCCGCTGCATGTGTGGCTCGACACCCTGCCACTGGGAAACCCGGTTGGCTCCCTGGATCTGGTCGACCGCTATCTGCTGCCACTGTTGCGCGGTGAACTGAACGGCGATCAATGCCGCTATGCACTGGAGCGGGTATGGCCCACGGTGGTTGAACTCAATGCCGCGCTTGTACGTGAATTTGCAGGGCATATGGGGCAGTCTGGCGAACACTCCGTCCTGCTGGAACGTCTTCAGGCTGTGTGGGGGGTGCTGGCCGACCTGGCTGGGCAGCTCCTCTGCGAGTTGGAATCGGATGCTTCCTTCTCCGACCGTGAAGAGCGGGTGGCATTTGCCGGCCACCGCGTCATCGCTGCGTTGTCGCAACAGGTCAATCTGTCCTATCTCTCCTATCGGGCCGAGCCCGCCGGAGCATGGCTGTCCATGCACCAGGCCTATGGCTTCTGTCGTCAGCATGGCGTGGAAAACCGCAAGGTCAGGATCGTCCTGCGTGATAGCGAGGAAGAGGATACCCCTTCGCTGGCCTATCGCCGCCTGATCCTGCTGGCCCTGTCGAACCCTTATGGGCTGATGGCGGGGGAGGCGGCTACGCTGCCCGCTTATTTCGCGTCCCTGGCCCAGTGGTTGAAGCTGGATGAGTCAGCGGTCCCCGATGCCCTGTGCATCGACCCGGACAAGGATTCGGGCCCCTTCATACCGGATGCCTCTGCGCTGTCGCCGTCGCTGCTGGGTATCAACATGGATACCGTCTTCAGGGTCGTCAAGGAACGGATCGCCGGTCTGAACAGCAAGTTGTCCGAGTCCGAGGAAGGTGTGGGCAGAATCTCGGAACGTATTCATCGCGATATGTTGCTGCGGCTGCTGCGCGCATGGCATAGCGCGGGGGGGCGGCGTGGCATGCGTGAACGGGTGGACGCCCCGCTCACGGTGACCGTTGGCCTGGGGGAGATTTTCCGGCGTATCAGCGAGGGGATGCCATACCGCCCGGAGGAATGGGAAAAGGAGTACCGTCTGGTCAAGGCGGGGGATCCCGTCGAGCGGCTGGAAATTCTGCCGCTGGATGTGCAGGCATGGCTGGAACCGGGTGGCAGCGACCGGATTCGCTACTCATTCACCGGAGAGGAGGAGAGCGAAGCATCCCTGCCGGGAGTGGCCCAGGAACTGCAATGCACCTGTGTGGATGAAAGCCAGGGGGGGATGCAGTTGCGGGTGGCGCGGGATTGCCTGGGCCGGCTGCGGGTCGGGACGCTGCTGGCCTTCCGTCTGCAGCAGGCGGGGCGTGGACGGGGATGGCTTCTGGGCGCCCTGCGCTGGATCCGTCTGTGTGAAGGGAAGAGCGCTATTCTGGGGGTTCAATACCTGGTGGAAGATGCGGTGGTGGTTGCAGTGCGGGCATTTTTCGGTGTCGGTGCGGGAGGGGAATACCTGCGCGCGCTGCGAGGCTGGGATCTTTCATCCGAATCGGGCGAGGAACTGATCTTCGTACCGGCTGCTTTCTATGCCACTGGTACTCATGTGGTCATGATGCGGCCTGGTGAATTGCGCCGGGCGCGCCTGACCGAGCAGGTGGAGGCGAATCGCATGTATGCCGGTTTCCGCTTCGAGGCCCTGCGTTTGCGGCACTGAAAGGCCCTGCCCTCAATCCTTCCTGGCGCCGTCCTGGTCGTCCCCGGCGTTCTCGTCGTCCCCGTCCATCAGGTCCAGTTCCTCATCCAGGCCTTCCTGCACGTATTCGTGCTTTCCTTCCGCTTCCAGGGCCTCCTGCTCCTCCGCCTCGATGCGGTCCAGTTCGGCATCCATTTCATTTTCCGTCATGGGCTGGTAATCGGTCGGGGTGCTGCCCGCAGTGGTCGTGGCCGCCTGTGGTGCCGGTCCGGTATCGGCCGCCGGTTCCGCCTTCCCGGAGCTTTCCTCCGGTTTCACACCGCGTGCGAAATACAGGCCCGCCTCGAACAGCATCCACATGGGGATGGCCAGCAGGGTTTGTGAAATGGCATCGGGCGGGGTCAGGAACATGCCGACGACGAAGGCGCCAATGATGACGTAGGGGCGCTTTTCCTTGAGGCTTTCCACCGTGGTCATGCCGGTGCGCACGGCGATGATGGTGGCAATGGGCACTTCGAAGGCGATACCGAAGGCGAAGAAGATGGTCAGTACGAAGCTGAGATAGTCGCTGATGTCCGGCGCGTACTGGATGCCCTCCGGCGCGAAGGAGGGCAGGAAGTCGAACAGGATGGGGAAGACGACGAAATAGGCGAAGGCCATGCCCGTGTAGAACAGCACGCTGGAGGAGACCAGCAGCGGCAGCACCAGCTTGCGTTCGTGCAGGTACAGGCCGGGGGCGATGAAGCCCCACATCTGATGGAAGATGTAGGGGATGGACAGGTAGATGGAACAGACAAAGGCGCCTTTCAGCGGGGTCAGGAAGACGCCGATGGTCTTGGTGCCGAGCATGCTGGTGCCTTCCGGCAGGTGACTCATCAGCGGGGCGGCGAGGAACTCGAAGATCTCGTTCTGGAAAGGCAGCAGGCAGAAGAACACCACCAGGATGCCGACCACGACGCGCAAGAGGCGGTCACGCAGCTCGACCAGGTGGGACATGAAGGGTTGCTCCGGGAGTTCCGGAGTCTGGGCATTATTGGTTTGCGTCATTGCGCGCCTGGCTGCTGGAGGCGGCGTCTTTGTTGTCGCCATCGGCCTCCATGTCGTGATGCTCGTCGTCCTCGCCGTCATCGCTGTCCTGGGTGTTCAGGGTTTCACCGGGGGCGATGCCGGCGACGGCCTGGTTGGTCTCTTCGACGATCTCGTGCAGTTCTTCGATACCGGCCTGTTTCTGCAACTGGGCCTTGAGTTCCTCGGCGGCGATCTCACGATTGATCTCGGACTTGACCGACTGGATGATCCGGTTGGCCTTGCCGAACCACAGGCCAGCGGTGCGTGCGAGGCGCGGCAGGCGTTCGGGACCGACCACCAGCAGCGCCACCACGAAGAGGAGGCTGAGTTCCCAGAAACCGACGTCAAACATGGCGGAAGGAGCTTGCGTTCAGCCGTTCAGGACTTGTCCTTTTCCTGGCTCTGGCTGGCTTTCTTGGTGTCCTCGGTCTTCTCCCGGGACTCGATCTGTTCCGGCTCCTTCGTCTTTTCCTCGCCGGACTCACCTTCCTTCATGGCCGTCTTGAAGCCCTTGATAGCGGCACCCAGGTCGCCACCGACATTGCGCAGGCGTTTGGCGCCGAACAACACAAGGACGATGACCAGAATGATCAGCAACTGCCAGATGCCAATACCACCTACACCCATGTCTCTTCTCCACTCTCAATCGTGATGTTCAGTTGAACCTGAATCCGTGAGCTCATCGGGGCGCATGGCGCAAGCTCTTGATCCGCCTGGCTGTATGAAAAATCCCACCAGACTGCGGGGTATGGCTGCGATTTTTCATTACGCCATTCGAATCAATATCTTACACTCTGCATCCCCTCTGAACCCACGGATTCAGGTTGAAATACGGAATGCCTGAGCCGTTCAGGCCTCCCTTTGGTTTCCGCCGCCACGGGCGGCCTTCTCTTCCAGGCCCGAAAGGCCGAAACGCCGTTCCAGTTCGGCCAGTACGTCGGCGGGGCCCAGGCCCTGATGGGCCAGCAGTACCAAGGTATGAAACCACAGGTCGGCGGTTTCATAAACGATCTGTGCCGGATCACCGTCTTTTGCGGCCATGACCGTCTCGGTGGCTTCCTCGCCGATCTTCTTCAGGATCGAATCCAGTCCCTTGTCGTACAAACGTGCCACATAGGAGCTGTCGGGGGAGGCCTGTTTGCGCTCCTCCAGCACGGCCGCCAGCCGCTGTAGCGTGTCTGTGCTCATGAAAACAGGTCGATATCGGAGTTGATCGGGGCGGCAAGTGTCGGTGTTGGCTGGCGACAGGTCAAGGAACGAGTTGACGAGGAGTTACAGTCGTACCTCCACGCCGTGCTCGGCCATGTATCGCTTGGCTTCGCCGATGCTGTATTCGGCGAAGTGGAAGATGCTTGCGGCCAGTACCGCATCGGCACGGCCCTCGGTGACCCCATCCACCAGATGCTGGAGGTTGCCGACCCCGCCGGAGGCGATCACCGGTACGCTCACCGCCTCGCTGATGGCGCGGGTGAGCTGGTTGTCGAAGCCGATCTTGGTGCCGTCCCGGTCCATGCTGGTGAGCAGGATCTCGCCGGCTCCATAATTGACCATGCGCCGCGCCCAGTCCACCGCGTCGATGCCGGTGGGCTTGCGGCCGCCATGGGTGAAGATCTCCCAGCGCGGTTCCTCCCCCTCCTTGCTGACGCTCTTGGCGTCGATGGCGACGACGATGCACTGGGAACCAAATTTGTCCGCCGCCTCCCGGACGAATTCCGGACGGAACACGGCCGCGGTATTGATGGCCACCTTGTCGGCGCCGGCATTGAGCATGCGGCGTATGTCGGCCAGCTCGCGGATGCCGCCACCGACGGTGAGCGGGATGAAGACCTCGCCGGCCACCTGCTCGACCACGTGGACCATGGTCTCGCGTTCGTCGGAACTGGCGGTGATGTCCAGGAAGGTGATCTCGTCCGCGCCTTCGGCGTCATAGCGGCGTGCCACTTCCACAGGGTCGCCGGCGTCACGGATGTCGACGAAGCGGACGCCCTTGACGACACGGCCGCCATCCACGTCCAGGCAGGGGATGATGCGTTTGGCCAGACCCATGGCGTTCACCCGGATGCCAACTGGTCGGCCAGCCTCTGTCCGGCGGCGAAGTCCAGCGTGCCCTCATAGATGGCGCGGCCGGTGATGGCGCCGATGATGCCGTCGCCGGCGGCTTCGCTGAGTCGCTGGATGTCGTCCAGGTTGGTGATGCCACCGGAGGCGATCACCGGAATGCGGATGGCGCGGGCCAGACGCGCGGTGGCCTCCACGTTGACACCGGTCATCATGCCGTCACGGCTGATGTCGGTGTAGACGATGGCCTCCACGCCGTCGCGCTCGAAGTGCTGGGCCATATCGATGACGTCGTGCCGGGACAGCTTGGACCAGCCGTCCACCGCCACCTTGCCGTCCTTCGCATCCAGGCCGACGATGATATGGCCGGGAAATTCCAGGCACAGGTCGTTGATGAAGTGCGGGGTGCTGACCGCCTTGGTGCCAATGATGACCCAACTGACACCGGCATCCAGATAGGTCTGCACAGTGTCTTCGTCCCGTATCCCACCGCCCACCTGGATCGGCAGATCGGGGTAGGTCTCGGCCACGCGGTGGACCACTTCGGCGTTGACCGGCCTGCCGGCGAAAGCGCCGTCCAGATCGACCATGTGCAGGCGGCGGGCACCGGCTTCCACCCAACGGCCGGCAACGGCCACGGGATCATCGGAAAATACGGTTTCGTCGTCCATGCGACCCTGGCGAAGGCGGACGCATTTGCCCTCTTTGAGGTCGATGGCTGGGATCAGCAACATGGGGGATTCTCTCTGTCTGGAGTGTTTTGTAATGGCCGACTCATGCCTGGCCATCCCAGTTGAGGAAATTGCTCAACAGGGTGAGGCCGGCCTTTTGGCTCTTTTCAGGGTGGAACTGTACAGCGAACAGGTTGTCACGGGCCACAGCGGAGGCGAATTCACGGCTGTAGCGGGTCGAGCCGCTGGTGTCACCGGTGTTGGCCGGTTCGACGAAATAACTGTGCACGAAGTAGAACCAGCTGTCCTGGCCTATGCCGGACCACAGGGGGTGGGGGATCAGCTGATGCACGCGGTTCCAGCCCATGTGTGGGACCTTGAGAGGCTCGTTGGTATCGGGATCGACCGGATGGTCGCCGAAATGGCGGACCCGCCCAGGCAGCAGGCCGAGGCAGTCGACCCCCCCGTTCTCCTCGCTGTGATCCATGAGTGCCTGCATGCCCAGGCAGACCCCCAGCATGGGTTTGCTGCGGGCGACCTCGCCGAGCACTTCCAGCAGTCGATGGCTGTCCAGCTCCTGCATGCAGTCCCGGATGGCGCCGACACCGGGAAAGATGACCCGGTCGGCGTCGAGGATGGTCTGGCGCTGATCGGTGATGTGCACGCGGACCTTGTCACCGGCGTGCTCGACGGCCTTGGCAATGGAATGCAGATTGCCCATGCCGTAATCGATGATGACGACGTTAGCCATGACGGAAGTTGTCTGGATGCTTACAGGGAACCCTTGGTCGAGGGCAGGATGCCGCTGGCGCGGGGATCGGCCTCCAGGGCCGCGCGCAGGGCGCGGCCGAAGGCCTTGAACAGGGTTTCGGCCACATGGTGGGCGTTGCGGCCGCGCAGGGTATCGATGTGCATGGTGACCTGGGCGTGATTGACGAAGCCCTGAAAGAACTCGCGCAGCAGTTCCAGATCGAATTCGCCAACCCGCTCGCGCGGCATGTCCACCTGGTATTCCAGACCGGGACGGCCGGACAGGTCGATCACCACGCGGCTGAGTGCCTCGTCCAGGGGCACGTAGGCGTGGCCATAACGGAAGATGCCTTGTTTGTCCCCGGCGGCCTCGCGCACGGCCTGGCCGAGGGTGATGCCGACATCCTCCACCGTATGGTGGGCATCGATATGCAGATCTCCCTCGGCCTGGATCTCCATGTCGATCATGCCGTGGCGGGCGACCTGGTGGAGCATGTGGTCGAAAAAGGGTACGCCGGTGTTCAGTTCGGCCTTGCCTGTGCCGTCCAGATCCACACGGACCTGAACCCGAGTCTCCAGGGTGTCGCGTTCGACGGTGGCAGTGCGCCCGCTCATGGATGGTATCCCAGTGAAATCGCGGCCGGCGGTCCGGCCTTGCTTGGATGATCGTGGTAAGCATAACCCGCCGCCGCCATCGGTGGAAACCGGGTAGTAACAAGGATATGGCCGGCATCCGGCTGCAGCGGCTGTTTTATTGATTGGGATCATTGAATCTGATCCAATAACCCGATCTTCCACCTCCTATGGATTGACCTGCCCCATGGCACCATCCGGCGACACGCCCGTTGTAATGCTGTCCCAGGCGTCCTTGTCCTGTGAGGATTGCAGCCTGCACCGGCTGTGCCTGCCCATCGGGATCAGCGCCGAGGACATGGAGCGGCTCGATCGCATCATCAAGCGCAAGCGGCCGCTGGCGCGTGGCGAGCACCTGTTCCGGATCGGTGACCGCTTCCGCGCCATCTACGCGGTGCGTTCCGGTTCGGTGAAGACCTACACGCTGACCGATAACGGCAGTGAGCAGGTGACCGGATTCCACCTGCCGGGTGAACTGGTGGGCCTGGACGCGATCAGCCCCGAGCGGCATCAGTGCGCGGCCCGTGCGCTGGAGACCTCCAGCGTGTGTGAGATTCCCTTCGACCGGCTGGAGGACCTGACGGTCAAGATCCCGGCGCTCCACCACCAGTTGTTGCGGGTGATGAGCCAGGAGATCCTCGATGAGCAGGGCATGCTCCTGCTGTTGGGCAAGAAGACCGCGGAGGAACGTTTGGCCGCATTGTTGCTGAGTCTGTCCGGACGCTACCATGAGCGCGGTTTTTCAGCCAATGAATTCCGTCTGTCCATGTCGCGAAACGACATCGGCAACTATCTCGGCCTTGCGGTGGAGACGGTCAGCCGCATGTTCACCCGTTTCCAGAATGAAGGCATTCTCAGTGTGCAGCGCAAGAATGTACGCCTGCTGGATGTACCCCGCTTGAAGATCATGGCGGGTCAGGGCGAGTGTGGGCGCGATCCCGCCGCCCAACTGTAACCCCACCTTATTCATGATGGCGGCCGAAGCCATGGCGACGACCATGAACTCGGCGCCGGTCTGATGCGCGGCTGCACCAGCCCGGCGCCAGGAGTCGTGATCCGCCATGAATCATGAATAAGGTGGAGTGACGATCCTTCCCCGCCTTGTTTTCTTGTCTCGTTTCCACCCGGGCCTGGGGGCGGAACCCGCCGTGGATTCGCCCGAGACCGCTGCTGATTGTGGCCGTTGTGATGATCCCAGATAGTCCATTAGGTGACGCGCCCTCGCTTGATCTTTGAATCCACAAGAAATTTTCTTCAGTCGGACAGGGAGCGGGCCATGCCGCTCCTTCAGAAAATTCCTTGTGAATCCAAATCCCTGCGCGATCATCACGCCTCCTAATGGACTATCTGGGATGGATGTGAGCCGTGCCTCCGTGTGTCGTGGCTGATCGGCCATCGGTGGTAAGTCTATGTAAGAGCTTGAGCATATTGCTTGCTGGCGGTTGTAGACCGGTCGCTAACGGCTTGCGGCGCAAGGCTTTCCTTGACAAGGGTTAGGGATTCTATTGATATATGTCACGATTTTTTCTTCGAGACTTGGGTAGCCTTGCCTGCGCTTCGCGTTGGTGTGCGGCGCGATGGATCAGGTAAAAATCACAATGCAGGGCCCCGGATCAGCAGATCAGAACGAATGACATCCGGGATGGCCCAGTAGGTGTGCTGGGCCTGGGGTGAATGTCCGGGTGGATAATGCTCTTACGGGGGTAACAACACATACCGCCTTCGGGGGATGGCGTATCGCCGGTCTTTTTTTGGGGTTCTGTTTTTAGAAATGCCGATTTCTGTTGAGAGAGGAGGTGTGCCGTGGAAGCGACACAAGATCATGTCCTAGAGAAGAAGTACAACTTCGATGTTGTACGCTGGTTCGCCGTGTTTGCGGTGGTTTATCTGGTGGTCGGTGCCCTTGTCGGCGTCTATATTGCGTCCGAACTGGCCTGGCCGGTGCTTAACTTTGACCTGCCTTATATTACGTTCGGTCGCCTGCGGCCCCTGCACACCAATGCGGTGATATTCGCCTTCGGCGGATGCACCCTGATGGCAACGGGTTTCTACAGCGTGCAACGCACCTGTCACACCCGCCTCTGGAGCGACAAGATGGCCTGGTTCACCTTCTGGGGCTGGAACCTGATCATCGTGCTGGCGGTCATCTCCTTCCCGCTGGGCCTCACCTCCGGCAAGGAATACGCCGAGCTGGAATGGCCCATCGACATCCTCATCGCCGTGGTCTGGCTGAGCTTCTTCTTCAACTTCGTCATGACCATCGCCAAACGCAAGACCTCGCACATCTATGTGTCGAACTGGTTCTTCCTCGGCATGATGGTGATGATCACCTACCTGCATGTGGTGAACAGCCTGGCCATCCCGGTCAGCCTGACCGATTCCTACTCCCTGTTCTCCGGTGTGCAGGACGCCATGATCCAGTGGTGGTGGGGTCATAACGCCGTCGGCTTCTACCTGACCGCCGGTTTCCTCGGCATCATGTACTACTTCGTGCCCAAGCAGGCCGGTCGTCCGGTCTTCTCCTACCGCCTGTCGGTGGTCCACTTCTGGGCCCTGATGTTCGGTTACGTCTGGCTTGGTCCGCACCACCTGCAGTACACCGCCCTGCCCGACTGGACCGGTTCCCTGGGCGCGGCCATCTCCCTCGCCATGATCATCCCCTCCTGGGGTGGCGCGGTGAACGGCATGATGACCCTGTCCGGAGCCTGGGACAAACTGCGCACCGACTACACTCTGCGCTTCCTGATCATTTCCCTGGCCTTCTACGCCATGTCCACCTTCGAAGGCCCGGTCATGTCCCTGAAGACCGTCAATGCCCTGTCCCATTACACCGACTGGACCGTCGGACATGTGCATTCCGGAGCCCTGGGCTGGGTTGCCGGTGTGGGTATCGGCGCTCTGTACCACCTGTTTGGGCGCCTGTGGCACACCAAGATCCACAGCGAAAATCTGGTCAACGTCCACTTCTGGCTGATGACCATCGGCGCCGTGATCTACATCACCGCCATGTGGGTGTCCGGCATCATGCAGGGCCTGATGTGGCGTGCCTATGACGAGTACGGCACCCTGGCCTACACCTTCGCCGAGTCGGTGGAAGCCATGCATCCGTATTACGCCATGCGTGCCATCGGTGGCGCGATCTTCCTGTTGGGTGCCATTGTCATGCTCTACAACGTGATCATGACCGTGAAGAAGGCCTCCGCGGAAGGTTCCATAGCAGCCGCCCGCGCCGCGGCTTGATTGAGGGGGAAAGATAAAAATGGCTAGCAAAGGTATTCAGGAAAAGATGGAGACGAGCGTATGGGGCCTGGTCCTCATGCTCGCGGTCATCCTGTCCGTGGGTGGCATCGTCGAAATCGTGCCCTTGTTCTATCTGGACAGTGCGGTGGAAAGCCGCATGAAGAACGAGGACGGATCCCCCAAGTTCCCGGAACTGGTCTGGCAGCGTAAGGAAGGTCAGTCGCTGGCGGACTGGAAGCCGGGCGATGGCCTCCGTCCCTATACCGCTCTGGAACTGGCGGGCCGTGACATTTATCTGCGCGAGGGCTGCTACCTCTGCCACTCGCAGATGATCCGTCCGTTCCGCGATGAGAAGGAGCGCTACGGTCACTATTCTCTGGCAGTCGAGTCCATGTACGACCATCCGTTCCAGTGGGGTTCCAAGCGTACCGGCCCCGATCTGGCTCGTGTCGGTGGCAAGTACTCTGATGATTGGCATCGCAAGCACCTGCGTGCGCCGCGCTCCGTGGTGCCGGAATCGGTGATGCCCAACTACCCGTGGCTCGCCGAGACCATGATCGATGATCCCGCCATGCGTACCCGCATGGAGGTGATGCGCATGATGGGTGTGCCCTACACCGATGCCGACATCGAAAATGGTCCCGCTGAACTCGAAGGCAAGACCGAGGAAGATGCGGTAATCGCTTTCCTCCAGGTCCTGGGCACGATGATCAAGCTCGACGAGAGCAAGACCTATCGTGAATAGCCTGCGGGAGTACTTTCACACCGATTGGGAAGCGATGACGACCAATGACTGGGTCGGTCTGATCGTCACGGTCGTCATCTTCTTCCTCATGTTGGGCATGTATGTGTGGGTGTTGCGTCCAAAGAATCGAGACAAACTCGAAGCGCACAAGCACATCGTGCTAGACGAAGACAAGATTGATTCCGGAGGGAAAAATGGCTGAAGGTAATAATCCGTTCCCCGGTGAAAACAACACCGGACACATTTGGGACGATGACTTGCGGGAACTCAGCAATCCGCCACCCCGCTGGTGGACGCTGGCTTTCTACGCCAGTATCGGTTTTGTGGTGCTGTACAGCATCCTGTACCCCATGTGGCCGGGCCTGACCGGGTACACCAAGGGCATCATGGGCTGGTCCATGATGGACGAGTACAATGAGGACCTGAAGGCCATCGAGGCGGTCCGCGCCCCGTACGAGGACAGGATCGCCAAGATGAGTGCTGCGGAGATCCTCGCGGACAGCGAGCTCGTGGCCTATGTCGAGCGTGCCGGTAAGGTGCTGTTCGGCGACAACTGCGCCGCCTGCCATGGTTCCGGCGGTCAGGGCAACGTCGGCTTCCCCGTGTTGGCGGACGACGACTGGCTGTGGGGTGGCACCATCGACAAGATCCAGGAAACCATCACCATGGGTCGCAAGGGTGTCATGACCGCACACGCCAAGATCCTGTCCGCGGATGAGGTGGACACCCTGGCCAACTGGGTCGTGGGCATGAGCGAGGGCAAGCAGGACGAGGCTGCCAAGCAGCTGTTCGCCCAGAAAGGCTGCATCGCCTGTCACGGACCGGATGCCAAGGGCATGCAGATGCTCGGCTCCGCCAACCTGACCGATGGCATCTTCCGCTTCCGGCCCGCCCCCGGATCGACCCAGCTCGACAGCGTCAAGCAGACCATCCTGCATGGCGTGAACGATGCCAGTGATCCGGAAACCCGCGAAGCGGTCATGCCGTCTTTCAAAGACCGTCTGAGTGCTGACAAGATCAAAAAGCTGGCTGTGTACGTGCACCGTCTGGGTGGTGGTCAGTAAGGTCTGGGGATCGAGGTTTGATGATCCTGTCCCAGGGGCATGCCGCCCCTGGGACTGAGACAGAACAAAATAAGTCTGGGAGGATTCGTTATGAGCATGTCAGACCCGGTTGTATGGGGATCGGCCCTGACGGTTGTCATCTCCGTTGTTGTTCTCATTTTTCTTGGCTTTAAAGTGGCCGGTTTGATGAAATCGGATGCCAATAAGCACAAGTCCGACTGATTCGACAGCGGTGTATACCGTTGAAGGGGGGGGCATCGGCTCCCCCCTTTGCCGTTTTCAGACGATGATCCAGGAAATGGGAATAGCAGTTGTCTGCATGTGGTGACAAATGTCACTGACGAAACGATGACCGGCATTTAATCTCCCGCTGAAATCGAAACCATCATCCGTTCTGCTGCCGCCTGCCGGGGCTGGACAGCGAAGACAGGAGTGACCGCCTTGAGCGAAGAAAAACGCAAGATCGACCACTCTCACGTGGAGGCGCTCTACGATGAGGCCCAGCAATGGCACGTCAATACCGGTGGCGAGACCATTCATGCCAAACGCATGTCGGGGCGGTTCCGCACCTACAAGTGGATGACGGCATCGGTCTGGTTGATTTTTTTCCTGGGGCCGTATCTGCGCTGGGGTGACCGCCAGGCAGTCCTGTTCGACATCCCCGGCCGCCAGTACCACATCTTCGGAACGACGGTGGTGCCGCAGGACTTCTGGATGCTGTCCCTGGTGCTGCTGTTCCTGGCCATCCTTCTTGCCGCGGTAACCACCGTGGCGGGGCGGGTGTACTGCGGGTATTTCTGCTTCCAGACCATCTGGGTCGATGTCTTCACCTGGCTGGAGGAAAAACTGGAAGGCAACCCTGCACAGCGGCGCAAACTGGACAAGGCTCCCTGGGACCTGCGCAAGATCCGCATCAAGGTGATCAAGCACGCCATCTGGATCCTCATCGGCTTCCTCACTGGATTCAGTTTCGTTGCCTGGTTCACCGATGCCTGGGAACTGTGGCCGCGCTTCTTCAGCGGCGAGGTGGACAGCGCCGGTTATATCACCGTGGGTATGTTCACGGCGGGCACCTATTTCCTCGCCGGCTTCCTGCGTGAACAGACCTGTTTCTGGCTGTGCCCCTATGCACGCCTGCAGGGTGTGATGATCGATCGCCAGACCGTGGTGCCCACCTACGATTACGCTCGCGGCGAACCGCGGGGCCGTATCAAGAAGGGACAGAAGGAGGAGGAACGCACCACGGGTGACTGCATCGACTGCAAACAGTGTGTGGCGGTCTGTCCGACCGGCGTGGATATACGCCACGGCCAGCAGGAAGGCTGCATCACCTGCGGCCTCTGCATCGATGCTTGTGACGAGGTGATGGACAAGATCGGCCGGCCGCGCGGCCTGATCCGCTATGCCTCCTATGACGAGGTGGAAGGCAAGGATGTGAAGCCTCTGCTCAAGCGCCCCCGCGTATTGGTCTACGGTGCCATCATGATCATCGCCGTGATCGGTATCGGCATCGGCTTCAGCTCGCTGGCCGCGGTGGAACTGAAGGTGCTGCATGAACGCCAGCCCCTGTTCGTGCGCCAGAGTGATGGTTCCATCCAGAACAAATATGTCCTCAAGGTGCTGAACAAGACCTCCAAGCCGGCGAAGGTGAAAGTGACCGCCAAGGGTCCGGAGGGATTGATCATGGTGGGTGCGGAAAAAATGTTCACCGCACGCCCAAACTATGTCTCCGCGTTGACGGTGTTCGTCAAGGTGCCGAACCGGAATTTGAAGCAGGAGGTCACACCGATCGTCTTCCGCATCGAATCGCCGGATGACCCACAGCTGGTCAGTGAGCGTGAAAGTATCTTCGTCGGCCCAAAACGCTGACCGATAAGGTATTAACCCGGCACCAATCTATGCCATCCTCAGGACGTCAGACAGAAGTCAGAAC